>JBKQMU010000017.1:0-110028 GCA_052146555.1 Isosphaeraceae bacterium
TTTCAGAGAATCAATGGGTAAATTGGCTATGACGTGGCACCAGGAATCTAGCTCGACGACGAATCTCGGCCCATCGCGAAAGAAGTTACGTCAAAAACGGGCGAACTACTGTAGAAGATGAGTCAAAACTGGTCTCTGAGCAAACCGCCAACGACAAAAGTTGAAGCCGTATTGACGTGCTGAGGAAGCACAGGCGAAGAGCCGTCGAGATCCGCGATCGTACGGGCAACCTTCGCCAGACGGTCCATGGACCGGGTTGTAAGTGTATTCTTGTCAATGATCTCTCGGTAGTGGGACATCGCTTCTGTGCTGAGCCCGCAGTAATCAAGCACCGAGCCGCCCGGGATCGCGGCGTTGTATGGAATTTCTTTTCCTGAGAACCTACTCCTTTGCATTTCCCGAGCCTTCTCGATCTTCTGCCTTAGTCGTTGTGACAACTCTTCCTCGGGCGCCTTGAACCGTTCCTCCGTCGTGAGGCGTTCCATCTCGACCTGAAGATCGATGCGATCCAGAATCGGCCCGCTGAGCTTCTTTTGGTACTTTCTAACGTCCGTGTCCTTGCACCGACATAGATCGCTTCCGAAATAACCGCATGGACAAGGATTCATTGCGGCCACCAGCGTAAATCGACAGGGAAAGCTCAGCGTTGCACCGACACGCGAAACGACGATCTCACCGGATTCGATTGGCTGCCGGAGCGCTTCGATTGTGGAGGTTGGGAATTCGGCGATTTCGTCAAGGAACAGAACTCCCAAATGGGAGAGCGTGATTTCACCTGGTCGAGGAATTCTAGAGCCGCCGCCGACTATCGATTGCCGTGATGCAGTGTGGTGTACCGATCGCATCGGGCGTCGGGTGACTGCGACCCCGTCCTGCTCGAGGGCTCCGTAAGCGGAGTAGATTCTCGTCAATTCCACTTTTTCCTCGTCTGTTAGTCGAGGCAAGATCCCTGGGATTGCGCTGGCCAAGAGTGACTTCCCCTCGCCCGGGGGGCCAATAAGCAGCAGATTGTGGCCACCAGCCGCGGCGATACAGGCCGCTTCCTTGGCCCTGTGCTGCCCTCGTATCTTTCCAAGGTCAATCGCCCTTGGGATCAAATTGTCGAAGTGAATCCCTTGTCGAAGGGCGTTGTCCAGCCTCCCCGTTCCATTGAAGTAGCTGATAACTTCTTCAAGTGTGGCGGCCGGGTAGATCCCGCAGCCCTCGTGCCCTTTTTTCGCCAGTATAAGGGCGCACTCCTTCTCATTGCCATACGGGACGATCAACCTCTGGCCAGGCTTTGCGCAATATGCGATTGAAAGAATACCCGGCACTCTTCGAATTTCACCGTGAAGACCAACCTCGCCTACCAAGATGTAGTCACCTTCCATGTGCTCCGGCAAGTCGGGCAGGTATCCAGACGCTTGCAGCATAATGATGGCGAGCGGCAAGTCGAGCCAGGTTCCGTCTTTCTCGATAGCAGGGGGTATAAGGTTTATTTGTATCTGAACCTGTGGATCTGGGATCCGCAGCTTGGCGAAGGACCCCGCGATCCGATCAAGCGCCTCCCTGATGGGCACTTTTGCCATTCCAGATACGTGAGTCACACCCCGCCAGGGCCCGGGGTTCTTGAGGACCTCCATCGCCCTTGCCTGAACCTCGATGATGTGACCCTCGAGCCCGAATAACACACCGCCATTCAGAGTGTGGTCAAGCGAGAGAAGGTCTCGGAGATGACGCAACGTTTTAGGGTTTCCCGGGTCCGCCATAGTTGGTCACCAATCTTTGGGTTCTACAGGGAATTTAGGGTGGGGACAATTCGCGCCTTTGTAGTCCCCGGTCGATGTCGCCCATGCATCGAGCCTAGCGACTGGAAATCTCAAATCAAGGCCCAGGCTTGTCAGAAAATGATCGTGCGGCAAGCAGAAATGGCGGGCAATGCGTTCGAAACCCTTGGACTGCTCGCTCTTGAGAGACTAATGCTTCCTGAGTTGGCCCCAGGGCCCCAGACGAGAGACGCTCAACGTAGCCAATTTTTCGTAGAAGTAGGTGGGCATAGCAAACGCGCCAGCGTATAACCGGGCTGACCTCGTGGCTCAGTCCGCGGCTATTCAATATGCTCCGCATCCCACCCCCGCGTATCGACGAGGTACTCGGCGATGATCAGGCGATGGCAGTCGGCCACGCGTTTCTCGGCGCAGAGAAGACAGAAAGGGGCCGGAAGCGTGTCCAACCGTGCGACCAGCAGCTCGCCCGATTTGTGAAGAAGCTGGCGATAGGGCCCGCGCCAGTCGTCCAGCTCGAGGAACAGGTTGCCGAGCTCGAGAATCGGCCGATACGCGATGCCGGCGGTCGCGAGCAAGCGATCGATGCCCTTTTCGGGCGTGCGGGCGCGGCTGAAGGCGCCCATGCTCGACCGGTCGGGACGGATGCGGACATCGGCCACCGAGCGAATCGCGTAGCGCGTGAGGAGTTCAAGCAGCTCATCGGGACGCCTGCCGCCGTAGCCGATCGTGTAGAAGGTCATCGGAGATCCCCAGAGGGGGACGGTGCGGAGGCGGTCGTGCTCATTGTACGACGCGGCCAGCGCGGGGGTAACAGCAGGAACGTCAACAGCACGGTCAGCGTGAAGAGTACGTAAACGAGCGTGAAGACCCACGGCGGAGCGCTATGGAAGATCAGGCGATGGGCCCAGTAGCCCAGGAATTCGCCCGGGTAGGTGGCCTGGCCGGCGCGGCTGCGCAGTTGCTTCTCCCAGACCGTCAGCGGGCAGGGAACCCCGGCGACGGACTCGACGACGACGATGCCGATCATCGCCAGGTGAACGAGCCGGAACGTGAAGTTTCGGACCCAGCTCCACCCCAGGGCGGCGCCGGCGAGGATCAAAACCTGCCCACAGACCACGAACGATACGTAGCAGGCGTGAAAGGCGACGATCAGGTCGGTGAGTACTCGTGCCCAGAGCATCGCGCAGCTTCCCATCCTCGGGCTGGCCGATTTGGCAGTTCCCTTCAAAGGTATACGGTCTGGAGACACGATCGGTGAGCGAAACCCGGAAAAACACTCAATCTCCGGTCGGTTCGCGCCCCAGCGCCCCCCCCGCAGCCTGGCAGATGTGAACTTTGGGCGTGACGCCGAGCGTGCGGGCGTAGGAGGTCCGGACGGACTCGGCGAAGGCTTCGGCCTGGTCGGCCAGCACCAGGTTGACGGTGCAGCCTGCCCACCCCGCGCCTGAGAGCTTGCCGCCTAAGAACCCGGGAGCCGCTTGGGCGGCCTCGATAAGGGCGTCGAGGGCCGGTGAGGAGTTCTCGAAATCGTCGCGGCTGGAGGCTTGGGATGCGGAGATCAAGCGACCGAATTCGGCCAGCTCACCCGCCCGAAGCGCCATGACGCCCTGCCAGACGCGCTCGTTTTCGGTGAGGACATGACGGGCCCGCTTGCGGGCGACCGGGTCGAGGCGATCCCAGTGTTCCGTCAGCTCGTCCAGGGCGACATCACGCAGCGAAGCGATCGGCTCGGTCTTCTTCTTCGCCTGGAAATAGCCGACGATCGACTCGCACTCGGCTCGGCGCAGGTTGTACATGCTCTCAGCCAGCCGGCGCTTGGTCCCGGAGTTGCAGACGACAATCGCCGGCCCCGGCTGACCCAAGGGGAGGTGGTCGTACCGGAGAGACTGGCAATCCAGGAAAACCGCGTGGTGGGCCCGGCCGAAAAGGCAGGAAAAATAGTCGAGCAGCCCCGAAGCGACGCCCACGAAATGGTTCTCCGACTGGCGCAAAACCTTCGCCAGATCCATGCGGGCCGGCCCGGCCGTTTCGCCCTGGTAACGAGCGACCGCGCGCCCGGGCACAAGTCCCGCCTGAAGCAGGAAAAAGGCAACCGCGGCCGCGAGACTCGCCGAGCTCGAGAGCCCAGTGCCCATGGGCACATTGCCGGCGATCGCCAGTTCAAAGCCGGAGTTCAGCGATGGCCCGAGCGCGTCCTGGATGGCCCAGATCACGCCTTTGACATAATTGGTCCAGTCTCCGGTTTCTCCGGGCAAAATCCGGTCGAGATCGAAGGTGTCGTCGCCGTCGAAATTGAGGGCATGAACGCGGCAGGTCCGTCCCAAGACCGGGCGGCCGAGGGCCACGCTGAGGCGGTCGATGGCGACCGCCATGACCAAGCCGCCATTGTAGTCGGTGTGGTTGCCCAGAAGCTCGACCCGGCCAGGCGCGCATCCGAGGCTCGTGGGCCGGCCTCCGAACCGAGCCTTGAAGGCCGCGATGGTACGGGCTTCCAGCTCGTCGGACGTAGACATGGCGATTCTCGAACCTTAGCCAGAAACCGGGCAGGCGGAAGCGGTCTCGCCTTCCAGAAAGTCCACGCGTCTTGGCCTGCCCGATTGATCGTCGAGCGATCAGACCAGGCTGGTTTCGCGAGCGAAGTGATTCGCTAGGTCGCGAAGGAGCTGGGCCTTGTCGGTCTTCTCCCAGGTAAACTCCGGCCCGGTGCGGCCGAAATGGCCGCCGCTGGCGGTTTTACGGTAAATCGGCCGGCGCAGGTCCAGGTGCTTGATGATACCCGAGGGCGTCAGCGGGAAACCCCGGCGGACGATCTCGGAGATCAGGGAGTCGGGCAACTGCCCGGTTCCGAAAGTATCGACATGAATGCTCACCGGCTCGGAGACGCCGATGGCATAGGCAAGCTGGATCTCGCAACGCTGCGCCAGCCCCGAGGCGACGATGTTCTTGGCGACGTACCGCGCCATGTAAGCAGCCGAGCGGTCAACCTTGGTCGGATCCTTGCCGCTGAAGGCGCCGCCGCCATGGCGGCCCATTCCGCCATAGGTATCGACGATGATTTTGCGGCCGGTGACGCCGGAGTCGCCATGCGGGCCGCCGATGACGAATTTGCCGGTCGGGTTGATGTGGTACTTCACCTCGCCGGTAATCAGTTCCGGGGGGACGACCGGCTCGATCACTTCCCTGCGTACGGTCTCGACGATCTCCGCATGCGAGACGTCGGGAGCGTGCTGGGTCGAGACCACCACGGTGTCGACCCGCAACGGCGTGAAGCCTTCGTACTCGATCGTGACCTGGCTCTTGGCATCGGGCCGCAGCCAGCGGATCGACCCGTTTTGACGCACCTCGGTGATTCGGTGGATGATGCGATGCGCCAGCGCGATCGGCAGGGGCATCAGCTCGGGCGTCTCGTTGCAGGCAAAGCCGAACATCATGCCCTGGTCGCCGGCGCCGATGTCTTTGCCCTGCTCGGCGTTCTCGTCGACCCCCTGGGCGATGTCGGGCGACTGCTTGCCCAGCGCCACCAGAACGGCACAGGTCGTGGCGTCAAACCCCATGTCGCTGGAGGTGTAGCCGATCTCGCGCACGACCTGGCGAACGATCGACGGGTAATCGATCATGGCCTTGGTGGTAATCTCACCGGCCAAGCAGACCAGACCCGTGGTCAGCAGGCTTTCGCAGGCGACCCGGCCATACGGATCCTGCTCGAGGATAGCATCGAGAACACCGTCGGAGATCTGGTCGGCCATCTTGTCGGGATGGCCCATCGATACGGATTCGCTCGTGAACAGGTAGTGGTCGTTGGTCGGCACCGGAGCATCTCTCCTACGTGACTGATCAAGGGTTTATGCCGATCGCGGAGCAGCCCGCCGGAAATCCGCCCGTCCTGCCAAAGCTCCCTCTGGGGGACAGGACCCAAGCCGCAACCGTGGGGACGGTGAGGTCTTCGGTCCGATCGAGCATCGCGGCAATCGCCAGGCGTTCCGCGGGCCTCCGCGGCGGCAAGACGTTTAAGCTTAGCAATCCTCCCCTTCATTGAAAAGCGCAGGGGGATGTTGTTGTCGCGAAACCTCACGTTGCCGGAAGTCCGCCCTCGGTGTCGCTTGAGCCCGCTCTTGAGTGCGGCTGTCGAATAGTCTGCAGGCAAAGCGCAGTACCCGAGGCGATCCATCGGCGATCAACGAGGATCATCCTCCCGGGTCTCGTCCCCGCCGTCGTTCCAGTCTGCGTCCATGTCGGTGTCCGCAATTGTGTCTTCGTCTTCGGACCCTTTGGAGCCTCCTGGCGGATGGTCGGCCCGAGCGTCGCCGTCGCGGCGATACCAGCTCCAGAGCAGCCGGTGCGTAGCATATTCGAGTAACGCCTGGGACGATGAGAACTCGTAATCCTCGGGGTTGCGCCGCTCCAGTAGCGCGCGCGTCGAGGGGGTGAGATAGGCTTGGGCGGCGGCGGCGCAAAGGTCGCCCAGGAATACCGGGAAGTTTTCCGCGGCCGATTTTTGGAGACGCACGCCCAAATAGGCGTAGTTCATCTGGTTCTCGACGACTCGGAAGGCGATGCGCGGATCACGGCGGACGATGATCGCCTCTCCGACGGGGTCCCGCGGGACTCGATGCGAGCGGGCGACGCGTTCCATGGGTCGAGGTTTCTGGAAGGCGAGTGCGCGGATGCTGGAGAAGACCGTGGAGGGCCAGCGCGGCGACTGGACGTCGCGTACTTCGTCCTCCAGGGTAATCTTGCCGGCGCAGATCATGTCGATGCGATCCCAGGGAACCCAGTGGGTCGGCTCGCCGCGCAAGCCGTCGATGCGTAAACCCTGATGCAGGCAGGCTGCACGGTGCACGGTCCGGGCCGGGCTGAGCTCGGGAAAAAGGTCGGCTCGCCAAGCCTCGGCGGCGACCCCGAATTCGTAGAGCCCGTCTAAGAGCTTGCGAACCGTCAGTTCGTCCAGCGGCTGAGGCCAGACCCCCGGGGCGCGGGCCAGCCACTGGACGACGTCGGTCGGGTGCGTGCCGGTCACGCCACAGATCAGCGGGCGCAGCTCTTGAGGATCGTCGATCGCGTCGAAGATCACCAGGCGATATCGAGGCGCCGAGTTGGCCATGGCCGCGTGAATTCTCCCCGCTTGATCCGGGGGCGCCGGGCGTCACCCTTTGCGTTTCGGAGCCGGTTTGCTGCGATGCGGACTGGAAGGCTTGCGGAACAGGTCCCCGATCGCGACGGAGAATCCTGGAAGAACCTCGCCGCCGTCAAGCGTCATCGAGTCCCTCGGGCGCGCGTCGGTGACGGTTCGAGCACTCGACATGCAAGCGGTCTCCCAGGACTCTTCGGCTGGCCTCTCAAACATCCTAACACGACCGGCGTAAGCTGGCCAACTGCCCTCGCCTATGGCTTTGCCAGGGACGATTCGTGGCAGCCGGCTGGTTGTGACAGGCCGAGATGAAAATGGGCCCGGCGACCGCGAATACGGAGTATGGGTGAACCGCAGTCCCTCCTGTGTTATTTTGTTGGAGATTCGCGCCCTGCGGACTGCTCGTTAGCCAGGCCACGCCGGCCGGGGCGCATCGGTGAGGCTGCCTTGCCACCGGGGGAATGACCGTTGCGCCAGATCGGTACACTGCCCGCGAATTTCGATCCTCAAGTCTTCGGCGATCATTTGGTGGCCTTGGGCATGCAAGCCCGGTTCGACCAGCGTCCCGAGGGCTGGCTTGTGTGGATCTACAACGAGGACCATGTACCGCGCGCCCGCGACGAGCTGGAAGTCTACCTGAGCCGTCCCGATGATCCCCGCTTCGACCAGGCCAGCCGACGGGCCGACGACCTGCGCCGCCAGCAGGAAAAACTCGATCGCGAGTACCGCAAGAACTTCCGCGAAGTGAGCGCGCAGTGGACCGGGCTCTTGTTGCGGCAGCGTCCGCTGACGTTGGCCCTGGTGGCAATCGCCGTCGTGGTTTTTGTGCTCGAACAGTCGCCGCGGGGCGGCCGAGTCATAAATGCACTGATGATGACACCCTTGCGCCACGATGGGCAGGATGAAGGCCTCAAGCCGATTCTCTCGGGCGAAATCTGGCGACTGGTAAGTCCCATATTTCTTCACTTCGGCATCTGGCACATCCTTTTTAACTGCTGGGCCATCACCTTCGAAGGAACGATGATCGAGTCGCGGCGGGGGACCTTGCGGCTGGGTGTTCTCGTCCTGGTTTCGGCTGTGATCTCGAACCTGGGCCAGTATTTCTACATGGACCGGGCTAGTGCGGATGGCCTGCACCTTTTCGGCGGTCTATCGGGCGTTTGCTACGCCCTCTTCGGCTACCTCTGGATGAAGGGCCAATACGAGCCTGAATCAGGCCTGATCTTGCATCCCAACACGATCACCACCATGCTCTTATGGCTGGTGCTTTGCATGACCGGGCTGCTCGGGCGGGTGGCCAATGCCGCCCATGTGGTCGGACTCTTCGTGGGCATCATTTTTGGCATCACTCCGTTCTGATGCTGGACTTCTCGACTTCTGGTTTCCAGCCGCCAGGGCAAATCGTCATGAGGCTCGGTTTCGTCTCGGCCATCGTTCCAGAGTACACCTTCAAGCAGGTGCTCAGCCTCGCCTGCAAGGCGGGCTTTGCGAGTGCCGAGCCGTATCCGAAGCCCTGGCATACGCCCAAGATTCCCGGTTTGGGCGATGTCAACTGGGGGTCGTTCGTCGGCGCCTCAGGCGACACCGGCTACGCCGGGGACGTGGCCATCGAGGTCGAGGACCGGGCCTTTGAGGGCTCGCTCGAGTCGCGACGAGACGCGCTTCATATCAGCCGGCGCTACCTGCCGCGGTACATCCAGGGATGAACCACGTGATCGCTCCACCGGATAGCGGCGCCTGGCCGGCCTTGGATCTATCGGTCCTAGTTCCGGTGTTCAACGAGGTCGAGAACGTCGGTCCGCTGCATGCCGAGCTGGACGCTGTCTTGCGGCCGCTCCCATTGCGGTACGAGCTGATCTTCGTCGACGACGGGTCGATCGACGGGACGGCGACGGCGCTCGAGGCGATTCAGGCGGGTGATCCCGAGCACGTGCGCGTCGCCTTCTTGTGGCGGAACTGCGGCCAGACCGCGGCGCTCTCGGCGGCGCTCGATCTGGCGCGAGGCGAAATTCTCGTGCCAATGGATGGCGACCGCCAGAACGACCCGGCCGACATTCCCCGGCTGCTGGAGACGCTTGGCCAGGGCTACGACGTCGTCTCGGGCTGGCGGAAAGATCGGCGCGATGCGATGGTTTCACGCAAGATTCCCTCGCGAATCGCCAATCGCCTGGTGGCGCGGATCTCAGGTGTCGCGCTGCACGACTTCGGCTGCACGCTCAAGGCCTATCGCCGCAGGGTCCTAGCCGGCGTACGGCTCTACGGCGAGATGCACCGGTTCATCCCGATCTTCGCCGCCTGGCAAGGGGCGCGAGTCACCGAGCAGGTGGTGCGCCATCGCCCGCGAACCGCCGGCACCACGAAGTACGGCCTGGGCCGGACATTCAACGTGGTGCTCGATTTGATCTTGATCCGCTTCCTCCAGCGCTATGCCCAGCGGCCGATCCACTTCTTCGGTCGGTTCGGTCTCTGGTCGTTTGCCCTGGGGTTCCTGTGCGTGCTGGCGATGCTCTACTTCAAGTACATTTTTCCTTGGCCGTCTCTCTGGTGGAGTCCCACCCTGGAACCGAAGACCTTCGTCCAGACCCCGCTTCCCACGATGGCCCTCATGTTCTTCCTGGCCGGCGGTATGAGCATCCTCCTGGGCATCCAATCCGAGCTGATCATGCGGACCTACTACGAGTCGCAGGCCAAGACGACGTACCTGCTACGCAGCGTCCGCGAAGGAACTCACGCCCGCTGAAGTGGTGTGACATTCCTCCTTGCAGTTTGTTACGGTGAAGCAAGCCACGCGAGGAGGAATCCGCAATGGTCCATGCGATCGTCCTGGCCATGCTCTTGGTCCCGGCTCAGGCCGGCGGAAAGGTCGACACTCCCAAAGCGGAGCCGACGAAGCCGCCAGTCGAGCTCCAGGAGCCCGAGGCGGCGCGCAGGCTCCTTCAGAACGGCCGCTATGCCGAGGCCGATGAGGCGTACGCGGCGGCCGAGGACGAGGCCAAGAAACAGCCCGGAGGGCTTGCTCCGTCCTTGAAAGCGGCCATCGCCCTGGGCAGGGCCGAGTGCCAATCCAGCCAGGGAGAGACCGGCAAGGCGATCGCGAACCTCAAAGCGATCCTCACCGAGCAGCCCAGCAACGCCAACGTCCTGGCCCGACTTGCCGAGCTCCATTTCGGCCGGGGTGACTGGGAGGCGGCCGACGCCTCGGTGAAGCAGGCCCTCGCAGCGAATCCGGACCACCTTCCGGCCCGGTGGGTCGCGGCCCGCTTGCTCGAGGCGAGGGGCCAGCTTGAGGAGGCCGTCGGGGCCTGCAAGTGGTTCGTCGACCACTACAACTCACGCCCGCCTGACCTGGCGCGGAGCGCTCAGGGAATGCTCCTGGTGGGCCAGGCCGCCGAGCGTTATTACCGAGCCGCGGCCCGGGGCGAAGAGCTCAGCGGAGCGCTCAACGACGTGATCAACGAGATCTACGAGGGGGCCCTCCGCGCCGATTCGAACTGCTGGCAGGCGCCCTGGCTGGAGGGCAAGCTCTTCCTGTCCGGTTACAACGAGCGGACCGCGGCACGAGAGCTGGCGCGGGCGCAGCAGATCAACCCGCTGGCTCCCGAGATCTTGGTGACGCTGGGCCAGGCCGACTTGCAGAGCTACCGCCTGGCCGCCGGCCGGGCCAAGGTGGAGCGCGCGCTGGCGATCAATCCTCACTACGTCCCGGCACATGTTCTCTTGTGCGATTTGAACATTTCTGATGAACGATTCGCCGACGCCCGCAAGTCCGCACTCGAGGCCGTGGCCCTGAACCGGCGCGACGAGGACGCCCTGGCCCGCCTGGCCGCGTCTTGCCGGCTCTTAGTCGACCCCATCGGCGCGGCCGCGGCCGAGCTTTCAGCGCTTGCCAATAGCGCCGGACCGGCCACGTTCTACGCGGCGCTGGGCGAGCGGCTGGCCGACCGTCGCAGGTATCGGCCTGCCGAGCTTGCCTTCCTGCAAGCGGTTCAGGCCGATCCGCGACGCCCTGACGCCCCTATCGGCCTGGGCATGCTCTACATGCAGATCGGCCGCGAGGCTGAGGCCAAGAGCCTCTTCGACGAAGCCTTCGCCGCCGACCCATTCAACGTCCGGGCCGACAACATGATGAAGGTCCTTAAGCACATGGAGTCGTACAGCCCGGTTTTGACCGAACACTATAGCGTGCTAGTCGAGCCTACCCAAGACACCCTCCTGGGCAAGTACATGGCTCAGTACTTGGAATCCATCTATGTTGAGCTCACCGGCCGGTTCGGTTATACGCCGCCGGGGCGGACCAAAATCGAGATCATGAAGAACCACCAGTGGTTCAGTGGCCGGACCATTGGCCTGCCGTTCATCCCGACCGTCGGGGCCTGCACGGGAAGAGTCGTTGCCCTCGCCAGCCCCCGGTCCACGCGCCAGGCGTACAACTGGGCCCGCGTGCTCAAGCACGAGCTGGTCCACGTGATCACTTTGCAGCAGACCGAGTTCAATATTCCCCACTGGTACACCGAGGCCCTGGCCGTCGAGAGCGAGGGCTATCCCCGCCCGCAGGAATGGAACCGCATGCTCTTAGAGCGGGTCCCCACGCGGACGAAGCTGCTGAACCTGGACACGATCAATCTGGGCTTCATCCGCCCCAACGAGCCCGACGATCGCCAGATGGCCTACTGCCAGGCTCAGCTCTATGCGCGGTACATGAAGAAGCGGTTTGGCGACGACGCGCTGATCAAGATGCTCATGGCCTATCGCCGCGGTGTGGCGACCGACCGTGCGATCACCGAGAGCTTCGGAGTCGACAAGATTGATTTCGAGAAGGCCTACCTGGCCTATCTCGACGAGGTCGTCTCGACGCTTCGCACCCGGGTCAAGGCGGAGAAACCGACTGATTTCTCGGCCCTCCAGCGGCAGCTCAAGAAGAACCCAGAGGACGCCGACTTGAACGCCCGGATGGCCTACGAACACTATGCCCGCCGCGACTACAAGGAGGCCCGGCCACTGGCCGAGAAAGCACTCTCGCTGCGTCCCCATCATCCCCTGGCCAGCTACGTCAAGGCCCGGTTACTGCAGACCATCGGCGATGACGACGCGGCACTCGCGCTGCTTGAGCCGGCCCTCGACCCGAAGCGTCCCGATGAGCGCGTCGTCGACCTCTTGGCCGACCTGAAGATGAAGGCCGGCCAGCTCGAAGAGGCGGAGAAACTCTACGAACTGGCGCGCCAGGACGACCCGTATCAGACCAAGTGGATCGCCGGGCTGGCCCGGGTGCACATGCGGCTGGGCAAGACGGCAGGCTTCCTGAACGACCTGGCCATGATCGCGGCCAACGACGCTGACGAACTCTCGGTGCGCAAGGAGCTGGCCCGCCGCTACCTCGAGGCCGGCAAGGCCCCCGAAGCCGAGAAGTGGGCCCAGGAATGCCTGCACATCGACGTCTACGACTCCACGGTCCATGTTCTCTTGGCCGACGCACTGTCGGCCCGCGATAAGTTCGCGCCGGCCGCCCTAGAGTATCAGACGGCCCTGGAGCTTAAGCCTAAGAAGCCCAATGACTTGAAGGTCAAGCTGGCGCGAGCCCAGCTTGGCCTGGGGCAGCGCGACGTCGCCCGCGGCACTCTCGACGCGGTCCTCAAGGACGACCCGGGCCATCCCGAGGCCAAGGCTTTGCGTCAGCAGCTCGAGCACAAATCCGGAAGCTGACCGGACGGCTCTCCAGTTCATGTCCGGCCCGAATCTCCGCACAGCTCTCTTCCGAGCGCCGGCTTCGTCTCTTAGGGAGTTCGAACCGCTCTGCGCCGGTCGGCCGGAAGTCCCCCTGGTAGAGTCTTGCCGGGTGCGATAGGAGCCAGATACTCGACACAAATTCTGAATACAAAAGGGCACGATGCCATGGTAGGCTCACCTCGTGCGCAGTCCAGACGGCTCGATGAGGCGAGAGATGTATGACGAACACGGCCCTCAATTGCCGAAACTCGCCGACCTCGCCCGGGTGCCAGTGAACCCCAAGAAACGGCCTCGGTGACGACGATGTTCTACTGGATTTACGATCTACAGACCTGGACGATGGTCTCGATGTTCTGCGCCTTCTTCGTGGGCGTCACCTGGTTCGGGACGATCTTCATTCGACCTTTCTTGCGGGCGTTCTTGCGGCGTCAAAGCGGGCTCAACGACATTCTCGGGTACCTGTTAGGCGCGCACGGCGTCTATTTCGGCATCTTGCTGGGCCTACTGGCGTTGGCGTCGTACCAGAACTTCTCCGACGTCGAGAAGATCGTGGTGGACGAGGCGACGAAGCTGGCATCCCTCTATCGCGACGTTTCCGCATATCCGGAACCCAACCGGCAAGAACTCACTTCCAAGCTCCGCCAGTACGCCCGATTCGTCATCGATGAGGTCTGGCCCGACCAAAAGAAGGGCATCGTCCCCACCAAGGGCACCATGATGATCAACCAATTCCAGGAGATGCTGACCCGATTCGAGCCTAAGACCAGGGGACAGGAAATACTCCATGCCGAGTGTTACCGCCAGTTCAATGCCTTTTCCGAAGCGCGGCGACAGCGACTGAACTCGGTGACCACCGGCATCCCGGCAATTCTCTGGTGGGTCGTCATCATTGGCGCGGGTGTCAACATCTTGCTGATCTGGATGCTGGAGATGAAGCTTCTGCCCCATCTCATCTTAAGCGGTGTCATTTCTTTCTACCTCGCCACGCTGATCGCTCTGATCGCGGCGATGGACAATCCATTCCGGGGCGAGGTAAGCGTTTCGCCAGACGCCTACGAAGCGGTCTACAAAACCGACATGCAACATCATCTGCCCCCAGCGACGACGCCCTCACAGCCCAAGTCGCCCTGAACATCTAAGCGTGCGCAGCGAGGCAACCGCCCATGGCCAAGTTTGACGTCGAAGCAGCCGAGGGAATGCGATGGGTCAAGGTAACCCTCCAGAACGAGACCGTCCGCACCGAGAAAGGGATTCTGAACCACTTTATCGGCGACATCTCGATGGACGTTCCCTTGCCACGGCCTCGGGATTTCGTGGTCTCAATGGTGTCCCAAGAATCCCCCCTGCGGCCTCGCTTCCAGGGAACCGGAGAGCTCTTCCTGGAATCGTCGCTGGGCGGCTTTCACATCATGCAGATCACCGACGACGAGCGCTGGATCCTCGGTAACGGAGCCTATTGGGCATCGGAGTCGGACGTGAAGCTCGCCATTTTCCGTGAACGCATCATGACCTCGTTCTGGGCCGGCGAGGGCTTCTTCTGGTACTCAACCGCGGTCCGCGGCAGCGGCAAGATCGTGCTAGCATGTCAGGGCCCCGTCGACGAGATGAAGCTCCAAAACGGCCGCATGGTCGTCGATGGAAACTACGTCATCGCTCGGACTTCGGGTATCAAGCTCAGCATTCGGCGGCCCGAGCGATCGTACATCTCACATCTCCTCTCAGGTGAGAATTACGCGCGAGTCTACGAGGGGACGGGCCGGCTGCTCATGTGCACCACCCCATACTGGCGGTTCCGCTTCAAGGGTGGCGAGCTCAAAGACCCGATCGTGGCGGATTGACGCCAGCGGCAAAGTCTCTACGGAGCAGCACAAAACAACACTACTTTTTGACTAAAATCTTTTAAGGTTTTGCGCTTTCTACAATTTCCACGTGCGTCGTTTCACTTGAGACTATACGATCTACTCACGTGCGTGGCATGCCCACAGGGGACTCTTCCGGTCTTTCCCCTACGAAACCTCAGCAGTTGGAGAAACACCCATGAACATTATTGACCTGATCAAGAGCCAGATTGGGCCCGAAGTGCTGGATCGGCTCAGCTCGGTGATCGGCGAGAGCGAGGACAAGACCAAGACCGCTCTCTCCGCCGCGGTTCCTGGTTTTCTCTCAATACTCGCGAACTTGACATCAAGCAGCAGCGGATCCGACAAGGTGATTAATGCGCTTAAGCAAGTGGACACGGGTCCGTCGGGGGGCCTGGGCGACATCCTCTCGGGTGGTAATGCCGGCCCGGTGCTGGAAAAGGGAGGCAGCCTGCTGAACATCTTGCTAGGCGCCAGCGCTCTGCCGGCGATCCTCAACATCCTGAGCAAGTTTGCGGGCATCGCCGCTGGCCCTGCCAAGAACTTATTGAGCCTGCTTGCTCCGTTCATTTTGAGCACCATCGCCAAGCAGTTTTCGGGCAAAGCACTCACCAGCCAGTCGCTCACGAGCTTCTTTACCGAGCAGAAGGGGAACATCGCCAGCGCCATGCCGGCGGGCCTCTCCTTTGCCGATATTCCCGGGCTGGGAACGACGCACAGCACCACCGCGCCGAGGCCGGCCTTGGCTCCCGCGACCACCGAGGGCTCCGGCATGCCGGGCTGGCTTCTGCCCTTGGTCGGTCTGGCACTCTTGGGTCTTCTGGCCTGGTATTTCATGAGCGGACAGCAGGCGGTCGAGGAAAAGCCAACAACCAAGACGGAGGTCGTCAAGCAGCATACGGCTCCGGAGACCAAGCCGGTCATGACCGAAACCAAGCCGGCCATGACCGAGACCAAGCCGGTCGTGACCGAGACCAAGCCAGAGATGTCGGCCATCGACGTCACCGTTCCCGATCCGGTCAAGATCAGCACCGACTTAGGCGGCATCTACACAACGCTCACGGATCTGCTCGCTGGTATCAAGGATGGGCCGACTTCCGAGGCAGCAGTGTCCAGGCTGACCGACATGACCCCCAAGATCGATAGCTTGCAAGACCTCTGGAACAAACTGCCGGATCTCGGCAAGGGGACCGTCGCCAAGATCACGACCGAGCACCTGGCCAAGCTCAAAGACTTGATCGCAAGCGTTCTGAGCACCGCGGGAGTCGACGTCGCAAGGCTCAAGCCCATCCTCGATACGATCGTGGACAAGCTGGCCAGTTTTGCCATTCACTGAGCGCCTTCCATTGAGAATCCCAGTGACCGAGAATCGAGCTGCGGCCCGGCGGGCCGGGGAACTTCCCCTGGCCCGTTTCTATTTTCGATAACGCAAGACAGGATTTGGATTGCCTGGTGCCACGCTTGCGTCTTCGCAAGGGTGTCATAATGGGTGAGTCTCCGCTGGCCCCGACCAGCTCATGCGGACGCCAGCAGGGCACCCGCTAAGAATCACAGCTGGGTGCCGCGCTTGCGCCAGAGCAAGGGTGCCCGAGTTGCTAAGCACCGTCCGGCATGCGCAAGTGAGCGTGGCGCCCCGCGCTGCTGATCCGTCACTGACGCTCCCGCTCTGTCTTTGCTCCTCTCACGCGGATGTCAGCGTGGCACCCGGCAGATTCCGCGGCCCTGGCCTCGGTCTCCAAGCTCCGAAATTCTTCATTTTTCTCAGGATTGGGGCTGACAGTCGTGAAAAGCCTGCTACCATGAGGTGTGGGAAGGATTCCAGCCACGGCCTGCTGCCGTGCTCAGCTCCACCAGGAGGGAGAAACCATGAACCGGCCTTTTGAACTAGGCGATCTGGTCCGCTTCAAGACGACGAC
Source organism: Isosphaeraceae bacterium (assembly GCA_052146555.1). Taxonomy (GTDB): domain Bacteria; phylum Planctomycetota; class Planctomycetia; order Isosphaerales; family Isosphaeraceae; genus Aquisphaera. Next base: position 16,394 of record JBKQMU010000017.1, read on the forward strand.
CGGGCAGTTCTCCGAAGGCATCATCATCCACCGGATCATCGAGAAACGGCAGCCGACGATCTTTCTGATCGAATGTGCTGATCGTCGCCGGGCGTTCCGGTTCGAAACCGAGATCATCCTGATCGCGACGGCCGAGGCCGACGAATCCGCCGCGCTGCGGACGGCCCGATTCGATAGCCCGCTCGGGGCTCCTGTCTTTGCTAGCTCCGGCGCAGATGACTGAATTGGCCCACCGGCCTGCTTTTTTCCCAAGCCCCCACGCAGAGACCTGGCGCTGGGGGCAAATGACGTGGTGCGCGCTTCGGCCGACATTGTAAAATGGGGCGATGATCGACCTCGACCAGCGCTCCTTGACCCTGCGCGCGCTACAGGCGATGATCTTGCAGATGTACGGTGCCAAGGACGCAGCGCGCGGCGATGCGGCGACGTTCCTCTGGCTGACCGAGGAGTTCGGAGAGCTGGCTACGGCGGTCCGCGCTGGTGATCAGGACGAGCTGGCCGCGGAGATGGCTGACGTCTTGGCCTGGCTGGCGACACTGGCCAACATCCGCGGAATCGACCTCGAGGCGGCCGTCCTCAGAAAATACGGCCAGGGTTGCCCGGGCTGTTCGAGTGTTCCCTGCGTCTGCGACCCGGCCGAGAAACCGTAGCCGGAATGGGCTTCTTGATCGCGTCCTCTTGACCGGCTCGCTTGCCCGAGAACCAAGATCGGCCACCATGACTCCGCATCCCTCGACGCACCCACGTGCCTGCCCCGGTTTCTCTGCCAGGAGAGCCCCAACAGCTTCTCTGCGTGCCGGTTTGGCTGCTTTCGTCCGGCTCTTGCTGGCTGGCCTGGCGTCCTGGATGGTTCTCTTGCCGTCGGCCTTCGCTGCGCCGCCGGTCGTCGAGATCGAGAATCTGCGGATCGGTTTTGGCACGGGGAACGCCTACAAGGTGGGCTGCTGGACGCCAGTACGGGTCCAGCTCAAGGCGGGGCCGCAGCGGATTACGGGTTTCCTCGATGTGATGGCCTCCGATGACGACGGCATTCCAGCCGCGTATCGCCAGGCCATCGACTTGGCCGCTGGTGAGAGCACGCGCCTGACCGCCTACGCCCGGCCCGGGGGCCGCGACACGGAATTCACGATCAGGGTGCTCGACGGTCAAGGCCGCCGCCTGCTGGAAGCACCCCAGGCGGTGACGATGCCCGTGCCTCCTGAGACCATCATGTCCGACGAGATGGTGATTCTCACCCTCGGCCAGCCGCAGGGCATCGATCAGGTGCCGCACCTGCCGGGCTTCGCGGTCGGAGGCCAGGGCCGGTCGGCTCCGGGGACGGCCGAGGTGGTCATCAGCCGGATCGATTCCCAGAGCGATCAGATGCCCGGACGCTGGTACGGGTTCGACGCGGCCCATTCGATCGTCATCGACACCGATGACCGTGGGGCCCTCCAGGTCCTGGAGGGACTCAAAGGGCAGGCCGTGGTCGACTGGGTGCGCCGGGGCGGCCATCTGATCGTGGCCGTGGGAGCAAACTGGCAGGCGGTGCGGGATAGCGCCTTGGGGCCGATCCTGCCGGCTCGCACGGCCGGTCAACAGCAGGTCGCCTCGCTCGAGGCGCTGGATACCTTCGCCGGATCGAATAAGCCTATTACCCCGGTCGGCAGCCCGCCGGTCTTGGTCACCCGGCTCGAGGCCGTCGAGGAGAGCGGAGGCAAGGTCCTCTCCATCACCGGCGACCTGCCCCTGATCGTGCGGGGACCACAGGGCTTCGGCCGCGTCACGCTCATCGCCGTCGGCGTCGATCAGAAGCTCTTTGGCGATTGGGCCGACCGGGCTCTGTTCTGGGCTCGCGCGATCGACTTAAAGCACGACCGACCCAACGCGGCCGGCAGCGGGTCGCGGGTCGGCGGGACCGGACGATTCTACCAGTCTGGCGTCTCCGACCTCTCGAGCCAGCTTCGCGTCGGCCTGGAGCAGTTCCCGGGGGTCAAGCTGATCCCCTTCGGCTGGGTGGCCTTTTTCATCTTCCTGTACATCCTCTTGATCGGGCCGGGCGACTATCTGTTCCTCAAGAAGGTGCTCAAGCGGATGGAGCTGACCTGGGTCACCTTCCCCACGATCGTCGTCGCCGTCAGCGTGCTGGCGTACCTCGCGGCGTACAAGCTCAAAGGCAACCAGCTTTTGGTGAACAAGGTTGACGTAGTCGACGTCGACCCGACGGCCGGACTGGTGCGGGGCCGGTCGATCTTGAGCCTCTTCAGCCCGCAGAACCGCGACTACGGCATTGGCTTTGTTCCCGTGCCGCCGGGGCTCGATTCGGAAGTCGCACCACTGGCTGATCCCGGCCCCTCCGGTCAGCCGCCACGGCCGACGGCGGGAACCGACCTGGTGACCAGCTGGTTTAGCGTGCCCGAGTCCCAGTTCGGCGCCATGGGCGGATCCAACCGGCGTTTCAGTTTCTCCAGCGGCGGCTATCTCTACGAGCCCACTGGCGCCCTGGAACGGATCGAGAACCTGCGGATTCCCATTTGGAGCACCAAGGCCATCACCGCACGCTGGTTTGCGCCCTACCACGGGAGTACGCTGGTCGATGCGGCCCTTCATCCCGTCGGCACCGACCGATTGGCCGGGACAGTCACGAATCGCCTGGGTATTGCCTTGGAAGATGCCTTGCTCGCCTTTGGCAAGCAGGTCTACCTGCTGGGATCGCTCGCCCCCGGCGCGACGGTGAAGGTCTTTCCTGGAGTGAGCGATCGCAGCCTCTCGGGCCTCTTGCGCGACCGGGCCGCCAACTTCCTTCCCGAGCAGCCCTGGAATCGTGAATTCAAAATCAACCGGGCCGATCTGCTCTTGGCACTACTCTTCCACGAGAGCGAGTCGAATCGGGCCACCGAGCAATCGCTCTCGAACGTGGCGCTTGGCGATCTGGACTTAACCGGCCAGCTCGCCCTGGACCGACCGATGCTCGTCGCCAGGATCAAGCAGCCGGGGGCCCAGCTCGTTCTGGAGAACGCGCCCAGCCCGCCGAAGCTCGACCAGACGACACTGATTCGGATCATCCTGCCACTGATGACGGAGAAAAAGAGCCACGGATGAGCAGCCACAGATGAGATGCACAATAAGCCACAGAGGGGAGAAAGAAAATTAGCCACAGATGGACGCTGATGAACACAGCTAAGAGAGAAGGAAGGCATTGAGTGAGGCGGCTTCTTGCGTTCGTATTTCCAGGCTGCGGATCTGGGATTTGCTTGCCTTTTCGTGGCTTGCAATTCCCTTCTGTTCCCTTCTTCTCGAAATTTATCTGTGTCCATCCGAGTCCATCTGTGGCTAATTTCGCATTTCATCTGTGGCCATCCATCCGCGGCCCTCGATCTGTGGCTCAGTTCGCATCCCATCCGCGGCCATCGATCCATGGCCCTCGATCTGTGGCTCAGTTCGCATCCCATCTGTGGCCATCGATCCGTGGCCCTCGATCTGTGGCTCGGTGGCGGCTGATTCCATATTTCATTTGTGGCCATCGATCCGTGGCTGATTTTGCATTTGATCCGTGGCTCGAGTTTCAAGGCGCACCGCGATGATCGAGACCAACGACCTGACCAAGATGTATGGCGAGCTGTACGCTTTGAACCGTCTGAACCTGACGCTCCATCAGGGGGACGTCTACGGTTTTATCGGGCCCAATGGCGCTGGCAAGACCACCACGATGCGCATCCTGGCGACCCTCTTGAACCCGAGCTGGGGCGAGGCCACAGTCTGCGGGTACTCGATCTACACCGGATCGAAGGAGATCCGCCGGGTCATCGGCTACATGCCGGACTTCTTCGGCGTCTACGATGACATGAAGGTCATCGAGTATCTCGAGTTTTTCGCCTCGGCCTACCGCATCAAGGGCCCCGCGCGGCGGAAGATCTGCGAGGAGGTGCTCGAGCTGGTCGACCTGACCTACAAGCGCGATGCGCTGGTGACGAGCCTTTCGCGGGGGATGACCCAGCGGCTAGGACTGGCCCGGACGCTCTTGCACGATCCCCAGGTCCTGCTCTTGGACGAGCCAGCCTCGGGCCTTGACCCCCGTGCCAGAATCGAGATGCGGGCGCTGCTCAAAGAGCTGCGGAGCATGGGAAAAACGATCTTGGTTTCCAGCCACATCCTGCCCGAGCTGGCCGACATCTGCAACAAGATCGGGATCATCGAGCAGGGCCAGCTCCTCGTCAACGGCGCGGTCACCGACGTGATGAAGCAGGTCCGCAGCGACATCGTCCTGAACATCGCCGTCGCGGACCGCCAGACCGACGCCGCCAACCTGCTGGAGAGTCAGCCGGAGGTCGAGAGCGTCCACGACAAGAACGGCGTTCTGATCGTCAAGCTCAACGAGGGCGTCAACCAGTACGGCTTTCTGGCCAGCCGTCTGATTCACCAGGGCTACAACCTGACCCTCTTCAAGGAAGACGAGATCAACCTCGAGACGGCGTTCATGCACTTGACCAAGGGCATCACGAGCTAGGCCGGGAGCGCCAGTGCCAATGCCCGCGCCAGGGCGGAAAAGCCAGATCATCTCCCGGGAACCATCGCCCATGAACCGCCTGCGTGCCGGAAAGCACAACCTGTATGGCGAGGTAGTGCGGGCCACCTGGCTAGGCTTAGGCGCGAACCTGGTGCTGGGCATCGCCAAGCTGACCGGCGGGGTCGTGGGTCGGTCGTACGCTTTGATATCCGACGCCGTCAACTCGCTGGGCGACGTGTTTACCTCGGTGGCTGTGCTCCTGGCTTTCCGCGTGGCTCAGAAGCCAGCCGACGACGAGCATCCCTACGGCCACACCCGGGCCGAGGCGATCGCCGGCTCGAACATCGCCGTGCTGGTGATCGTCTCAGCCCTTCTGGTGGGCTACGGTGCGATCCGCGGGCTTGTGGACCACCCCCGCGAGATCCCCCCTGTCTGGACGCTGGCCATCGCCGGAGCCAACGTCATCATCAAGGAAGCACTCTACCAGTACAATTTCCGCCTGGGCCGGAGGGCCGGCTCGATTGCGATCATCGCCAACGCCTGGGACCACCGGGCCGATGCTTTAAGCGCCCTGGCGGTACTGGCAGGGCTCCTGGTCGTCCGCTTAGGCGGCGACCGGTTCCTGGCGATCGACGCCTTGGCCGGCCTCTTCGTCGTGGCTGTGATCTTGACCTCGGCGGTCCGCTTGCTCTGGTCGAGCGCCCAAGAGCTGATGGACGCCCAAGCCGATCCCGCCTTCGTCGAGCAGATTCGCGCAGTGGCCGCCGCGGTCGAGGGGGTCAAGCGCATCGACAAACTCTGGGTGCGGAAGTCGGGCCTGGAATACCTCGTCGATATTCACACCCAAGTCGATGCCGGTAAGACAGTCGACGAGGGCCACCGCATCAGCCATCTCGTCAAGGACGAGCTCCTGGACCGGTTCACGAACCTTCGCGACGTCCTCGTCCATCTCGAGCCGTATCCGCATGCGCACGAGCGCAGCCGCCGGTATTCCGAGGAGGCGTAAGCGCAATCGATTTGCGCGACTTCCGGTCTGACCCCGAGCAAGTTCTTTCCGGCCGCAAGCGATTGTGCCAGCGAAACGCTTGCGGGTCCTTGCCCCAGTCTAGGGGCAATACTATTGCCTTTCCTTATACTTCTCCAGCGAAATACTCGCCCAGTGTGACATTTTGTGACATTGCCGGGTCCTTCTTCGAGCCTAAACGGCAGATCCGTCAGGTCGGCGCGCAGACCGAACCTGGACCGGCTGTTCCGGTCGCACGGAGCCTGCGCAGTGCCGTTACTATCATTTTACGACATGTCGATTAAGGCCTCACGCCCCTCATCCCTCCCTGCGGCGCACCTCCTCCCGTGGGAAGAAGGAAATAGCGCGACGGATATTCTTGACTGCCGCATGGAGCGCGAGCAAACCAGCTTGATCAACAGGGCGGACGTGACGCGTCCTGGCGTGGCGACATCAGCGTGGCGCGGCTGTTCACTCTTCCTTGTGCGCGTCGTGGCAGCTCTTGCATGAGGTGCGGATCTTGCCATAAGCGGCCTTGGCTGCCGCCAGGTCTTCCCTCTGCGCGGCGTCTTCCAGCTTCTTCGCCGAGTCCGCAAACGCCTTGGCCATCTTCTTGAACGACTCTTTGTCGCCCTTGGGCGGGTCGTACTTGGGCAGGTCCGCGGCGAACTTGGCGTAGGTCTTGGTTTCCTTCTGGAGGGTGGCCCAATCGGGGGAGGCACTCTTGAGGGCTGTCTTGATTGTGGCGATGGGCGATTTTCGTCCCTTGTGGAGTGCTTCCATGATCTTCTCGATCGAGGCCGGCTCATCGCCGTCGGCGCTGGCCTTCTGACTGGCGAGCCCTGCAATGACGAGCAGGCCCATCGCGCTGACTGCACAGATCAAGCTTCTCATGAGATATCCCTTGTTCGTCACGGTTGGTCGTGTTGGTCGTGCCGCGCGGACCGTTTCGCTTGAGCGTCCCATACCATCACAGGCCGGCGGCAAAATCAACGGTGGCCGGCCGGTTCCACCGTCACAGGCGCGTCTTCGGCGCGGGAAAACGCTGCCCCCAGCGCAATTCTCTTCTCCTCATGCGCGGCTCCTGCGATGATTGAGCGTAAGCGACTGGGCAACAGGTCGGTTTCACCCAAGCGGGAACACGAGCATGACCAGGGCACGCGCGGGGCTGGCGTTGCTGGCCGCGTTTTTTGTGTGCGGACAGGCTCGCGCGGAGGATCCCGCGAAAACGTACCAGGTGGTAACGCCCCGCGACGACGGCATCATCGCCACGGGGATCAGCGGCCGGGGTGACGTTGTCGGCTTCCAATGGGTCGAGAAGATACCGAGTGTCTTCGAGCAAGCCCCGTTCTTCGCCAGGGGAAAAACGATCACCTATTTGCCGACCCTCCCGGGCTATTCCGCGACGTTTCCGATAGCGGTCAGCGACGCCGGCGTGGTCGTCGGCCGGTGTAGCAAGCCCACGGATCTCCGCACTTTCGTCCCCTTGCTGAATCAGGCGTTTCTGTGGGATGCCAAAGGAGGTATCCGGGGACTGGGCGTGCTCGAGAACGACACAGCCTCGCTGGCAACGGACATCGCGGCCGACGGCCGACGGATCAGCGGCATCTCGGTGGGACCGGGCCGCGTCCGCGCCTGCATCTGGGATCGAACCGGAGAGAATTGGAAAGCCACCCCCCTGCCCCAGCAGTCGAATCTGACGACCCAGGCGGTCGTGCTCTCCGACAACGGAATGTACGCGGCCTCCGTCGTTGACACACGGCCGTGCCTCTGGACGGAGCTCCAGTCCGGCCATTGGAAAGACGAAATGATCGGCGAGCCCCGATCGATGGTTCCCCGCGCTGTCAATAACTCGGGACTTGTCGCCGGCGTCCGTGAAACGCCTGACGCGCTGGTTCACGCGGTGATATGGACGCGCGCCAAGGGACAGCAGGTGATCGAGAAACCTCAAGGCTACCGCCGGTCGGATGCCACGGCCGTGAACAACCAGGGGGTGGTCGTCGGGTGGGTCGATGGCCATCTCGGCTCGAAGATTGGCCCGGTCCCCTTCGTCTATGAGAGCGGCCGGCTACGCATCTTCGCGGAGGGAGGTCCCGCTTTCTCGATGGCGACGGCCATCAACGATCATGGCCAGATGACCGGCGTCATCGACACAGAAGAGCTGCCGGCAAAGCCGGCGGAGCCAGCCAGGACTGAATCCCAGAAAACGCCGTAGTGCCCAGGATTGTCGGAAATCTGGCCATCGTGAATCCTGTTCCGTTTTCGCTGTGACGTCCACGACGCAAGCGACCCATATCGAAGGCACCATCCATGACGCTCACCATCTTAAGCGCCCTCTGCGCAATGGCCCAAGCCGCTCCCCCCGCGGCGACCGAAGCGAAGCCCAAAGGGGGCGCCCAGGTCATCTCTGCTGCTAAAACCATAACTCGAGCGGCCCAATCCGCTCCAACTCCGCCACGAGGGGCCACGCGGATCAACCACACGGCGCTGGTCCAGTTCTCCAACCCGCGCTCAATCAAGGGCTGGGGTGATGTCATCGATCCCGATGGCGACTGCACATTCAGGCTCCAGGGTGGGAAGCTCTCCATCACCGTCCCTGGAACCCTTCACGACCTGGCCGTGGAGATCGGCAGATTCAACGCCCCGGCCGTCCTGACCGATGCCGAGGAAGACTTCACGGCGATTGTGAATGTCCCGGAGAAGCTCGCTCCGGGCGGTCAGTGCACCCGACCCGGCTTCCTCCCTTACCAGGGGACGGGACTCTTGCTCTGGAATGATCCCGCAAATTACGTTCGTCTCGAGCGCGCGGCCATTCTCCGCAATGACAAGATCATCCCGTACGCCAACTTCGAGCTGCACGAGAAAGGCCGGCGGCAAGGCGTCAGCGTGGCCCTCCCCGACGGGCCGATTCATCTTCGGCTGGTGCGTCGGGGAAACCAGATCACCGGATCAGTCAGCAGAGACGGAAAGGCTTGGAAGGACCTCCGGACTCTCACGGTCGACTATCCGACGAAGGTCAAGCTCGGAGTGGCCGCCGTGAATTCGTCGACCCAGCCGCTTGCGGCCGTGCTCGAAGGATTTCAAGTGGGTGCCACGGGCAAGCCCAATGATCGATGAAGTGTGGTCCGACCGACGATGCTCAGTCAACAACCTTCTCCCACTGGGAGAAGGTGGCCAAAGGCCGGATGAGGGCCGCGCCGTCGAGCGCTGACGGCAGTGCCCCTGATCCGCCGCTCCGCGGCACCATTTCCCACGGAGAGAAGGTATGAGAGTGACGGCCCGCTTTGAGCGCCATTCACGCTTCGAACATTCCCGGAGTTTTCGTCCCCAGCCACCACAACAGCCCCGCAACCACCAGCGCGTGGCTGATGCGGCCTTCCCGGATCAGCCGCGGGATGTCCCGCGCGGGGGCCTGCTCGAGCGTCAGTTCCTCATGCTGATCGAAGCGTGGCTGCGCGACGGGCTGGACGTTCCGGATCACGATCGTCGAAATCCGCGAAGTTAATAGCGACGGATTGGACCAGAGCGTGCCCAGAAACTCGGGAGGGTCGCCGGCATGGCCGGTCTCTTCGAGCAGTTCTCGTGCGCCGGCTTCGCAAGGATCTTCGCCCGGGTCGACCAGCCCTCCGGGGATCTCCAGGCTATCCTCACCTGAGCCGGCGCGAAACTGGCGAACCAAGAGCACGTGATCGTCGGGCGTCAGCGCCACGACGTGGACTGCGTCGGCCAGGTGAAGCACGTAATAGTCGTGAAGCTTGCCCGACCGCCGCGACTGGAACCGCTCTTTCCGCAGCCGAAAGAGCCAGTTTTCCTCGAGGACCTGATCGTCGGCTCCTCCCACGGTCCGGAACCAGGACGGTCGAACGTCTGTTACCTTGTCGTCGAGCTCGGACATTGCGGATCGGCCCTCCGGCGCCGGGGGTAAATCGAGAAGACCAAAGGATTCACGGCAGGGGTTGTCGATTGCAGAGGACTGCAAATTCCACGAAAGCGACCGCAGATTCCACGAAACACGGCATGCCTAAAAAGATCATCCCGCCAGGAGTACTTCATCGACGAGCATTGCAACGCCCTCCTCGTGATGGTTGCCGGTGATGTGGTCCGCGGCCGCCAGCACGTCTTCGGGGGCATGGCCCATGGCCACGCCCAGCCCGGCGTTGCGGATCATGGGGACGTCGTTGACGTCATCACCCACGGCACAGATCTCGGAGGGACCAACGCCCCAGAGGCGAGCCAGATAAAGTACGGCTGTCCACTTGCTGGCGTCGTGACGAAGAACCTCGCACATGGTTCCTGAATATCTCGGACTGCGCTGGACAAACGTCTGGACCCGGCAGCTGAGGTGGTCCAAAACAACCTCCTGGAAGGCGACCATCTCAGGCCGCGAGCCAACCGCACAAACGTGAAAGAGGGGATGGCGAAGCGCCTGCCCGTCAGGTTTCCGCAGGTTGGTCGTCCAGTCCGGGTCAAGCTCGGCGTGCTCCCGGTTGCGTGCCACATATTCGTCAAAAAGTGGCTTGCCCGTAGGAAAGCCGGGGACGATGAAATCAGGGTCCCGGGAAGCTCGATCGGTGAACGCGACGATCGGCTGGGCGTTCTCGACGAAGAGATCGAGCAGCTCGCCCTGCAAAAGAGGGTCAAAATCGAGGCGCCAGAGGGTTCGGTCGTCGCGTGGGTCCTTGACGATCGCGCCGGAATTGCAGACGATCGGAGCGTTCAAAGCGAGCAGGGCGGCGATCGGGCGGGCTCGTCGATAGCGGCGTCCGGTGCAGAGCACGGGGCGAATGCCGGCCCGGGCCGCGCGAGCGACGGCTTCCGCGGTACGCGGTCGCAGAGCTCCGCCTGGGTCGAGCAGCGTGCCATCGACGTCGAGCGCCAGAATACGGTATTGCCCGCGTGCCATGATCCTCTTTCTGCTCGCCACGAAGCTCGCCAGGACCGCTTGGGAGCCAGCAGAGCGATCCGTACCAACCCGCCGGGTCCTGCCGCCCCGAAGAGTTCTCATGTTACGCCAAGTTCTTCATGACCTCCAGCACCAGCGGAGGCGGTCGAGATACCACGGCAGCGTCTGGCCGGTTGCAAGACGGGACGGGTCCTCTCGGAGCGGAATGGTAATGCCAGGAAAACGCCAGCTGAGTACCGCCGCCATCAAGCCTGGTAGCTCAGGCAGGTTGATTTCTCGATTCCCGAGGTCGCGCCTGATCAAAGGGGCGATCCTGACGCTCTTGGTCCTGGACCTTGCCCTCGGTTGTGATTCGTCGTCCTACGTGCCTCCCCGTCCGGCCGAGCTGATCAGGTCCACCGCCACGCCGGACAGAGTGGTCGCGAAGTCAGCTAGCCCCACGCCCGCAACCGCCGCAACCAGTGCTCCCGGAACAAAATCAGCCCCGAAGGCTAGCGCGGCCCGGGTCCGGCTGGTCGAGCTCTTGCTGGCGTGGCCAGCGAACCTGGACCGACTCTACCTCGAACAGTACCTTCGCCGTGATACCGGGTTGAGCAAATGCGCGTTCCGCTCGGAGATGCCCAAGGAAAATGAGCCATGTGGTCCCGAAAGGCTCGCCAGGGAGATTCGTGCCGCCGCGGACCGGACGACCGGCGTCTTGGTGCTCGAGCCGATCGACGCACCCGTGGTCAAGGGCGCGCTGCATGAGGCCGAAGCCAAGGGCTTGTCGATCGTTCTCCTCGACGCCCCGCTACCGTCCTCATCGCCAGGTAAGTCTTATCCGTACATCGCTTTCCAGCCGTTTGAGTCCGTCAGCAAGAAGCTCGTGGAGACCTTAGCCGACGATGCCAAGCGGCTGCGTCTGCCCCCCAATGGTGAGGCCCTTGTGATCAAAGGCAAAGATCAGGACTGTGCTGACCCCGACCGGCTGGATTCGATTACGAAGGCGCTCCAGGCTGCGGGCCACCCATTTGAGGTCATCGAGGTGGAGGCGTCGGTTCCCACGGTGGCGATCGAGCCGCTCCGGAAGAAGTTCGAGACCAGCCCCAAGGTGACCATCGCCGTGGCCGACCACGAGTACCCGCTTCAAGCGGCGTTCGAGGCTCGCGACCAATGGAGAGGCGCGGGCAAGCACGCCGTCGCGCTGGGCGGTTATGCCGCCTGTGACGTGCGGCTGGACTCGCTGCCCAAGGCACTTTCGGAGTGCATCGTCGATCGCAACACCGAGGGCTACGCACGTAAGGCCCTCCAGGTGGCGCTCGATTTGATGGACGGCAAGCCAGTCGCCGAACGCAATGAGATCGAGCTTCACTTGATTCACCACCCTCCCACGTACTATCCGCCGCCGGCGGAGACGGAGTCCGCGGGCTTACCTCCGGCGCAGCCTGCCGCCGCTCCCACAACTGCCGAACCCAAGAAAAAGGACTGAGCCGGACGGACGCAAAAGCCCGCCTCGCGGACCAGGGAAAGTCCGAGTTCCGCTGGTGCGCTTGCTTCGTCGTCGTTATCGCGCCTGACCGCGGCGGGCGCGCACGCTCTCGGGAAACAGGGCAGACTGGTCGAGCGTGCCGTCAGTCGAGAACGGAATCGGATGATATTCGCTCTGGCGCTTCAGGTAGGGATGAGCCCGAACTTCCTCCTCGAACGCCTCCGACACCCAGAGCGTCTCCAGCTCGAGCGTGCTGGGTATGATGACCACCCGGGCGTCTAGTGGGTTGAGTCGCCAGCAGGTCTCGACAGACTTCTCGATCACCTCGCGGTCGGTCGGCAGCGCGATTGGGATCCGCGCTCGCTCCAGGAAACAGGAGGTCAGCACGTTGATGCGGAACGCATCGAGGTCCATTCGAGAGACCAGCCGCTCGGTGGTCAAATCGGCGAACCCGATCCCGACGACGTTGCCGTGGCTCTCGTCGGCGACATCGAGCACGGCCAGGCGGGTCACCACGGGGCGATCCAGGTCGCCCTGGGTCTCGACCATCCGTCGGCCGATGACGTTGGGGTCCATGCCAGAGCCGGAGTAATTCTTGCCCAGCTCGCCGACGATCAGTACGTCGATCTGATCAAACGGCAGCCGGGCCATGAGCTCGCGTGCCTTCTCGAGCAGCTTGGGCTCGGTATCGAGAATCGTTTCCGGCTCGAGGGCAACAATCTCCGCCGGCATATCGGCAGCGTTCTCAAGAATCGCCAGCCCCAGCGCGAATTTCGTGTTCTGGAGCAAGAACTTGCCAACTGCCGGCAGGACCTCTTTCATGCCTCGCAGGCCGAGCTTGTGCACCTGGCTGGCCCCGTCCCGCTTTCCCAGGCCGATCACGAGCATCTTGAGAACGCCCGACTCGTACGTGGCGCAAAAGTCGGAATGCGGCTTGACCCGGTTGACCAGTACGATCCCATCGGCCTGGTGCGCATTACGGTCGAAATAGATCGGCAATCCCACGGGGTTCGTTCCCAGCGCGACGGTTTCCATGTCCGTCTTGATGGGAACACTCATCGACTCCTCGGTGATTCCGTAGCTGGCCAGCAACGCCCTTTGCCCTGAGGCCGTCGCGCCTCCGTGCGAGCCCATGGCGGCCACGATGAACGGCCGGTAACCCAGTTCCTTGAGCGTCTCGACGGCCGTGCGTGCCATGCCCGCGATTGCCGTGATGCCCCGGCTGCCCAAGCCAACGGCGACGGTTCCTCCCGAGTGCACCCGGTCGCGAATCCGACTCTCGAGCATCAAACGCCGGATCGTTCCGGGCACGTCCTCGATCTTGGACTGGGGTATTGACTGTCGGATGCGCGCCAGCGGGGGCAGGTTCATCGGCGTTGGACCCAGAGGGGTGAAATCAGGGGCAGGTTTATCGGCGTCGGACTGGCCATGAGTCCTCCGCCTTACATCGTGAATTCACTTTAGAAGCCAGCCTCCCTCGCGGTCAATTCGTTACGGCTGGGTGGCGGAGGCAGAATAGGCCTAGGCCCTGGGGCCAGGGACCCTCGCCAGCCGCGCCTCTGGTGTCGCTAGCGCTCCACCAGAGCCACCCAGACGGCGCGACCCACACGAAGAAGACGAAGACCGAGACGCGCGAAAACGTCGCTCAGTTGCTGTAAAGACCAAGGCCAGGGCCAAGCGAGGGCGCATAAACCCCGATCGGTGGCGGCGGGGCGATCTCATCGACCGAGAGTCCCGTTCCGTAGACCACGGGAAATGTGCGATAGGAGTAGCCGGCGGCAGGTGCTCCATAAACGTAGCCAGGAGCCGTGAACCCAGGCCGCCAGAGCCCCACGCCGTACCGGCCGGGAAGAAATCCGTAAGGCGGCAGGGTCGACCCGTACGAGGGCCCCGGAAAAGCCGAGAATGACGTGAACGTCCGCGGCATCCCGTAGCTGGCGAAGCCTAGACTGGTCCCGTAGAGTCCCGGCGCGGCGAAATAGTCGCTCACGCGATACGAGGGAACAACAGGCGTTTGAGCGCGGACCCCAGGAGCTTCCATCGCAAGAACGAGACCGACCGCACTGATGATCAGAAGCCGTTGCATGGGACTGAGCTTTCGTGCATGAATTGCCGGCCCGGGTCTGGCACATCCACTCCGGAGAAAGGAACAGGTCGTCCGATCTGAGGTAGTTGCCTCTATTCTACCGCATTCCACGAGCCGATGTCCTCAATAGCCAGGAGCGTCGACGCTTCCGAGTTCAGGCTGTGACGACCGATGCTCCGAGAGTGACCAATCCGAGCGTCCCGGCGTCCCGTACGCAACGGCTCACTCACCATAGATCGTTATGCCGGTCATCGGGAAGCCCTTGTAGTAGCCACCGTAGAAGTTTGATCCATAAGGGCTTCGGTCGTATCCGGATTCCATGCTATCATAACGGCTCGATGGTGAATAACCTGGCGAGACAGCCGAGCCGGGCCAGTAAAGGTGACCAACCGGCAAGGAAGTGTCATAGGGAGCGGGAGGCAGGTTGGAGCCCTGGTTCTTCGTCCGGGCGCCCCGCGGGACACGCCTGCGAACCCTGGCCGGCGCGGCAGCCCGCGGCACACGATTGTCCAGATAAGCCCCTCCTTGCAACACCCCCGCCATTTGCGGTTCGTACATTCCCGAAAACGGTGGGAAGGTTTCGACATACTGGCCGCCGATCGCCCCGGGGCCTGGGTAACTCGGCGGCACGAACTGCATGTGGCCCGTCGCCGGAGGCCAGTCAACCACCGATTGAGCCGGCGCCCCAGCCGAGTGACCAAGCGCGATACCGACAGTCAACATGATCCCGATCGGGCGATTCATCGGTAAAGACTCCTGCCTGATCCCGGCAACTGGTCGCGGCCACACCACCCCCAACATACGCCTCTTATTTTATCATGGGCCCGGTACGAAAATTGTCCCAATCCTGAAAACTCTAGGTCGTGCGAGTTTTTGGGGCACCAAAAAAATGATTTTGTTTAATTTCATCGTCAGCTTGCCGAAAACCGAAAAACCAAGTAAATAAATAGAGTGGCGAGGCTAGAGAGGGTTTTGTTGCGTCAGACCCCGCCGCTTCATTGGAGTTCTAAGAGCAGCATGGCTGTGGTGGAGGAGACCAGCCCGGAGCGGAAATCCCTTGAAGAGGTGCATGGTTCTATTGATGTTCCGGCTGCGGGAGGACGGATTCAAAAGCTGCGTCAGCTCTTCGCGTTCCTGGGTCCGGCTTATTTGGTGAGCGTCGGCTACATGGACCCGGGGAACTGGGCAACGGATCTGGAAGGCGGGGCCCGGTTTGGCTACGCCCTGATCTGGGTGCTTCTGATGTCCAACCTGATGGCCGTGTTGCTCCAGACGCTGGCTGCGCGGTTGGGGGTTGTGACGGGGCATGATTTGGCCCAGGCGTGCCGTGCCGAATATTCCCCCCGCGTGAACCTGGTTCTCTGGATGCTGGCTGAGGTGGCGATCGCGGCGTGCGACCTGGCCGAGGTGCTGGGAACGATCATCGCTCTGAAACTCCTCTTTGGCTTGCCTCTGCTCTGGGGCTGCCTGATCACAGCCTTCGACACCTTTGTGCTGCTCTACCTTCAGCGATGGGGTATGCGCCAGATCGAGGCGGTCATTTTGCTCTTGGTGGCGACGATCGGCGGCTGCTTCCTGTTCCAGATCTTCCAGGCCAGGCCCGATGTGATCGGCGTGCTGACGGGACTGCGCCCGAGTCTGCCGCCAGGCGCGCTCTTCGTGGCGATCGGTATCCTGGGGGCGACGGTCATGCCCCATAACCTCTACTTACATTCAGCGCTTGTTCAGACCCGGCGGATTGGCACCGACAATGCTAGCCGGGCGATGGCATGCAGGTTTTATCTGATCGATTCGGCGATCGCGCTGAACGCCGCCTTCTTCGTTAACGCGGCGATCCTGGTCTTGAGCGCCGCGGTCTTTCACCGGCACGGTCTGGAAGTCGCAACGATCGAGCGTGCCTACGAGCTCTTGCCCTCGTTCCTGGGTAAAGCCGCGCCGGTGCTCTTTGCGATCGCCCTGCTCTGCGCTGGGCAGAGCTCGACCCTGACGGGCACGTTGGCCGGGCAGATCGTGATGGAAGGGTATCTGCACCTGAAGATTGCCCCGTGGCTGCGGCGGCTCTTGACCCGGATGATCGCCTTGATTCCGGCGGTGCTCGTCATCGCGATGGCGGGCGAACAGTCGACCCAGAAGCTGCTAGTGCTCAGCCAGGTGGTCCTCAGCTTGCAGCTCTCGTTCGCGGTGATTCCCCTGCTCCACTTCACCTCGAACCGACGCAACATGGGGGCCTTCGCCACCCCCTGGTGGGGCCAGATCTTAGGCTGGGGTGCTGCGGCAGTGATCGTGGCCCTCAACGGCAAGCTCGTCGTCGACCAGATCGGGTCGTGGATCGAGTCGGCCGCGGCAACCGGCCTATTCCTGGGGCCGATTCCTCTGGCCTGGCTGGTCGCGGCCGGCTCGGTTGGACTGTCGCTCAGTATCGCTTCCTTGCTGCTCTGGGTAACACTCAAACCTTTGGCCTGGCCTTCTCCGGCGTGGTCGCCGCCCCGTAGCGTCGCTCTGGACTGGACCGAGGCGTTGCGGCCGCACCGGCTAGAGCGCATCGGCGTGGCTTTGGAACATGGTCTCGCCGACGCTGAGATTTTGAGCCGTGCTCTGGCACTGGCCCGGGTCGATCGCGGCAATGCCGAGCTCGTGCTCTTGCACGTGGTCGATACCCCGGTCACCCTCGTTCACGGCGCTCTTACCGCCGACCGGGAAACCGGCGGGGACGCTCGCTACCTCGCCGAACTGGTCGTAACGTTGCAGAGTCGTGGGCATAAGGCACGCTCGGTGCTTCTCTACGGTCCCGATCCCGCCGGCCAGCTTGTTGCTCATCTGCGCAGCGATCCGGTGGACCTCTTGGTCGTCGGCTCGCACGGCCACGGGCTGGTGCGCGACCTGCTCTTTGGCCAGACCGTCGACCGGGTCCGGCATCATCTCGAGATACCCATGCTGATCACCCGGCCAGGACGCGGATCGACACCGGCTCCGGAGGCGGCAACGCCGCCGGCTGACGGCGCAGCCGTTCGCGATGCTCTGATCACGCCAGGTAGCTCCTCCGCCAGCAACGGTGCCATGACCGGCTGATGAAGACACGGTGCCCGAGCCGATTCCGATAGAGCCGGCGATGGCGATTGGGATTCTCACACAGGCCGTTCAACACCGGTGATTGACCTTCAATCAGCGAGCGACTTAGAATACTGCCGGTTCGGGGTGAACCAGTGCGTCTCCGGCCTGGCCGATTGGCACCTTGCCGCGATCTCTAATGGCCATTACTTATTATAAACGACTGCGCATGGAGATCGACCTGAGCGGCCCGGTCCCGCTTTTTCCCCTTCCCGGTGGCTTTTCTTGGGTGCCATGGGAAGAGTCGCTCCTGGCCGACCACGCGGAAGTCAAGTTTCAAAGCTTTCGGGACGAGCTGGACGCTTTTGTCTTCCCGTGCCTGGGCGACCGTTACGGCTGCCAGCGCTTGATGCGCGAAATCCGCCGCAAGCCCGGCTTCTTGGCTTCGGCCACTTGGCTGATCGCCGGCTCCGACTGTTATGTCGGCACGGTTCAGGGAGTGATGGACCACGGACCCATCGGCGCCATCCAGAACCTGGGCGTGGTCCCCGCCTTCCGCCGCTTCGGTCTGGGTCGAGCCCTGGTCCACCGCGCGCTCTTGGGCTTCCAGGAGGCGGGACTGCGGCGGGCCTATCTGGAAGTCACCGCCGAGAACAACGCCGCGGTCCAGCTTTACCGCAGCCTCGGCTTCCGCCGCGCCAAGACGCTCTACAAGGCCGTGGACGGGTGAAAGCCTTCGGGGCAAGGCATTTAGGAACAATCGCCTGCTGCGGTCCCGCTTCACAGTGTCAGCGGGACCCAGCGGGGCGGAGGGCGACCGGCCAGCCCCTTGTTTCACGGGCTCTTCCTCAGGCACAATGGCGGTCACAGTGTAGACAAAGACAAGATTGTAAGATCGGCTGATCGGCCGCTGTGAGCGAAGAACCTCGCAGTTGGTACATCCGACGTTTTGCGTTAGCTCGGGGATTGCCGTGTCCGATTACGCCGCCACGATCCAGCAGCACGAATTCCCCAATGGTCTGGTACTGGTGGCGGAGGTGATGCCGGGCGTTCAGTCTGCGGCGTTCACGCTTTTGATTCCCGCCGGGGCCGCATATGAGACGGCCGACGACCTGAGCGGCGGCGGGGGCGCAGCCACGATGGTGGCCGAGTGGATTACCCGGGGAGCCGGCACGCGCGACAGCCGGCAGCTTCTCACCGCGCTGGACAACCTGGGCGTCAGCCATGCCGAGAACGCCCAGACCCTGCACACCAGCCTCTCCGCAGCGACGCTCGGCCGGAATCTCGTGCCGGCACTTGAGATCTTCGCCGACACGGTGCTGCGCCCCCATTTTGACGAATCCGAGATCGAGCCGATCCGGGCCCTTTGCCTGCAAAACCTCCGGAGTCTCGAGGACGATCCCGGCACAAAGGTCATTTACGAGCTGCGGCGCAGGCATTTCCCCGAACCCTGGGGCCGCCCCTCCCCCGGAACGGTCGAGGGAGTCTCGAATCTGGACGCAAAAGCCCTGCAGTCGTTTTACCGCGCGGCGTACCGGCCAGGCGGCACGATTCTGGGTGTCGCCGGCGCGATCGACTGGCCCCTGCTCAAGGACGCCGTCGGCCGCCTGTTTGAAGACTGGAGGCCCCGGCCCGAGCCCCGTTTGAAGGAGAGCCCGGGGGGGCCCCGCCGGGACCATATCGTGCGGGAAACCCAGCAGATTCAGATTGCGCTGGCCCTCCCCTCGGCCACCGTGAAGAGCCCGGACCATTACCGGGCTCGGGCCGCCGTGGCCATCTTGGGGGGTTATTCCTCAGCGCGCCTTTTCACCGAGGTTCGCGAGAAGCGCGGGCTCTGCTACTCGGTGTACGCTAGCTACGAGAGCCAGCGCGACCGTGCGGCCTTGCTCTCGTTCGCCGGCACGTCGACCGATCGAGCCCAGCAGACGCTCGACGTGATGCTCTCCGAGCTGCGCCGCCTGGGCCGCGACGGGATCGAACTCGAAGAGCTAGAGACCATGCGCGCCGGTCTGAAAAGCTCGCTGATCATGGCCCAGGAGTCTAGCATGAGTCGCTCCAGCGCCCTGGCCTCCGACTGGTACTTCCTGGGCCGCGTTCGCCCGCTCGATGAGATTTCCGCCGAGCTTGACGCGCTCTCGCCCGGCGCGGTCTCCGACTACGCCGCACGCTACGGCGACCTCACCGATTTGACCCTGCTCACGCTGGGGCCGACGGCGCTTCAATTTGCCGGTTGATCCAGGCGCGGCCCAGACGCCCTGACTGGCCTGCCGTCGGCCGGGACGGGAACTTCGCTTACGTCTCTCTCCAGGTCAACTGCCATGAGATTTCACCAGACAACCCTCGACAATGGCCTGGAGGTCATCGCCGAGCTCAACGATCAAGCTCATTCGGTCGCAGCCGGCTTCTTTGTCAAGACCGGCAGCCGGGACGAGACGGCCGAGCTGGCCGGAGTCTCGCACTTCCTCGAGCATATGACCTTCAAGGGAACGCCGCGGCGCGACGCCCTGGCCGTCAACCACGATTTCGACCGCGTCGGCGCCAAGCACAACGCGCAGACCTCCGAGGAAGACACGTTTTATCACGTCACCTGCCTGCCGGAATATTTGCCTCAGGCCTTCGACATTCTGGCCGACATCCTCCGGCCGACCCTGCGCGAAGACGATTTCGAGACCGAGAAGCAAGTGATCATTGAAGAAATCCGGATGTACCTCGATAACCCGATGTCGGTCGCCTACGAGGCCGCCAAGACGGCCCACTTCGGGGAGCACCCGCTGGGAAACAGCATTCTCGGCACGGTCGACTCGATCGCGGCGCTGCGGGCTGGGCAGTTGCGCGATTACTTCGCCCGCCGCTACTGTCCGTCCAACATCGTGCTCGGCTTCGCCGGCAAGGCGCGCTGGGATGAGCTTCTCGACCTGGCCGGGCGCCATTGCGGCGCCTGGCAGAAGGCCGTCGCCACGCGACAGGCACTTCCGGTCCGGGGGACAAGGGCGTTCAAAACGATCCTTCGCGAGGACGATCAGCAACAGACGGTCGTGGGCGTCTGCGACGCACCCCCGCTGGAAACCGAGGATCGCTATGCCGCGTACCTCTTGGCGACCATTCTCGGCGACCACACCGGCTCACGCCTTTACTGGGCGCTCATCGATCCGGGTCTGGCCGACGGCGCTGAGCTCTCCTACCAGGACTACAACCAGGCCGGCACCTTTTACACGTTCCTAAGCTGCGAGCCCGGCCAGACCCAGGCAAACCTCGCCCAGATCGGCGATGTCTACCAGGCGGTCATGACCCATGGAGTCACCGACCTCGAGCTCACCCAGGCCAAGAACAAGGTCCTGGCCCGCTCGGTTCTGCGCAGCGAGCGTCCGATGGGCCGTCTGGCCTCGCTCGGCTTTCAGTGGATGTACCGCCACGCGTACCTGTCGGTAGAAGACGAGTTCGAGGCGTTTAGCCGTGTAAGCTTGGTTGACCTCCGCCGTCTGCTGCGTGAATTCCCGCTTTGGCCGATGACCATCGTCTCCGTCGGGCCGACGACTGATATCCAGCGGCCAGCTTGAGTAGCCAATATGCAGGCGGTGGCGTCTCATCCCGGGTGCCGAAACGGAGCTGCTGGATCGAACCCGACATGAACCGCCACTTACTCCCCACTACAGACCGCCCAAGACCTCAGGGACTGTTCTGGTCTTGCTCCGGGTCATTCTCTGGCTCTGCTTGAGGTAGACCTTGCGGCCGGCCGCCGATCGGCACGAGAACGGGCCGGCCCCCTCCGGGGGGAATGACGACCAGGGGAAGGCCCGTCTCCGGGCTGACCTGCCTGATCGCGGCCTCGAACTCGGTCATCGACCGGATCGCGAGCCGTCCCACGGCCAGGATCTTGCTTCCGGAACGCAACCCAGCGCGGGCGGCAGGGCTGCCGGGCAAGACGCTGTCGACCTCGACGGCGGCCTTCCCTTCGCCCAAAGGGACTTCCCGGACGTGGAAGCCGAGGTAGCCGGCTTCGGGGGCGTCGGGCAGTTCAGCGATCGTCACCTTGACCGTCTGAGCGGCCCCGTCGCGATAGAAGACCAGAGGCACATGCGCGCCGACGTCTTGGCCAGCGGTCAGCAGCCGAAGCTCCGCGGGATCGGCGATGTCGCGGTCGGCCAGCCGGACGATCACATCCCCCCGTCTCAGGCCCGTGGCCGCGGCCGGACTGCCCGGCTGGACCCGGGCGATCAGAGCCCCGTGATTGTTGGGCAGCTTCAGCTTCCGGCTGGTCTCGGCGTCCAGGGGCTCGATGATCACACCCAGGTAACCGCGAATCACCTTGCCATCCTTGATCAGACCCTCCACGACCTTCCGGGCCAGGGATGAGGGGATCGACAGGCCGATTCCCTCATACCCTCCGGACTGGGTGATGATCGCGGTGTTGATTCCGACCACCTTGCCGGCGAGGCTAATCAGCGGTCCCCCCGAATTGCCGGGATTAATTGCGGCGTCGGTCTGGATGAAGGACTCGTAGTCGGCGATCCGGATGCCGTTCCGCTCGGTGGCCGAGATGATCCCGGCGGTCACGGAATGGTCAAAACCGAGCGGACTGCCGATCGCCAGCACCCAGTCGCCAATGTCAAGCTGGTCCGAGTCGCCCCACTCGGCTTGGGCTGCCAGCGGACCGCGAACCTGCAAGACGGCCAGGTCGCTCTTGGGATCAGCGCCCACCAAGCGGGCTGGGACATCCTCGCCGGGTCCCAGACGGACGAGGATGCGATCGGCGTCCTTGACGACGTGATGGTTGGTCACCACGTAGCCCTTGGCCTTATCGATGATCACGCCCGATCCAAGCTCCCGGCCCCGGAAGTCGGGTCCGCCCAGGTTATCCCCTAAGGGCAGGCCCGGAATGCCTTCGGGCCGTTGTCGCAGCCGCTGCGACTGGACGTTGACGACGGCCGGGGAAACGGCGGTCACCGCCAGGCGAAAGAGCGCGGAGGCCTGGTTAGCGATCCCGGCCTTTTCGAGCTTGGTCAGAGCCTCGGTGGCGGCTCGCGCTCGTCCCGCCTCCCACGCATGACCCATGCGATCCGCCAGGTAAGGTACCCCGTAAACCAAGAGCGCCGCCATACTGAGGATGAAGAGCGCGACCAGAAACCCGCGACGGACCGGAGGGGTGGTGGGCCGGGGCGGCGGATCGTCGAAGCCGAAGCCGTGATCTTGCGGGTTGAACGAGGCCATCGGCGGAAGTCTCCTGGGAAACCGGAGGAAACGCGCTTGGGGGAGGGCCCGCCACGGCCTGTGGCTCGGGAGGAGATGATACAAGCGCTCAAGGCAACCCTGAAAGCGGGAGAATCTCCCGGAAAGCTCTCGAAAAGCATTGTGGACGGTCCCCCGGGTGAAATCAACCCGCGGCGATCGTCCTGAGGGATCGCTCCACCGCGCTGATTTAAGGGGCTTCCGAAGCGGTCTGAGGCTTCATCACCTGCGCTCTAGCCAAGTCTCAAGCTTCCCTGGTCAGCGCGGGACTGGGACGCTAAATTGAAGCCCTCGCAGCCTCAGTCGCGGAAATGATCAAGGACGCACGGGCAAAACTTCGCGGCCGATCTCTTGGCTCGACCGGACGGATCCATGGAGCTGGCTGATGCACCGCTTGCCGTACTTCCGCCGCAATGAGCTTGTTCTCGGCACCTTTTTGCTCTCGACTTTCCTGGCTGTCAACCTGGGCACCGCGTCGCGCAGTCCGCTGATCTGGCAGGACGAGGTCATGTTCGCCGATCCCGCCGCGAACCTTTACTTCGGCAACGGCTTTACCACGACGGCGTGGTTTCAGAGCCGCGGGACGCTGTTTGCCGGCAACTCGCCGCTGTACTCGCTTTGCCTTTACCCCTGGATCAGCGTCTTCGGCTTCGACGTGGTCGCGATTCGCGGTCTGAACTACGGGCTGATTGTGGCCGTTGGCGTGATCGCCCTCTTGGCCCTGCACCGTCTAGGGCTGGTACGCGCGCCAATTCCCCGGGCCCTCTTCTTGCTCTTGATCCTGGCGGGTGACGGTGTCACGTACAGCTACCGGAGCGGACGCTACGACTGCTTGGGAATGCTCTTAGTCGCGGCCCTGGCGCTGGTGCTTTCCTTCCCGAATGGCAGAGCGCGCAGCGTGGCGCTCTTGCTACTCGCGGCCCTTGTGCCCTGGGCCGGGCTGCAACTGCTCGCATATATGGCGCTGGGCGGCTTGCTCTTGGTGCTCTTACGGGGCCGGTTAGCTCTTCTTGACGTGCTCACAATCGGCGCGGGGTGCGCAGCCGGATTGGCTAGCCTGTTTGTCTTCTTTCTCGGAAATGGAGTCTGGCGCGAGTTCGTAAAATCGGTGGCGATTCTCTCAGGCGCGCGGCAGCCCCTTGGGCACCGGCTGGTCGAGGCGGTCAGTGCTCCACTTTCGGAGCCCTCCAGCATCCTGATTCTGGCCGCGCTTGTAGTGGTGCTGATCTCGGCTTTGAGACGGGATCGCGTGCAACTTCGTTCAACGCTTGTCATCGGACTTCTCGCCGGGGTGGTCGTGCCCTGCCTGCTGGCGCTTTTGGGCAAGTATCCTCGCTATTACGCGTGGATGGCATTTATTCCGATGGCCGGATGTCTGGCGGCCGAGATCGAGAGCGGCCGCGCCAGTCCGGTGCGGAAGTTCGTCATTCCGCT
Source organism: Isosphaeraceae bacterium (assembly GCA_052146555.1). Taxonomy (GTDB): domain Bacteria; phylum Planctomycetota; class Planctomycetia; order Isosphaerales; family Isosphaeraceae; genus Aquisphaera. The sequence continues at coordinate 40,048 of JBKQMU010000017.1, forward strand.
GGTCATCCTGGCCTGCCTGGCGGGATTGCCGGCCCGGCTGGCGGTCACCTACCGCGAGTGGTCGCTGCGAGATCCAAATCCGGTCGACCGATTCGTCGCGGAGCAGGTTCGGCCGACCGACTGGGTTTACAGCGAGTACGAAGCCTATTATCCGACCAAAAAAACGGCGGCCGTCGTCTTCTTGCCACCGTACGCGGGCCTGACGCCCGGGATGGAGCGGGTCACGCCGCCGCTCTCGGAGGCGGAAAAGAACCGCCTGGATGTCTTGATTCTCAAGCCGGCGACCCGGGACGAGACGCTCAGGCGATTTGCAGGGCGGTGGACGATGGTCGGACACTACGCAGCCGCCGGCGACGCTCGATCGAGCATCGCCGCGACCCTCGGCCGGGGCTCGAAGCCTTATGAGCTTCTGGTCTATCGCCGCCAGCGCGAGGCCGTGGCCACAGCACGGTAGCAAGCTCCTGCGGTTCTGCACTGTCTTGGTCTGTGGTGTCGCTATTGCTCCACCACAGCCACCCGGACTCACACTTCCTCCGCCATAGAGCTGCACTCGTTACCGACTCACTCGAGAAAGAGCTGAATCTTGGTGTAAATAACCAGCACGCAACAAAGCACCCATAGGCCGGCGGTTCCCAGCAGGAACCGGTCGCTCACCAGAAGCTTCTCGGGAGCCTCGCCATGGCCGTCGACCGTAACTAAGAGCATGTACCGAAGCACGCCGTAAGTCACCAGCGGAACTGAAACGACCAGCGAGGCGTTGCCGCGGTGGCCGGTCACCGTGTAGAGGGCATAGCAGAGAACCGCCAGCGTGGCCGTCATCCCCAAGAGCAGGTCGAGATAGCCAAGGCTGTATTTGGAAAGCACCGGCCGGCGGAGGGGTTCGTCGCTTCCCATCAGGTGCATCTCACCTCTGCGCTTGGCGAAGCCCAGGAAAAGCGCGAGGAAGAACATGCACAGGACGATCCACGCGGTTGGCTTGACCTCGATGGCGTAGACGCCGTGGAGCACGCGGAGCACAAACCCGAAGGCGATGATCAGCACGTCCAGAAGCACCGTGTGCTTGAGGCGAAACGAGTAGGCCACGTTGGTCACGAGGTAAACCGCCATGAGCGCTGTGCAGATGGGGTTCAGCCAGAAGGTCGTCCCCACTGCTGCAAGGGAGAGTAGTGCCGAGGCGCCAATCGCCCATGAGACCGGAAGGCGCCCCGAGGCGATCGGCCGGTGCCGTTTGGCGGGATTGAGCCGGTCGAGCTGCCGATCGAGCACATCGTTGAGCAGGTAGACGGCCGAGGCCGCCAGGCAAAACCCTGCGCAAGCCAGCAGAGCCTGAATGATTGCCGAGGGATGGAAGAGCCGGCCGGAGAAGATCAAGCCGGCGAAGCAGGCGAGGTTCTTGATCCACTGCCGCGGGCGGACAGCCTGCGTCAAGGGAACGAGGTATTGGAAGACGCTTGAAGATTGAAGAGGGACCGCGATGCCCGAAGAAGTGGCGTCCATGCCCGAGCTCCTTGTTGACTAACCGGTAGCGTACGGCGATGCACCACGCAGACAGGGGGGCTTAACGCGGACGGGGAACCCGCCTCGAGCGAAAAGCCCTTCTACCCGGACCAGCCTCCCTATGCTGGATTGTCGCGTACTCTATCAACTCTGGGATCTCGGTTCAACGCGGCCTCAAGATTTCCTAGACGTAAGTTCAGAGGAGCCGTGTACTCAGGGCCGCTCGCCCCGGTTCGCCGCCGATCCCACGATGGTAGAATCAATCGGGCCGAAGGCCTGTGGGGCATCGCGGCGGCTTTGACGGAACCTGGGGTGTTGTTCTCATGAAGCTTTTTCGCCGGGCCGAGCCTTTCTGGACTGAGATCAACCAGATCGAGGGGTCGGTCACGCCCTACGTGACATGGCGGACGCTCCTGTTCGGAGCCGTGGCACTGGTGGTCACACTGATCGAAATGCTGCCGATGTTCCCCAACGTGGCGATCCCGATGGCCCCTTACGAGGCGCTCGGCGTGGCCATGGGAGCGCTTCTGGTCTTGCGGACGAACGTCGGATATGAGCGATGGTGGGAAGGCCGAAGGCTCTGGGGGGGAATTATCAGTCAGTCCCGGACGCTTGTACTGACGGCCCTTTCTTACGGACCGGATGACGGGGAGTGGAAGCGCCGGGTTGTGAGCTGGACCGTCGCCTTCGCGCACGTCTCTCGCCGCAGCCTGCGGAACGAGCGCACGATTCCCGAGCTTGTCCCGCTCCTCGGAACAGTCAAGGCCAATCGGATCGCCTCGGTCGAGCACATGCCCACTGCTGTCGCGCTTGAGCTCGGCTCACTTCTGCGGGAGGGCCTCGAACGGGGCATGGACCGCCTGGTCATGCTGCGCGCTTTGGAGGAGCGCGACAAGCTCATTGACTGCATCGGAGGCTGCGAGCGAATTCTCAAGACTCCGCTGCCCATGGCGTATTCCATCCAGATTCATCAGTTCATCTTCGTGTTCCTCGTCGCTCTTCCGTTTGGGATTTTGATGAAGGTGGGCTGGCTGACGCCGCTGGTTACGATGCTGGTCGCCTTTCCGATCCTCGCTCTCGACGAGATCGGCGTCGAGCTGCAAAATCCGTTCTCGACGCAGCGGCTCAATCATCTGCCTCTGGACGAGATCTGCGAAAACCTGGAACGAAACCTGATGTCGCTTTTGCTGCACCAGGGCGAGAGCTCTCACGGTTTTTCGGGGCGGCAGCCAAGCGATGAAGGCAATGGTAACCCTGACAGCGTCGGCGACGACGCCGCGGCGGCGATGCGGTAGAATGCTCTGGCCGGCAAGGCAACTTCAAGGCGTGCAAAGGCAGGCCGGATCCAGGAACGAAAGGCGTCGCAGCCCTCGATGTGTGGGATAGCCGGGTTCGTCAATCGGGCGGGAGAAGCCGCGGACAGGGCGATCGCCGAGCGGATGACCGCAGCGCTGGAGCATCGGGGGCCCGATGGCGACGGCATTTATTGCCAAGGTCCGGTGGCCTTGGGGCACCGTCGGCTGTCGATTATTGACGTCTCCGGCGGCGCCCAGCCCTTGTCCAACGAGGACGCAACGGTCTGGGTCACCTACAACGGCGAGCTTTACAACGAGCTGGAGCTGCGGCCGGAGCTGGAGTCGCGTGGGCATCGGTACCGGACCGTCTCGGACACCGAGACGCTCGTGCATCTCTACGAAGAAGACGGGGTCGACTTCGTCAAGCGGCTCAACGGCATGTTCGCCCTGGCGCTCTGGGACGAGCCACGGCAGCGGCTGGTGCTGGCCCGCGACCGGATGGGCCAGAAGCCGCTCTTTCATGCCGCGCTGCCTGGCGGCGGCCTTGTGTTTGGCTCCGAGCCCAAGGCGATCCTGCGGCATCCCCAGATTGCCCGCGACCTCGACCAGGGGAGCCTGGCTCGCTACCTCTTTTATGAGTACATTCCCGCGCCTCACTCGATCTGGAGGGGGCTCTCCAAGCTGCCCCGCGGGCACATCCTGGTCTGGGAACCGGGCGGCACGCGGTTGTTTCGGTACTGGAATTCGCCTTCGGCCCGCACTGACAATCCTGGCGAGGAGCCCTTCGAGCAGGTTTGCGACCGCTTCTGGGGGCTCTTTCGCGACGCGGTCGCCCGCCATCGCCGATCCGACGTGCCGCTGGGCGTGTTCCTCTCCGGAGGCATCGATTCCTCGAGCGTGGCCGCTGCGCTCTGCGAGCTTGAGCCGCCCCAAGCGGTGCATACCTTTTCGATCGGCTTCGAGGAGCCCAGCTTCGACGAGAGCGCGCACGCCCGGGCGGTCGCCTGCCATCTGGGTACCGACCATCACGAGCGAACCTTCGCGGTGGATCAGGTTTACGAGCTCTTGCCCGAGGTCGCCTGCTGGCTCGACGAGCCGTTTGGAGACGCATCGATCTTGCCCACGCACCTCTTGAGCCGCTTTGCGCGGGGTGCGGTCAAGGTCGTGCTGGGCGGGGACGGCGCGGACGAGCTTCTGGCCGGCTATCCGACCTTTCAGGCCGAACGCGCGGCCCGCATTTATCGTCGCTTGCCGCGGCCGGCCCGGGCCTTGGCCGAGGCGGCCGTCCGCAGGCTGCCGGTGGATCACCGCAACTTCAGCTTCGATTTCAAGCTCAAGCAGTTCCTCCGGGGCGCTGCCGAACCGCTGGCACTGGCCCATCAGCGATGGCTAGGGTCGTTCTCGGGGCCTGAGCTCTCGAGTCTGCTCTTGCCCCCTGACGCAGGCACGATGGTGGACGTCGAAGCCGAGCATCTCGCCTTGGCCGGGGCAATGTCCCAGGCAGCCCTTCCGCTGGATCGGTCGCTCGCGCTCTACCAGGAGACGTATCTTCCCGAAGACATCCTGACGAAGGTTGACAGGGCCAGCATGGCCTGCGGACTGGAGGTTCGCGCTCCGTTTCTCGATGCCGTGCTCGTGGACGCTGTGCTCAGTCTCCCCGCGACCTTCAAGTACGACCGTCAGGTCACCAAGCGGTTGCTCAGAGGCGCGGTCTCGGGTAGGCTCCCCGCGGCGATTCTGAACCGGTCCAAGAAGGGCTTTGGCATCCCGGTCGCTCGCTGGCTCCGCGGCGAGCTTGCGCCCTTGCTCTTGCGCATGCTCGACCCGGCCAGGCTCAAGCGCCAGGGACTCTTCCATCCCGCCGAGGTCGCCCGGCGGATCGACGAACATCGCTGCGGCGCCTTCGACCACCGCAAGCCACTTTGGACCCTGCTGATGTTCCAGCTTTGGTACGATGCTTGGCTGGCGTGAGCTTCTTGGTTCTGTCCGTCCCTTGCCAGTTTCGCTCCCGGCACGAACCTCGCTGCCCTCCGGTCCCGTGAGACGCCCGCGCGATGAAGATCCTCGTGGTCTCCGATATCCATGCGAACTGGCCGGCCCTGGCAGCCATCGACGAGTCATTCGACGCGTGCCTTTGCTTGGGCGACCTGGTCGACTACGGTCCGGACCCGCTCCCTTGCGTGCGATGGGCCATGGACCACGCCACCTACGCCATTCGCGGCAACCACGATCACGGCGTCGCGCAGGGCATACTCGTCAAGGGCGGCGTCGGCTATCGCTACCTGACCCGGGTCTCGCGTCCCGCGGTTTGGGAAGCTCTGGGTCCCGACGAGCGGCGGTACTTGCTCCAGCTTCCGGTCACCCAGCGCCTGACGCTTGGGGGCACGCGATTTCTGCTGGTGCACGCCACACCCCGCGACCCCCTGGACGAATACCTGGTCAAAGACCCGGAGACCTGGGCCCGACGGCTTCAGAAGGTCGATGCCGACATCGTCTGCGTGGGTCATTCGCACCAACAATTCAATCTTCAGGTCAATGGCAGGGTGGTGCTCAACCCCGGCAGCGTTGGCCTGCCCCGCGACGGCGACCCCCGCGCCGCCTACGCGGTCATCGACGATTCCAAGGTCGTGCTCAAACGCGCGGTCTATCCCGTCGAGGAGACGATCGCCAGGATCCATCGCCTGGGCTGGCCGCGCCGGGCTCAGGATATGATCGAGCATGTGCTGCGGTTCGGCCGCATGCCGCAAGCCACGCCCGATCCGGACGCCGTGGTGAAGCTCAAGTCCAGCGCCCATCTCGGCGAAGACCACGACGCCGAGATCCAGCCTCGTCCGCACTGAGCAAGGAGTGCTCCGCGAAATGCAAAGTGCGCACCGAGTCAGTCCTCGATATCTCGCGCTTTTCACCTCGCTGTACGCGCTTCAAGGGGTGGTCGTCGCCTATTTCTTTAATTACAACCAGCTCTACATGATGGCCGGTGGTGTCGAACGAGACGCGGCTGCCCACGCGCAGAGCCTGGCGCTGGTTCCGTTTATCCTCAAGTTTCTGGGCGGGCCGCTGTCGGACCGGTTCAATCTTCTGGGCTGGGGCCATCGCCGGCCCTACGTCGTCATCGGTCTGGTTGTGCAGTCGCTGGGACTTTGGGGCCTGTCGCTTGTGCACCCAGGCACACATCTGAGGGCGTTCACGGCCCTGGCCGTGGTCGCGGTCGCCGGTATGGCACTCTATGACACCTGCTGCGATGGGCTGGTGATCGACGTCACGCCTGCTGCCGACCGCGAACGGGTGCAAGGCATGCTCGTCGCCAGCCGGTTCGGCGCGGCCATGCTCTGCACGCTTGGCTTCGGCTTCCTGCTGGATGCCACGGGCAACGGTCCGGGCCGGGGCGATCCGGTGCTCTGGATCTGCGCAGCCCTGGGCGTTTTCCCCTTGATCCAGGCGCTCGGAGTGCCGGAACCGCGCCGAGCTGACGATGCCGAGCGCTTCCAATGGCGCGCCTTGCGCGTCCTCTTCCGACCGCGCTCGCTGGTCTTGCTTGCCTTCGGAGCGTTCTATGCCTTGGTCGGTTATGGAGTCGAGATTAGCCTCAGTCCGTTCTATGGCCAGGCCCTCCACTTCCGGGAACGAACAATCGGCGTGCTGGGCGCATCGCGGTATGTCGGCAGGGTCATCGGGGCTGCGCTCTTTCCCGTGCTGGCCTCGCGGCTGGGCCGCGTATGGGTTTTGAAGGCGGGGCTCTTGTCCCTGGCGATCTCCTCGGCACTCCAAGCCGCGGTTACCGGGCCACCGCAGGCTGGGCTCTTGGCGGCGTTCTTCGGCTCGGCCAACGGCTGGACCGACGCGCTTTTTTTTGTTATGGCGATGGAAGCTTCCGACCCCCGCATGGCCGCCTCGACGTACGCTCTGTTCATGGCCGTGACCAACATCAGCGTCGCTGGCGGTTCGCTCTTTGCCTGCCTCGTGACGGCGCTCGGGCCGGGCTCGCCGCTGGACCAGGCCTACCGGGTGGCCTTCCTCGTGACCGGTGCCTTCGTGCTCCTGGCATGGCCATCGGTCGGGCCTCTCGGCCGGCCCATCGAACCTGGCGAGACCGAACCATGATTTTCGGGCCTCGGACAATTGCCTGGCTGGCGCTGGGGCTGGCGGCCATTGCGGCCTTCTTGATCTCGCTGCGATGGTGGGTGCAACTGCTCCTGCGCATGGTGCTATCGGTTCGTTACCACCTGGTTATCCTCGGCAAGCAGCACGTGCCCCGGACCGGACCGGTGCTGATCGCGGCCAATCATGTTTCGTGGCTCGATGGATTCTTTCTGGCGGCCGCCTGTCCGCGCCGCGGCAAAGCGCTTGTGAGCGCTGACTACGTTGACTGGCCGGTGCTGAGCTTTTGGGCGCGCTGGATTGGCCTGGTCGCCGTGCCGGTTTCCGGGCCGAAAGCCCACCGCGCGATGTTCGAGACCTGCCGTAGAATCCTTGATGAGGGCGGGGTACTAGGAATCTTTCCCGAAGCCCAGCTCTCGCGCAACGGCTTGCCGGGTCCCTTTCACCGCGGCCTGGAGGTGATCGTCGCGGGGAGGGACCAGGTCGCGGTCGTTCCGGCATTCCTCGACAACGTCTGGGGCAGCATCTTCAGCTTTTCGGGCGGCCGGTTTTTTCGCAAATGGCCTCAAGGACTACGCCGCACCGTGATCATCGCGTTCGGCCCGGCGGTCCCGCCGCCGGTCTCGATCTTTGCCGTCCGCCAGGCCGTTCTCGAGGCTGGAGTGACAGCCTACGGCCGCAGGCGACGTCCGCGCCCGCTGGAGACGATCGATCCGGCCTTGCCGCACCTGAACCATCCCGAACTGGGCGCGCTTTGCGGCTCGACCGCCGACTACGATCGCGATGGAGTCCGCCAGATTGGCCAGAAGCCGGGAACCGTGGGCCATCCCTTGCCCGGCGTCGCGCTGCGGGTGCTCGGTGCAACCGGCGAGGTCCAGCCTGCCGAGACCCCCGGCCGCCTTCAGGCGCTCGTTCCCGGCAGGTCCGCCTGGTGCGAAGTGGGTTGCACTGGGTCGATCGACCGCGACGGCTTCGTCCGGATCCATGGCGAGGAATCAACATCGTCGCCGTGGGGCAAGAAATTGGCATGAAAGTTTGGTAAAATTATAATTGAGGGGCCGGTTCGCAGCGCGCAAGTCGGCCATGTCCGCCGACTAGCTCCGAATCGGGCCTTCACGGACTTGCACCCAGCGCAGCAGGGGCGAACGGGCCGGAACGAACCCCGGCGCGGAGCGGCTCACGCGTGGGCGGGGGAATTGTTGGGAGGGTCGCCATGCTCCGCAGCATTCTGGTCGGGCTGGATGGATCTGACTACAGCAAGAGCGCGGTCGAAGTGGGAATTTACCTGGCCCGCAAGACGAGGGCTCTCTTGGTCGGGCTGGGCGTTGTCGATGAGCCGACAATTCGTGACACCGAGCCGAGACTGATCGGCGGAGGCGTTCCCTACGCCGAGCCGGTGTTCTATCGCGAGCGGGTCGCCAGCGCCCGGCGGGAGGTCGAGCAGTACCTCACGCAGTTTTCCGTCCGATGCGCACAGGCCAGGGTATCATGCAAGGTACTTGAAGATGTGGGTTTGCCTCACGAGCAGATCGAGCTGGAGGCCCAGCGGTATGACTTGATCGTTTTGGGCCAGCAGACCCGGTTTCACTTCGAAACCCAGGAAGGCTATGACGATACGGTCTGGCAGGTGCTGAAGAACAGTCCCCGGCCCGTGATCGCGGTACCGGCCCGGCTCGACCTGAACCCGGAGAAACCGGGGCGCACGGTGCTGGTGGCCTATGACGGCAGCTTGCAGGCGGCGCGGGCTCTTCAGGCATTCCAGACGTCCGGGCTGGCCGGTGCTTTGCCCACGGTCGTCGTGACAGTGGATACGGACCAGAAGCGGGCAGCGCGGGCGACAGAGCGAGCCATCGACTACCTCCGGCTGCACAATATCAAGGCCAACTCGTGGCCGATCACAACGACCGAATCGCCGGCGAGCACGATTCTGGCCGCGGCTGCAGAACACCAGTCGGTGCTGATCGTCATGGGCAGTTACGGCCAGCCGATCCTGCGCGAGTTTTTCTTGGGCTCGGTGACGCGCAGCTTGCTGGCCGAGAGCCCTGTGCCTCTGTTCCTTTACCACTGAGGGATTCGAAGAGACGTTCTCAGGAGGCGACCTCCAACGACGGGTGCCACGCTCGCGCCAGAGCAAGCGTGCCCCTATGCGCGTGTGATTCTGAGCTTGCTCGGCACGCTCACGAAGACGTGAGCGTGGCAGCTGGCGCTTACCTCCCCGTGGGCGTTTCGCCCCGGTCATCGCTTACTCCTGGCATCGCGCTAGCATTGGTGCGAGCGTGGTACTAAGACAGCTTCCTACGTTGATGCCCGTCCCCGACCGACTTCCGTTGTCTGCCAGAAAATTCATTGGGGACTTCCCGCGCATTGGTTCAGAATCTTTCAGGGTCTTGACTTGGACACCTGGTTTGCAAGACAATCATGAACGGTAGTTTAAAGACGGGAAAGCGGCCTTGGGCAGCTTCCTGGACGCAGAAACGGGCTCATTCTGCCGCTTCTAGCCTTTGGGTGGGAAGACCTGGACGCTTCCCGCCGGCCCTGGCCGGCGTTCGGGCTCGTTTCCATAAGAGCTAAAATCGTGCCGGCTTATAAGGATTGTCGAGCTCTCGGTCGACGAGTTGAAAAACTTGACCGAAAATCATGCAGGGCTATAATTGGACTGTAACCGCCAATACGTATTTTCAGGGCACGGTGAGCGGATCGCAGGGGGCTTTTTCGAGGCCTATTTGGGGCTCTCTGTCCGCGAACCAAGGACCCGGGCTCGTGCCTGATTATCAGGAGCTCCCGGTGCCCCGACACACCGACACGACCAAGGCCGCCATAAAAAACGCGGTTGATATTGTCGCATTGGTCGGCGAGTATCTTCAGGTACGGCGGGCCGGCTCCAAGTTCAAGGCGCTTTGTCCGTTTCACGACGACCATAACCCCTCGCTGGAACTGAACCCCGAACGGCAATCGTTCAAGTGCTGGAGCTGCGGCGCTGGGGGTGACGTGTTTGATTTTGTCAAGAGCTACGAGCACGTGGATTTTCCAGAGGCGCTTCGTATGCTGGCCGACCGGGCAGGGATCGTGCTGGAAAGCCCGTCGTCAATCTCTGCGATCGTGCCCCAGGGGCCTACGAAGTCCGAGCTTTTGGCCGTGCACGCGTGGGCCGAGGAAGAGTTCACCAAGGCCCTGTCCCGATCCGAGACCGCGCGTGCCTATATCGAAAACCGAGGGATCGCGGCGGAGAGCGCGGAGCGCTTCCGGCTGGGTTATGCCCCGGAGGAGCGGGGCTGGCTGCTCACGAGGGGGCGGTTGCAGGGCTACTCGGCCGCGCTTTTGGAACAAGCCGGACTGCTCTCCCGGCCGGAAGACCCATCCGGGCCGGTCCGGGAGCGGTTTTGGGGTCGGCTGATCTTTCCCATTCACGACGAACGCGGCCGTCCGATCGGATTTGGCGGGCGAATTCTGCCCGAAGTCGAACGCAACTTGGTCTCTGCGGGGAAAAATGTCGCAAAATACCTTAACAGCCCCGAGACGGCTCTTTTTCAGAAGCGCAAGGTACTCTACGCGGCGGATCTTGCCAGGGCCGCCTGTCGCGAGGCTGGGTGGGTGGCTGTCGTTGAAGGCTACACCGACGTGATTGCAGCGCACCAAGTGGGTCTCAAGAACATCGTCGGTACCCTGGGAACGGCCCTTGGCCCCGACCACGTGCAGGGACTGCGGCGGCTGGCCGATCGAGTCGTCCTGGTCTTCGACGGCGATGCCGCCGGCCAGTCGGCGGCCGACCGGGCGCTGGAACTGTTCCTGGGGCACGAGCTGGACGTACGGGTGTTGAGCCTGCCGGCGAACCTCGATCCCTGCGATTTCCTCCTTAAAGAAGGGGCCGAGGCGTTTCGAAGACTCGTGGCAGGGTCAGCTGACCCATTGAATTTCATCCTTGAAAGGGCGGCGACCCGCTTCGATTTCAATTCGATCGAGGGGGCTCGTCGAGCCGCAGACTGGGTGCTGGGGATCCTAAGCAATATCCGCCCGGGCCGAGGGGATGGCGTTAACGACATAAAACTCGACAAGGCGGTCGACAGCATCAGCTTGAGGCTTAGGCTCCCTGTCCTAGATCTCAGGGATCGCCTACGGAAGTTGCTGGGCAAGTCCGCGCGACGCCCGGGGCCGGCCACATCCACGTCCCCCAGCGCTTCGGCGCTGGCATTGCCTGTCCACCGCTTGCCGCAGTCGCCTGGTCAGGAGGCGCGGCCAAACCAGTCCGGGGTTGGAATCCTTGTTTCGGCTCCTATCCGTTTTGGCGATCTTGACATGACCGACCGCGAGCTTGTTCGTGTCGCGCTGGATGAAGCAGATGCGGTTCCTATCCTCGTGTCCCGGGTGACTCCATCCTCCTTGCGGGACGAGCCACTGCGGGCGATTCTTCAGGCGTGTTACGAGGCACACGCGGAGGGCCGGGTGCCTCACACTCAGGAAGTCATGCTTCGCCTAGTCGATCCTCAGCTCCGTGCCCAGGCACTCGAACTACTCATGCCTGTCGACCCGGAGCCCATGCCCGAGCACGTGCGCCTCGAACCTTGGCAAGATCGCCTCAGGAAGGCGCTTGTCGCATTCTCTGAGCGGGAACGAAAAAATCGGCTCAGGGACATTGGGCTGGCCCTAGCCGAGACCGACGAAGCGGCCAACCCGGACGCTTATCGTGCTTTACAGTTGGAATACCGACGTCTCATGAACCAGCGGCCGGACACGAAGAAAGACGCGTCCTGATCCGACGTACCGTGCGTGAGGGAGGACTCTGGATGGACAAATTGGACGAGGGCATCAAGACGCTGCTTGATCTGGGCAAACGGCGTGGGTTTCTCACCTTCGATCAGGTCAACGATCTGCTGCCTGACGACGCCACAAGCCCCGAACGTATCCACAGCTTGCTCGAAACGCTCGACGAGATGGGGGTCGAACTGATCAACGAGGACGAGGCGGAAACCCGCCTTCTGGCCTCCGGCGATCTGGACGACGAGCCCGATGACGAGCCGGTCGACGAGCCGCTGGACGATGAGGACACCGAGCTTACTCCTGAAGACCTCGAGGACATCTCGCGCCGGATCGACGATCCGGTGCGCATGTACCTGACCCAGATGGGCGAGATCCCCCTGCTGACGCGGGACCAAGAAATCAGCCTGGCCAAGAAGATCGAGATCACCCGCCGCCGGTTCCGCCGCAAAGTGCTCGAATGTCACTTCGCGCTGGCCCTGGTCGTCGACGTCCTCAAGAAGGTCAACGAGGGGGACCTCCCCTTCGACCGCACCGTCAAGGTCTCGGTCACCGAGAATCTGGAGAAAGACCAGATCTTGGGGCGAATGCCGCTGAACCTGATGACCCTCGAGCACCTGATGGAGTGCAACGTCCGGGACTTCCGAAGCCTGGTGCGCGATCGCGACGAGCCGATCCGGCTGGCGCTTTTGGCCAACCTCAAGCGGCGCCGGTTCAAGGCGGTCAACCTGGTTGAGGAGCTGTCGATCCGCACCCAGAAGGTTCAGCCCCTCATGAAGCGGCTGGAGCAGATCGCCGTCCGCATGGAAGAGCTACTCTTCCAGCTCAAAGAATATCGGGCCGGCCGCGGCGGCAAGGAAGAGCGATCCAACCTGATCAAGGAACTCAAGGACCTGATGCGGATCACGCTTGAGACCCCCAAGAGCCTCAAGCGCCGGGCCGAGCTGATGAACATCCGGTTCAAGGAATACGAGCAGGCCAAGCGCGAGCTCTCCGGCGGCAACCTCCGGCTGGTCGTCTCCATCGCCAAGAAGTATCGCAACCGCGGCCTTTCGTTTCTGGACTTGATCCAGGAGGGTAACACGGGTCTGATGCGGGCGGTTGACAAGTACGAATATCGCCGGGGCTACAAGTTCAGCACCTACGCTACCTGGTGGATCCGCCAGGCGATCACCCGCGCGATCGCCGACCAGGCCCGTACCATCCGCATCCCCGTGCACATGATCGAGACGATGTCCAAGCTTCGCAACGTCTCCAAGAAGCTGCTCCAGGAGAAAGGACGCGAGCCGACCATCGAGGAGACGGCCCGAGCCGCCAACATCTCGGTCGAAGAAACGCGCCGGGTCATGAAGATCAGCCGTCACCCGATCTCGCTGGACCGTCCCGTCGGCGAGAGCGAGGACAGCTACTTCGGCGACTTCATCGAGGACGAGGCGGCCGAAAGCCCGATCAATGCCGCGACCCAGGAAATGCTCAAGGAGAAGATCGACCAGGTCCTCAAGACCCTGACCTACCGCGAACGTGAGATCATCAAACTTCGCTACGGACTGGGAGACGGCTACACCTATACACTTGAAGAAGTCGGCCGGATCTTCCGGGTGACCCGTGAGCGGGTACGTCAGATCGAGGCCAAGGCCGTCCGAAAACTTCAGCATCCCGTACGCAGCCGGCAGCTCGAGGGTTTCCTTGAGAGTACCGGTTAAACCGGCCACAGCACCGCCGGTCGCCCCGAGGCGACCGGCGGTTTTTTGTTGTACCCGAGCAAACCTCCGGCGACCCGCCGCTGGTGTTCCCAAGACCGCGACCACGACGGAGCCCCTGACTCATGACCGCGACTGCCGAACTCTTGCGCGACCTTCATCACCTGCACCAGCGCGCCAAGGCGCTGCGCGACCGCCTGGCCTCGGCCCCGCGAACGCTCGCCGCCCGCCAATCGGCGCTGGCTAGCCGCCAGGCCGACCTCGAAAAGGCCCGTAAGGCACTCCAGGACGGCAGGGTACAACTCAAGAAGAACGAGCATTCCCTGCAGGCCCAGCAGGCCAAGATCGACGACCTGAAGGTCAAGCTCAACCAGGTCAAGAAGAACGACGAATACAAGGCTCTGCAGAACCAGATCGCCCATGACAAGACGGCCATGTCCAAGGTCGAGGACGAGACCCTCCAGAGTTACGACCAGATCGAGACCCAGACCCAGGCCCTGGCCAAGCTCGAAGCAGAGGTCAAGACTTTCGGCCAGGAAGTCAGTGCGCTGGAAGCCAATATCCAGGCTCAGGCCGTGACCCAGAAGAGCCAGCTCCAGGAGCTGGAAACTGCGATCGCCGAGGCCGAGATCTCCATTCCTCAGGACGACCGCGATCGCTATCGCCGGACCGTCCGCCAGTTCGGCGCCGATGCCCTTGCCGTCTGCGAGAACCGCTCCTGTCTGGGCTGCTTCACCGAGGTCACCACCCAGATGCTCAACCATCTCATCAACGCCGATCAGCTCACCTTCTGCAAGAGCTGCGGCCGGCTTCTCTACCTGTCGGAGACCGAGCAATCCACCGTGGCCCGAGCAGCCAGCACCGCCTGAAGACAACCAGCCAGGGATGCGGAGGAGGAGACCAGCCACGGAGGACAAGACGGAGAAAAAAGCCACGGATCGAGAAGTGGAGATCAGCCGCGAAGGAAGCGCGGATGCGACACGGATTCGGACCGGATGGTGGCATGGGCTGAGGCGGCCTGTTGCCTAAGCATCGCAAGGCCGCGAGCCAAGTCTTGTGGGTCTTGCCCCGACTCCCGGCTGCCTTCTGAAAGATTCTTTCCTCGAATTTATCTGTGTGCATCTGTATCCATATGTGGCTAATTTGGCATTTTCTCCATCAACATCCATCTGATCCATCTGTGGCTATTTTGCGGTTTCTCCATCAACATCCATCTGATCCATCTGTGGCTATTTTGCGGTTACTCCGTCAGGTCCATCTGTGGCTCTAACGGCATTTGCTCTGTGGCCGACCGGTGCGGGGCGATCGGGCAAAAAGAAGAAGGCCATCGCGAGGATAACGTAGACGAAAAGCAGCATCACCCCCTCCAGCCAGTTCGATTCGCCATCCTCGGCGACCATTCGGGCGATCAGTACGCCCACGATCACCGCCAGCACCTCCAGCGACGTGAACCGCAAGTCCATCGGCTCGGCTCGAAGATAGCTGGCGAAGACCAGCACCGGCGCCACGAAGAGCGCGATCTGCAGCGCAGAGCCCAAGGCGATGCCGACGGCCAGGTCCATCTGGTTTTTCATCGCCACCAGGACGGCCGTGGAATGCTCGGCCGCGTTGCCCACGATCGCCACCAGCACGACGCCGACGAAAATCGAGTTCATTCCCAGGGAGTGGCTGGCGCTCTCGACGGCGCCCACCAGCATCTCGCTCATGACGGCGACCAGGACCGTCGAGCCCCCGAGAACCGCCATCGCCGTGCGCATGCTCCAGCGGTCTTCCTCGTCGTGAAGATCGAGCCCCTCCGGGTTGAACAGGTTCTTATGAGTCACCAGGGTGAAGATGAGATGAGCCAGGTAGGTGAGCATGAGCACCACCGAGACGCCGATGCTCAGCTCGTGCTCCAGTCCGATATCGCGGGCCGTGACCTCGGGAAGCTCGTGAAAGATGGCTGGGACCAAGAGGCCGAAGGAGGCCAGAACGAGCATGGTCGCGCCGACACCTGCGGCGGTGCGGTTGAACGTTTGTGTGCTGTGCTTCAGTCCTCCGGCAAGCAGGCTTGCCCCCAGCACCAGAAGAACGTTGCCCAGGATACTTCCGGCCAGTGACGCCTTGACGACCTGGTCATACCCCTTGAAGAGGGCAAAAAGCGCGATGATCAGCTCGGCCGCGTTGCCGAAGGTCGCGTTGAGCAGACCGCCAATGCCCGGCCCCAGCCGTTCGGCAAGCTGCTCGGTGGCCTCTCCCATCAAGCCCGCAAGAGGGATGATGGCCAGGGCGGAGGCGATGAACAACCAAATCGGCGAAGCGCCAGCAAGCCGCAAGGCGACGGTCGCGGGGACCGCCAGAAGCAGTACCCGAAGCCAACGGATCCGGCGTGGCTGGAACCGCGCCAACCAGCCTGCCGGCTGGCTTTTTCCGCCCCCTCCGCCCGCCGGGCCACGAGTGTTGACTCGGTTTTCAGCCAATCTATAATGCCTCCATCGTTCTGAAACTCGGGGTTTGACCGCCGTATTTTCTTGGTATGATGAGTGTTTGTAACCCCGTGACTTTCGTGGTTCGTGGCTTGATGAGGCATTCAACATGGCAGGCAGCGTGAAGGAGTTTACCGACGCCAACTGGGAGTCGGAAGTCTTGGGTTCATCGATTCCCGTAGTTGTCGATTTTTGGGCCCCCTGGTGCGGTCCCTGTCGCGTGCTTGCCCCGACCATCGAGAAACTGGCCGGCGAGTACGAGGGGCGGGTCAAAGTCGGTAAGATGAACACCGACGAAAATCAGAACACTCCTGGCGGCCTGCGGATCTCCGCGATTCCGACGGTTCTGGTCTTCCATGACGGTAAGGAAGTCGACCGGCTGGTGGGGGTTAACCCCGAGAAGAAGTTTAAGGACACCCTGGCCAAGCTCGGGCTCTCCTGAGCCGGTGGGTTTGTCATGGCAGGCTCTCCGATCCAACTCGACTCTGAGCCCGCCAGCCGATCCATCCGCGTCAAGGTGTGCGGGCTCACTCGGGTGCGGGAAGCCACCGACTGCCTTGACGCCGGCGTTTTCTGGATCGGGCTCAATTTTCACCCGAAGTCGCCGCGCTACGTCGAACTGCCAGTCGCCCGCCAGATCATCGCGGCATTGCCTGACCGGTCGCGCGCTGTCGGCCTGTTTGTGAACCGCTCGCCCTCCGAGGTCTGCGGCATCGCTCTGGAACTCGGTTTGGAGACGATCCAGCTCCACGGTGATGAGCCGCCCGAAGATCTAGCGGCTCTCGACCGCTTTTGCTTGATCCGCGCCTTCCGGCTGGGCTCGATCGCTGATCTTTCGGCCATGGAAAATTATCTTGCCCGGGCCATCGCGCTGGGCCGAGCGCCCGACGCGATTCTCATTGATGCACGCCTGCCCGGACAGCATGGAGGGACGGGAACGGTCGTTGCTCGCGAGCTCTTGCCGCGGATACCACGTCATCCCCGGCTGATTCTCGCTGGTGGATTGACACCGGAAAACGTCGCCCAGCACATCGGTCAAGTGCGTCCGTGGATGGTCGACGTAGCGAGCGGCGTCGAGTCGGCTCCCGGCCGTAAGGACGCATCCCGCGTCGCGGCCTTTGTTCATGCCGTACGCGTAGCGACGCCCGAGTGAACGCCTTGACACTCGCCTCGGATCGACCAGACGGTTGACAACCGGCCCGGACCGGGTTAGCCTAATGGCTCTGATCGCAAATCGTTTGGCGCCATGTTACTTCGAGCATTATCCGATGACCCACCGGGACAGATCTCAGCCCCTGGACGAGTGCCAGGCGGTACTCGGATATAGCTTTCGCGACCCCAACTTGCTCCGCGAGGCGTTGACTCATGCATCCGGGGCCAACCACCGGCTCTTGTCCAACGAAAGGCTTGAGTTCCTTGGCGACTCCATCTTGGGCGCGGTCGTCTGCGAGCTTTTGTTTCGCAAGTATCCCGACTACCAGGAAGGTGAGCTGACCAGGATCAAATCCATCGTCGTCTCGCGGCGAACTTGTGCTAAGATTTCCACTGCCCTTGGCCTCGACCAATTTCTCTATCTGGGCAAGGGGATGGGCTCACACGATCGAACGCCCCCGTCGGTCCTGGCCGACGTCTTCGAAAGCTTGATCGGTGCCATCCTGATCGACAGCGGCATCGAGTCGGCCCGTTCGTTTATTATCACCCACATCGAGCCGGAGATCGACGCGGCCGTCGACGGCCAGGACGGCATCAACTACAAGAGCAATCTTCAGCAAGTCGCTCAGCGCGAATTTGGCGAGACGCCGACATACCTGCTCCTGGACGAAAAAGGCCCTGATCACTCGAAGTGCTTCAAGCTCACCGCTCTGATCGGCAAGATGCGTTATGCACCAGCCTGGGGCCGCAACAAGAAAGAGGCCGAGCAGCGGGCTGCTTTGAACGCGCTGTGTCAGCTCTCGGGTGAACCCATCCCGTACGAATCGGACTGATGAGGTTACCGTGAGGGGGGCACTCGTATCCGATCTTGGCCTGGACCCGGAGGTCTGGCTCTTCTTGTCGTTTCTCGGCTGTGTGACACTCTTCTTCAAGTTCAGCCGCATCTGGAGCGTGCGCAACCTGGACCTGCTGCTCCTCTTCGTGCTCGTTCCCGGGATGATGCAGATCGTGGGCGACCAGGCTCGCCCCCCCTGGTCGGCTTTCGTCTGGTTGTTCTTAGGATCGCTCCTCTGGCTGATCCGCTGCTTGTTGGACCTGGGCCTTTCGAGAAGGCCGCTTCTGGAGCCAAACCTCAACGCCCCGGGACTGCTCTGCCTCTCCATCGGGATTCTCGTTCTGCTACTGGTTGAGACGGTCAGCCTGCCGGTTCACGACGGCGCCGCACGAAATCCGGCCGAGCCGGCCGGGCGCGAAGAACGGCCTGCAGCCGAGGCAGCCGCCGACAAGGCGCAAGACACCGCGGTCAAGCAGGTGATCGAGCCCTTCCTACCCCGCTCGCTGAAGCGCGAACCCTCGCAGGTGATCCTCTCGCGAGTGCTTGCGCTCCTGGCCCATAGCGGACTGGTCACGGGACTGGTCTTGATCGGCTGGAAGCACTTCGAGCGGCCGATCATGGGACTGTCCATAGCAGCTTGCTACTTGGTCCTGCCGTACACGCGAATGGCCGTCGTGGACAGCGGCCAGCTCATCTCGGCTGCTCTGATCATCCTGGCGGTCTTCTGGCACTCTCGGCCTTCTTTGAGCGGTGCCTTAATTGGACTGGCCGCCGGCTGGATTCCCGCCTGCCTGGGCTTGATCGCGCTTTGGGCCGGGTTTTATCGAGGCCGTGGCATGTACCGATTCCTCATCGTCGCCTGCTCCGTCGCCGTTGTCTGCGCTCTCCTGGGCGTCTCGATTCCCTGGCTCAGCCGCTGGGCAAGCGCCCTCGGCGCCCGCAGTATCGCCGAGGCCGGACTCTTGCCCTGGTTCGAGCCCAAGTCCACCGGCAGCTTCTGGGTGGGCATCGACACGGCATACCGGCTGCCGGTTCTGATCGCGTACGTGGCACTGATCGTCGTGACCACGATCTGGCCAACGCGGAAGAGCGTCTCCGAGCTGATCGCCCTGTCGGCGGCCCTCCTGGTGGCCAGTCAATTCTGGTACCTCGACAAGGGAGGGGCGCTGGTGCTACTCTACCTGCCCCTGGCGCTCTTGATGATGTTCCGACCCACCATGGCGGCACGCCGGCCCGGGGCCACGCCGCTACAGCCGGCAACGACGAGGATCTAGCCAGAGCGGCGCAATTGCTCTGGAAACCGGTGGGTAGGGTCGGTCAGCGAAGCCTTTCCGGATCGTCTCTTAATCGTAAATCACTTGCCGCTGGCGCGGGGCCCGCACACAAGTGGACATAGCAGCGCTTCTGCGGAACGAGTGGGGTCCGGGGCCTGTTCCACTTTCATTTCCGGACGGGCGGCTCTGGGCCGTCGCTCGGCCCCACGACTCGCCGGGGGATCGCCGCCACCAACGCCCCGTGAACTGGCGCAAGCGGTAGGCGGCCGCTGAGACGACGATTAATCCGGTTGGGATCGCCAGGTCAGCCTGATCGATCCGGTCCGAGTGGCCCGGTTGCATCAGATCCTGCCGCCGGACTCTTTCGGCTTCGATCGCGGCGAGCATCTCGGGCAAGGCGCTCGGGGCGCCGCTGGGAATCTCTTGCGCGCCGGTGATGACAGCCGGTGAGAACCATCCCTCCAGCAGGAGACCCAGCTCCACGATCCGATCCGATCGTGAGATCGCCAGGGCATCAGCTGACTCCTGCGCAGCATCGCCCTTAGCAGGCTCCAGATCGACAGCCGCGATCCTCACGCCATCTCCTTGCACCTCCACGTTGGTCGCGGCATCTGCGCCATCGGTGTTCTCAAGACGCCCGTACCAGTGGCCGGCGATCATCGGCGAAAGGCCCGCGGAACGATCGGCCAGCGCCATCGAGCCACCTGGAACCGTCGGCCCGACCACTCCGATCGGTCCGACCTGGCTTGAAGGTTCGCCGAGTAGACCGGAGTTGACCGTCACCAGCAAATTTCCGTAGACGGGTGAAACGCCTGGCGCTGGTGCGGCCGTTACCGTGGGACCCTGCGGAAGAGCGACGGCAGTGCCTGAAGCGGAAGCAAGAGCCGGAGCCACAGTCGGAGCCGCGGCCGGAGTCGCTGCCGAAGCCGCCGCGGGCGCGGCAGCCGGCGATGTGTCGGCTGGCGGGGGATCCAACCACCCCGGCGGAGGAGTCGTTGTCAGGTTCGACGACGTGAAGTCCAAAAGCCGTAAGCTCAGCGCGGGAGTCTGGCCGACGCCGTTGTCGATGAGCCATTCGTAATCGATCAAGCCCGGCTTGAGCTGCCAGGTCGCGAGCACCGGCTGCGTGCCCACGGCCCGGAACGTGAACTTATAGACGCCGGCGGCAAGATAGCCCCCGTACTCTTGCGACTCACCCGGGCTGACCGTACTCAAGAGGACCGACCCGTCAGGCCCCTGCCGCTCGATCGCCAGCGTTCCTAGCATGACGGACGTGCGCAACGCGTAAAGGCCTCCCACGGGAATGACCACACGGCTGGTCGTCGACTGTCCCGGAAGGATCATCACCGATTGCGAAACGCCGTCGGCCCGCGAAGGCCACGCGACGCCCATGTTGCCCGGATCCGAGGGCACCGTGCGGGCGGGAACCGACCACGTCGCCAGCACGCCTTGCGGCAAGCCGGTCGCGACGGGAGCCTGGCCCCCGAGGTCCAAGATTCCGCCGGCCGAATTGATCAGGGTGTACTGACCAGACGGCAACGGCTGATCGAAGACGAAGCCGACTTCGCCCTGGTTTTCCTGGTAGCTATCGGGAGTAAGATTCCAGATGTGCCCTGACTGGTCGACAGCCCAGAGGGCGTGGTTGTGCACGAGCTGGATCACTGAGCTCATATCGACCGGTCCGGAGAAGGCCAGGACGAGCCCGGTCGGGCTTGCTCCTTGCAGGTCGCCCCACTGCAGCCCTACACCGATGACGCTGGTGGGAACGACCGGGTCGGCGACCAGTTGCAGGTTGTACGCGCCTCCTACCTGGGCCTGCCCGGAGGTGCCAAACGTGCCAGCGACCGGGTCGTAACCCCCCGGCTGCCCGGTCAGGTTCCCTGCGCCCGAGACGCCGATATAGTAAACGCCGGGATTCAAGTCGGTAAACAAGTACGGGTCGGCCGCAAAAGCGGGCGTTCCCGTGCCGGCATCGCGGGTAGCCAGGACATGTCCCTGCTGGTCAAAGAGCGTCAACGCCCCTTGCAGTGCGCTGCCGATTCGCTGGGCGTCCAGCTCCAACCCAAATCGCCACTGCTGTCCAGGCGCCAAAGTCACTTTGTAGAGATCAATGTTCTGCACGCCCTGCGTGAGATCGAGCGAACCGGAAACACTCTGCACCTGGGTTCCCACGGTTCCCAGGTCCGTAGCGTCGTTCAGGGTTGGTGCCGGCTGGACGATGGTGAAGTCGGCCAGGGTCTGGTCGACGGTCGGATCCCACAGGCCAGTGCCGACAAAGGCACTGACGTCAGACCCACCAACCAAGACAATCCGGTAATGGCCGGGCGCCAGGGTCTGGCTCAAGGGGATCGTCGCTTGGCAGCCCGTCGGGTCGAACGATGCTGCAGGGGGATTATTGAGATCGAAGAGCGGAGTCGTCGTGCCATCGCTGTTGACTTTTTCGAGCTGGACATCGCCGTCGAGCCAAAGGAAGTCAACTTCCTGGTTGAAGGTGACCGAGAGCGAGCTGGGCGGCTGTGTGAGTACGGCGCCATTCGTGGGACTGGTCGTGATGATGGACTCAGCAATGTTCGCGGCGTTCGCGGGAGAAACATTCGGCGTCGTGACGGCTGGCGTCGCCACGATGCCGGAGGGAGAAACGTTGCCGGACAAGCTTGAAAAGAGCGGCGTCGCTATCGAGACCATCCCGGAAACTCCCGCCAGAAGCTGCCGCGACTCCAGCGGCTCGAGGCAAAAGTGCCGTCCGGTCAGGAATCGTTTTTGTCGGCAAGCGCGGCTCATGAAAGCACCAGAGAACCAGGTCGAGATGGATCGTTGAAGCACGAGTTGCCTCTCTTAGAACGCTAGTCCGCCAGCCATGCGACAATCCACAAACTGCAGCTCCGGGATGATCCAAGAGCACTCAGTTGAGGAAGGCCCCCGTCGAGTTTCCTTTTGTGAACAGCGACAAGGGATTCTTGGACTTCCAGGTCAGAAGCGAGTCATCAAGGGCCTGAAGTGCCAAGGGGCTGGAGCCAGGAGTCATGACGGCCGGACTGGACGCGGCGTTTGACACGGCCGCATTCCCGCTGGTGAGCAAGGCAGGCTGCGCGCTAGCGGTCACGACTAGCGCCGCGGTGCCAACGGTCGTTTGGGGCGCGCTGACGGTCTTGGCCGTGCCGCCGGCCGCTCCGTTATTTGGAGGCGGCGTTTTCGTGCCGTTGCCTTGATTTGTATTCACGCTATACACGTATCCAAGACCAGAAAGGTGTCCGATCGTGATGGTCTGTGAATGCCCGTAATCGATTCCGCCTCCCTCGTCGGGCTGCTGGGGCACCACGGTGTTGGGCGGTGGAATCGGCGACTGGGTTTGCGAGCCGAAGTTCAGCTCCAGCCCGAAGGTTCCGGTCGGATCGCCGGCCGAGTAGCCGGCGGCGCGGATCAGGTAGGTTTGCCCCGCTTGCACGCCCGTGACCGACACGCTCACGGTGGCCCCGTATGCCGTCGTGCTCTGCGATGCCAGAGGCTTCAATCCCGATGTATAGACGTAGAGGTAGGGGCTGAGCATGCTCAGGCTGGTCGACTGTTCGGTCACCACCATCGTGCCCGTCGTGTTTGTCGGCACCGTGACGGTAAACCATTCCGGTTTGTTGGCGGCTAATAGGCGCAGGTTGGGAATGGCGATCTGGTCATTACTGTCAATGTACGAGGTGATGTTGGTGGGACTTGTGTAATTGCTGTTGCTGAGGCCGTTGCTGTTGAACTGGTCGGGCTGGGGTGCGCCCCAGATCGACTGGATGCCGGCGATGTCGTCGCTGGTGAGCGACTGCTTTACCCCATTGTAATAGGCGTACATGCAGGCCGTGGTGATCTGGGACTCGCCCAGTCCCAGGGCGTGGCCGAACTCGTGGATCGCCACCGTCTCAAGATCGTAATCCGTATTGATTTGCCAGCTCGCCGCCGAGTTGAGGAACATATCTCCCGCTATGGTCCCGCCGTAGGCCGGCGGCGGGAGGAACGTCTCGCCTAGAACGCTGGGGGCCCCGAGATTGATCATGCCGATCCGGATGTCGCCGAATCGCGGGTCGTCCTGCTGATTACCGCTACAGCCTTCAATACTTCCGTTGTCGGAGACTTGCGAGAGGTTGATGTTAGCCACGGCCTGCCAGACCGCCGCGGCCTTCTGAAACTGCAATTGCCAGTTCGCCTGCGTGAACTTGGCGTTGAGTGTTTGGAACAGGACACTCGGAGTCCCTCCGAGGCTGGTGCCGTCGGGCGCGAAACTGTAGGTGATCCGGCTGCCGTAGACCCAGTCACCGCCGTAGGTGTTGTAGAGCAAGACGCGGTCTTCCAGGTTCTCAAGCAGCGGACGGACCGTTCGTTTTCGAGTGGCCGGGCATGCCGCAGAGCGCAGCTTGGGAAGCGATGCGTACACGACAAACTCCGCGCAGGGGATGCGCAATGTTGAGTCACACGTAGGGGGGGTTCAACGACACGGCGAGATCTGGACTTACGTCGTGAGCTACGTCCCTGTGATATTTCGCAGCTCGCTGGTCACGGATCTCCTGAAATAAACGTAGGCCTTGTTTCGATGTGACCGTGCCGTGATGCCCCAGTGCAACGCCGCGACGGCGGCCGCCAGCGCGGCTCGGGCCACACCCTGCGCGCAATTGGCCACCACTCGCTTGCAACGAGCCACCGTCGTCGTAGGATGAGGGGAGAGCTGGTTCATGTATCCCTTTTGTACCGCCCTGGACGGGTCGGTCCACTCGCGGATTCAAGAACCATGGATACTCGCATACCATCCGAACCGGACCGGTCGATGTCGCCGGCCCCCGAGTCAGGCCGGGACGAGGAATCCCCGCCCGAGGCCATGCCGAAGTCTCGGTACTCGATCGCCGCAGTCTCGAAACTAACGGGAATCAGCTGCCATACCCTTCGCGTCTGGGAACGCCGTTATGGCTTTCCTATTCCCGAGCGCTCCGCGTCGGGGCACCGCCGCTACATCTGGAGCCAGGTTGAGCTCCTTTGCCGCTTGACCGAGCTCAACAGGACCCGCCGGCAACCAATCGGCGAGCTGATTGAGCGACTGAGCGCGCCGGCATGCCCGCCGGGTCAGGAACCTGTTACTCCCGAGCAGAGCAGCGACGAAGCGATATGGACTGAGCTGGTTCGCCACTTGCTGCAAGGCGATTACGCCGGCGCGGAACGGGAATATGCCAGCCTCGCCAGCCGCTTTAACCCCAGCACGCTCGTCGAACGCGTGATTTATCCCACCCTCGTCGAAGCCGGCGAAGGGTGGTATCGACACTCATGTTCAGTCTACCAGGAACGCCTGATCACCATTTTCCTCTGGAAAAAGCTCAACAGTCTGATCATCGCGGCCGACGCCGCCAACGTCGAGCCGGTGCGAAGCGTGATCACGGGGACCGTCCAGGGTGATCGTCACGAGGGAGGCGTCCTGATTCTCAATCACGCGATGTCACTCCGCGGGTGGAAGGTACACAATCTGGGCGTCGATCTTCCGGTATCGGAGTATGCCGCGGCGGTCGTGACACTGCGGCCCACGGCCCTAGCTCTCTCATTCGTTCTGTCGCGGAACATCACCAGGCGATTCCAGGAGCTTGAGCGAATTCAAACGGTGCCCGTTTTCGTGGGTGGACGAAGCATCCTCAACTACCAATCACTGGCACGACACCACGGTCTCGTTCCGCTCATCGGCCCTATCAGCAAGTCGGCGGACCAGCTCCTGGTGGAAACCGATCGCTGGTATCACGAGCGCGACCGTGCTCGTGAGGCAGGGCCAGTCGAGCGTTGATCGTCAGAACGGGGCAAACTCACCCGCTAGAACGAAAAAGCGACGGGCCTGGTAGTCAGACCCGTCGCCGGAAGTTGGACTTGCCTCAAACGAATTGAGCTTGGCCCCGCGGAAAGGATGCGGAAGGCCAAGCTCGAGTCGTGCTCTCAGCAAAGGTCAATCAAGACTGGGGAGCGGCCTTGGCCGGAGCATAAGGGGCAGCAGCCTGGGGAGCCGGAGCAACCTTGGCCGGAGCCTGCGGAGCCGGAGTGACCTTGCAAGGAGCCTGCGGGGCCGGAGTGACCTTGCAAGGAGCCTGCGGAGCCGGAGCAACCTTGCAAGGTGCCTGCGGAGCCGGAGCGACCTTGCAGGGAGCCTGCGGAGCCGGAGCGACCTTGCAGGGAGCCTGCGGAGCCGGAGCGACCTTGCAGGGAGCCTGCGGAGCCGGAGTGACCTTGGCCGGAGCATAAGGGACAGCCTGGGGAGCCGGAGCAACCTTGGCTGGAGCATAAGGGACAGCCTGGGGAGCCGGAGCAACCTTGGCCGGAGCATAAGGGACAGCTTGGGGAGCCGGAGCAACCTTGGCCGGAGCATAAGGGACAGCCTGCGGAGCCGGGGCAACCTTGCAAGGAGCTTGCGGGGCCGGGGCGACCTTGCAAGGAGCCTGCGGAGCCGGGGCAACCTTGCAAGGAGCTTGCGGGGCCGGGGCGACCTTGCAAGGAGCTTGCGGGGCCGGGGCGACCTTGCAAGGAGCCTGAGGAGCGGGAGAAACCTTCGAGGGAGCCACGGGCGCCGGAGCCACCTTTGAGGGAGCCACGGGAGCCGGGGCGACCTTGGCTGGAGCCTGAGCCGCAGGATAAGCCTGAGGGCTTTGTCCTGGCAGGCACAGGGCAAAAACAAGAAACGCACTGGTCATCGCGATGTCCTCTGTGAAGAGTGAGTTGTCGGTCGACGTCTCGATCGAGTCGATAAGCTGACAATCCCCTGATGGTTCGGCACGGTCGATTCTGGACAACGTCCGATTGCCAACACCACCGACCCTGTCGTTGTTCGCACGCCCGATCCGCGCAAGGTCGGATGCCGAACACTGTCCCCTGTCCACAAGCGGGACCAACTACGCAGGCCTCGGTACGGTGGCGGAAGCCTCAAGCCGGTCATCTTGGCCGACTCTCGCTCTCCACCCCAGGGGTGGCCATTGGTGGTTATCGGCATCACTCTCCGGTCCATTTACTGAACTTGTGGAAATCGAGAAAATGCCATCACGAGGGACTCTAGGGCCTTTGACGACTTTCAAGAGACTAGGTTCCTTGAGTTCTCGAATTGCTATCCATCCACGACCGCTCCGCTGCCGAACCTTGATGGGGTATTTGAGGAAGCCGCGTCGATCCAATAGGATGGAGATTCCCAAGACGTATGGGGAACTCGGGAGTTCCTTGGCAAGCAGGGAATCAGGTGTACAATCGACGTGTTGATCTCAACACCGGTATTGGGAGGCAGCATGCGTATCGGCAACCGGCTCGGTGGTACCGTGGTCCACGCGTTCGTCGCGGTTCTGGGAATGGCCGCCTTCGCGCAGGCCGCGGACCGAGTCACGATAGTTTCGCTCGGTGGTTCGCTGGAGAATCAGTCTGGGGATCATTACTATGGCGTATTCGTCCCGACCCGTTTTGGCGGCGAGCTTTCGATTAAGACGAACGATGGCAAGGTCGTCGAGATCAAAGGGCCAAATGGGGTCGAGCGAGCCAATGGCCAGGAAATCGGCCTGGATCAGCACGGATGGTACACCTTTAGGGTCGTCGGGGCCCCGAAGTCGTACATGGTCGAAACTCGGTTCATCCAGGTCGCTCAGAGTATCAAGAAGCCCTGGAACTTCTATTATTGGCCCACCAAGGCCGACTCGATTCACGAGCCGTGGGCCGGGGGTAACGCGCGGGTCGACACGGATTACTCCATGATTCGCGGCGATGACGAACTGATCCGTCAGCCCGGAGGGTACATTCCCCCGGGAGAGGATATCGTTCGGGCCGGCCCCAACGGCCTGCTCGAATCCTTACCCCCCGCAGGCGACGACGCCACCTGGTTCCCTAACCTCTATGATGACTTGACCTGGACCGGTCCCAACAAGGAAAAGGGGAACGAGGTCACGATCTTCATGACCCCCGCGCCCCTGCTCAAATATGATCAGCTCTTCGGCACGTCCGCCCGGTGGTGGGAGTCGGTCAACAGCCAAAACAAGGATATCTCCCGCTGGCCCGGGCACTGCCTCGGCGGCGCGGTGGCTTCGATACTCCTGAACGAGCCGATTCCCGCGCCAGGAAGCGGCATGACGAAGGACGAGCTTAAGGCCCTCTGGGCCGAGCTCGGCGAGAACCACTACAATCACCGGATCGGCGACTACGCCAACGAGATTCCCCCGGGACCGCCCCGGCCCGGCCCGGACGAGACGGACTGGAAAGCGCCCCGCGTGCACGCCATGCTCGAGAGCCATATCCGTGGAGAGAGAAAGCCGATCCTGGGCAACATGCGGGCCTTTCCGCCTCGCGGCACCGTCAGCGAAGTCTGGAACCAGGGAATCTTCAAGTACATTGCCGAGTACAAGGCGATTCCCAACCGTGGTCCGCGTGCAGTCAATATCAAGATCGAGGTGCACACCAACTCAGGCTCGATGCTCAACGGCCAGGACGACAAAGACCGGGTGATCTTCTACGAGTACAACATCGTCTACGGCCTGGATGGCCGAGTCGATGAGACCAACCCCGCCGCGGCCGACTGGATTTCCGTCGGAGGCGAAGCCCTCTACGCTCCGCTGAATCTCCTCGAGCTGGTCGAGTCGCGGTGGCAGGGCCACAATCCCTACGTCACCGAGGCCAACGTGCGAGCCCTCGACCTAGCCAACGGCGGAGGTGGAGGCCGGTTCGCCTCGGCACCCCCGCAGTTCCTGCCCGTCGCCCAGTATGAAGGTAACCGTCGCGTCTCGCCGTCGCTCGCGTCCGGCGAATCGACGGGCTTCTTCCAACGTCGCGGCAGTTTCCTCCGGGCCATCTTCGGCGGCGGCCGCTGAGCCATCGCGATCGCCAGCCGACCGTAACTGCCTCTCATACCGTGATTCGTTCCGCCTGCAGCGTTCCCCTCCGCCCGACCCCGTCACCGGTTATTCCGCGACGGGGCCGGGCGTTCTTGCTGGCTGATCGGAGCGGAAAACCCGGCCGCATTGAGTGGCGGAAAACCCGGCCGTATTGGTTGCACGGGCCGATCCGTTGGCCGATGGCCCCTCATCTTTTCCGTTTCGTTATTTCCGTCACGTCTGTTCAAGTCTGCCGAAGCTCCTGCCGATCATAATTAGCGAGAGGCAAAGCGCTCTCGCGGAAGCTGCCGCAGACGACCGAAGTGCGGGGCAAGCGACCCATCAGAAACTCGGAACCGGACGCAACCTGAGATTCCCCAGACGCGGGGGTGCAGCCATGAGTCAAGCCCAGGCCATCCCGACCTTGGCGTGGCCCAGAGCCATGTCGGCAGCCGAATGTGGCATCAGTCCGCCGGCATTCCTCTTGATCCAGGTTCCCGAAGTTCGCTCTCACGGTGCAGGCGCAAGACCGGGGCGATCAGTCCGCGGGGCGTCGGGACCTCGCCCGGTTCGGCGATCAAAACGCCGCTTACGCAGGGAAGTCCGGCTGGCGGGCTGCATGCTGCTGGCGATCCTTCCCATCGTGATCCTCTGCAGCCAGCAAGACTTTCTCGGCCGCAAGGTCTGGCGACCGTCGTGGACGCTTCCATCCCCGCCGCAGGCAGTGCAGAACGATGCGCCGGCCGCCCTCATGACGCAAGAAGGCGGCTCGGCCGCGATTTGCCCCACGCTGCCGGTCGTGCTGTCGATCGAACCTGTCGGCACGAGGGTTGAATCGGACGCGAAGACGCCGGTGGTCTTCCATGGTTATCTCTTGCCCGACGACAACCGCGAGGAGCCCGTCCATGGGAGACGTTGACGAGGCCTTGAGCCGAGCCTATGCCCACGCCCAGCGTACCGCGACCGGCAAAAACGGCGTCTCTGCGAGCGTGCCCCCCACGCCTCACCGGCCTCCGCGCAGGCCCGTAGCGCAGGCCCCTGCTTCGGCGTCCGACCACGCTTCCCTAGCGAGTCGTACGCCGCAACCGGAAAGTGCTGCGCCTGCTGCAAGGAAAGTTTCCGGCCGGCCGATGACCCGCCATCGGCCCGAAGAGGCGCACCGGTCGACTGTCTCCGCGATCGGTCCGGTCAACCGCTCCTTAACGACGGAGCTGGAATGGCCCGAAATCGTGCTGGTTCTCGAGCGCGACTGGAGCGTTCGTTTCGAGGCGATGGCCGACCGCTTGCTTGAAACCCGCGACCGGCAGAACATGAAAGTCCTTCTGTTTACGAGCTGCCACCGGTCCGAGGGGCGAACCACCCTGGTACTGACCGTCGCCCGCGCACTGGCGCGTCGGCCCGGACGCACCGTCCTGGTCGACGCCGACCTCACCGGGCCCATGCTCTCGCGCTGCCTGGGTGTCGAGTGCTCGATCGGACTGGATGACGTGGTCGAATCTGGCCATGCGGTGGCCGACGCGCTGGTCCACGCGGCGGACGACAATCTGTGGGTTCTGCCCTTGCGCTCGGCGGTCGCTCGGCCGCGTGATTTCCTGGCTTCTCCAGGCTGGTCGTGCACGATGGCCTGGCTGCGGCGCGAGTTCGACCTGGTGCTTGTCGATGGCAGCCCCCTATTTACCGGCCTCAGTGCAGCGGTACTGCACCGCTCTGTCGACGCTGCGGTCCTGGTTCATCATCGCGGCATGACCGGCGAACGCAGCTTGCTGCGAGCCCGTGAAGTGCTCGAGGCCGGCGGCGTGACCTTGCTCGGCCTGGCCGAGACGTTCGTGTAGGACGCACGAGCGGATAAGTACCGCGAATCCAGTGGAGTCGCCGTGTACGAAGATCACTTTGGACTGAAAGCTCGGCCTTTTGTTGAGACGACCGATCCGGCTGGTTATGTCGCGCTGCCTAGTCGCGACGCAGCCCTTCGCCGGCTTCGTTACGGCCTGGAGCACGGTCAGGGTCCAGCCCTGCTCTTCGGTCCGCCGGGCTCCGGCAAGACGCTGATCGCACGGCGTCTGGCCATGGAGCTGGGGGTGTTGCCCCTGCACCTGACGTTTCCCGCGCTCCCTGCGCCGGAGCTATTGATCATGCTGGTTGAGGAGCTTGGCGGAGCGATTGAGCAACCGCTCTCGCCGGCGTTTGCCGTGCTGCGGCTGCGCGATCAGCTTGCCTCTGCCGCTCGCGCGGGGCAACGGCCGCTTCTGATCGTCGACGAGGCACACTTGATCGACGACCCCGCGACATTCGAAACCCTGCGCTTGCTGCTGAACTTTGCCACCCTCGGTCCGCCCGATCTCGGGCTTCTTTTGGTCGGCACGGCCGAGCTCTTGCTGCAACTTCCTCCGGCCCTGGCCGATCGGCTCAAAGCGCGGTCACTGCTCGGGCCGCTTTCGGCGGAGGAATCAGCGGCTTACGTTCTAGGCCGCCTGGCCGCGGCCGGGGCAGCGGCTCCTTTGTTTTCGTCCCAAGCCCTGGCAGCCCTCCACCATAATGCCGATGGCCTGCCCCGGCGGCTGGACCATCTGGCCGATCTCTCGCTTCTGGTCGCCTTTGCCGAGGGCCATCCCCAGGCCGACTCGCGCGCCGTGGCCATCGCCGCGCGCGAATTCCGGATCGACAATATCGCGGCCTGATCAGTCTTTCCTGCCCTCTTCCTCGCCCTCCGCCAACGGGCGTTTCATCGCGCCTTCTTGCGGCTTTGTCTCCGAGACCAGCTTACCCAGCATGGTCTGCTCGAACCCTTTCAAGTCGGTCCAGAGAGTACCGGGACCGGCATAGAAGATTCCCACCCGCAGGTTCGACGGCAGCCCCTCTGCAAAGATGTACCGTTCGTAGGCGTCCGGACCACCCATGGCCTTGACCAGAAGCTGAAGCCTTTGGGCCTTCGCCTCTCGGGCCAGCTTGATCGCCTGGGCTCTGGCCTCGCCCAACAGCCTAGTCGTCTGGGCATCGATATCCGCGCTGCGGGCGTCGATCTCGGCTTTGAACTTCTCGGTCATGGCCTCGATTTCCTTGGCCTTCTTCTCACCTTCGGCCGCAACCTCCGCGACCAACTTGGCCGTCTCGGCCTGGGTTCGCCGTTCCTCGAAGACGACCCTGGCCTTGGCCTCGGTGAGGTCGGCTTGGGCCTTGGCCGTCAACTGCTCTTGGTCGCGGGTCTTGGTCAGCTCGTCGGCGATCTTGGCCTTCTGGATCGGCTCGCGGACTGCCTTAGGCACGTAAATGTGTCGCGTCAGGCCAAAAAGCAGCGACAAATTCTTGGAGGTGAGCACCCGCTCAAGCTCGGCAGACGTCTCGTTTTGAAACTCTTCGCGAGTGTCGCCCACGAGCATCTCGACTGCGCCCCGCCTTGAGCCATGCAACCGGCAGATCGATTCGATCTGGGGAAGAACGACTTTCTGCTCGACGTCCTTGAGCATGCCGAACTGGCGAACGACGTCCGGCGCCTGCTCTGGCAGGATGCCCCAGATCGCCGTGTAATCCATGTGAATCGGGAAGCCGTCGGAGGACGGAAACTCGATGCCCTTGCCGGCGGCGTAGGTAGGATCATCGGCCGAGGTCGCGCCCATCCGGTCGCTGCGGTCGAGGGAGCCCGGAGCCTCCTCCGAACCGGCTGTATCGCTGCTTCCGATTCGTGCGGATCTGCTCTTTCCCTGGGCCACGACGGTCAAGCTGGTCTCAGCGTAGCCCACGCTGATGATGTCGATACGTTTCTCTTCCGGATTGAGGAAATAGATACCCGGTTGGAGAACCTGCTTCTGAATGCCGCGCACTTCGTGCGTGCGGGGGTTGCCGGCCTTGTTGGTCACCACGCCAACATACCCGGGCGGAATCAAGGTCGGGTCGTCGGCCCTGCGCTTGACCCTCGTGGCCGGCTCGGCGCAGGTGTCGACGTCCACGATTTTGACGTCAAAAGCATACTTATTGAGGCGATAGCGGCCGGGCGTCAGAACTTGGCGGAGGATGCCTCGATAACCGGGCTCATCGACCAGGTACGTGCCCTCCGGCAGCGGCTTGCCGATTTTGGAGACCACGACGCCGAGCTTGCCGGGGGCGATGACCTCGTCCTTCACGAGCTGGGTCTCGTATTCCAGGGGCGAGTAGAAATGGCGTCCGGGCCCCGGCATGTCGGCGAGAATGCCGATCCCGCGTGGGCGACCAGCCTCATCGGTCTGCACCAGTTGCCCCTCGGAGCCCTGAGACCTTGTGCCAAAGGGCCAGGGTCCTTTGTACCGGACCAGGAGGCTGTAACCCGGGGGAATTTCGATGCGGCAGATCATCCATTGCCAGACGCCCAGGTAAAGGAGGGCGCCCAAGATGACGACCGCCAGGAACGCCTTGATGGATGTTCCCAGAAAATCTTGTCGAAATGGGTTCACGGCTGTTCCTCCCCGATGCTGGTAACCGGCAAGTGCGGTGTGCTGGCGCGACTGTGGGCGGCCGGCCTCGCGTTACCTACAGCATTCGTGCCGGCCGCAGGAAGCGTATTTGGCCTCTGGGACCGCCGCGTGAACTCGCTGAAGAGGTCCATGAGCGGACCCTCCGTGTTGCCGAGGATCGTGTGGAACGACGGGGCGAGCTTGCCCAAGAGCATGTTTCGGGCCATGGCCCCGCCGTCGCCCCCGAAAGCCGCAACCTGTGCGGCCAAGCCGGAGGCCTCGGCGGCGTTGTCGAACTTGACGACCTGCGCCTCGGCGGAAGCCTGGGCGATGAGGGCCGAAGCCTTGTCCTTGGCGGCCTCAAGATGCGTCTGGGCCACCTTCAGCTTTTGCTCGGCCAGCGTCACGGCGACCTTCTGCTCCTGCTCAGCCTTGGTCGTCTTCTCGACGACGTCTTGCTCGGACTCGACGACACGCTTCTTTTGCTCGGCCAGGATGACCTCGACCTTCAGCTTCGCCTCGGAGACCTGCTGGAGCTTCTCGCGGCGGTACTGGGCGAGCTTCTGCTTGGCGACTTCGCGCTGTTGCACCGGCTGAGCAATCTCATCGGGAGGCTTGATCGATGTGATCGCCACCGCCAGGATTTCGATTCCCTGCTTCTGGCAGTTCTGGGTCAGGCTCTTGACCAGGTCGGTCTGGAACTTCTCACGGTCTTGACCGCTGATGAACTGACCGCCGGAAAGTTTCGAGCCGCCCATGCGGCAGAGCGAGCGGCTCTCGGGCGTGATGATTTTGGCGATGATCTCCTCGTCGATTGCGTCACCGTTGGCGGTTTCATTGTATTTGACGAACATTTCGGCGACTTTGGACGGCAAAATTCGAAACTCGACCACGCCATCCAGCGTGATCGGGAACCCATCGGCTGACAGAAAGCTCATCTCGGCTTCCTGCCCCAGGTTGAACCTACGCGATCGGCAATCGACGAGGCTGACGCGGGTCTCGTACGGGTTCAGGTAATAGGTGCCTGGCTCCAGGGTGTTGATCTGAACTCCTCGTTCTCCGTCCCTGACAAGGAACGTATTGGGGTCCGCGGGGAGCGGGCCAGCCAGGAGCGTGACGACGCCGCGAAAGCCAGCGGGGATCGTCACGGGGTCGTGCAGCTCGATGGATTCGGCGTACGGGTTATAGGGATAGCGTCCTGGCTTCAAGACCTCGCGCAGTATGCCCTTCTGGCCGGGCTGGGCCAAGATTTGCCCGGCCGGCTGGTCGTCTCCGGCCAGGGCGATGCGGATGGCGATCCTGTCGCCCGGCACGACGAACTGGGGACTGATCTCCCACGACCAGTAATAGGGGTTGCAGAAGTAGCGTCCCTCGGTCAGAACGCCGTTGTTCGGTCCGGCGGACTGTACGCCCTTGTAGAAAAGCTTGCCGTCACGGGGTGCGGGAGCCAGCTCCATCTCGGGCTTCAGGTCGAGCCCCTCGCGACGTATCAAGACGGCCTGATAGCCGGTTCCCACTTCGATCCGGCACTCCCGGTAAATGCCCAGAACCAGCCCCAGGCCCAGCAGAACCAGCCCCGCTAGGGCCAAGAGGCCCTTGAACTTGCCGCTGCCACGCGGCGGCGGCAGCGCGGCCCGGCGTGGCGGACGATCGTCGTCAAACGCGTTCATGGGATCGTTCTCGTCAGGTCGATGTTTCTGGTCTCAAGGTCTACGCCTGTGAGATTAACAGTTTTTTCGCTCTTGCCGGGGGAATATTCGCCAGCGGCTCATTCTGGTGGCGCCGCTTCTGCGGAGGTTTCTGGGTTGTCGGCCTGCGCACGTGCAACACGCTCACCTCCGTGGAAGCGCGGCATTTGCCAACATTAGAGTGTGGGACACGATTTCAGGTCGTGGAAAAAGATTCTGATTACGCTTACATTGCTCGGACTGGATGGCGCTCGCAAGTCTCCGCGCGCTCCCGGTGGCTGGGACGCGGTCGATGTCGGTGCGAGCAGCACTTCATGGTGGCTCGTTTGCCCTTTCCCACTATGACAGGATTCTGTTAAGGGTGGTTGCCTGCAGCGGGCAAGAGACTCCGGCAAAACCCAGGAGTTGCGGCGGTTTTCTAAGCTTCGGCCGACCGAAGACGGGTACAGCCGAAATTCACGGAAATATCGGCCAAGATGTGCGGAAAATAAGATAAAGAGTGCATACGAAGAGGCTGGCGAACTTGACCACGCAGCACCATACTGTGCTCATGGCATGCTCCCCAGGGTGGTGGCTTGAACCACCAACCATTCTGCCGGATGAATGCCATCTCCGTTGCCCCTCTTTGGTTGCGGCTATGCCGCGTTGGGCGTTTCGAAGGGGAGGAGCTTCCATGTCCTTAGAGAATCAAGGCTGCGCCTTCTGCGAGATCGTGGCGGGCCGGGCACCGGCGCATGTGGTGGAGGAAGATGAGCTGTCCTTTTGCCTGCTCGACATCAACCCCTTCACCGAGGGTCACTGTCTGGTGACATCCAAGCGGCACGTGCCCTGGTGGCACGATCTGAGCGAGGAGGAGATCGTCAGCCTGTTCCCGATGGCCAGGCGTGTGGCCAACCGACTTCGGGATGCCTTCTCCCCGGAGTTTGTCTGCCTCTATGCCCGCGGCCGGCGCATCCCCCACACTCATGTCTTTCTGGTACCGACCAGGAAGGGCGATATCCTGGACGGCTTCTTCAACGCCTTAGAGAGATTTCAGGAATCGCCACAGGCGCTGGCGGCTCTAAGGGATGGAAACTCCCTGGCCCAGGTGGCGGACAAGATCCGGTCAAAATAATTGTTCAGAACTCGAAGGACCGTCCGACCCTCCCTTTCACTCGTCTTCATCGCCTCCCTCATTCTTGGGACTCTTGCCGCAGCTTACCCTGAGGGGCTCCGAGGCTGGGTAGAGCGATGGCTGAGGTCGTTTCCCTCGCTCCAAAAGCGCTGCGTGCGGTTTATCGATCGGCTCTTGTCGGATCTAGACCTTCGCAACTCGGTTGGCGCCAGGTAGACTCCGTGCGCAAGCGTCTGACACCTCAGGTTTTCGACTTCTTGGGATCATGGAGATAGCGTATGACGTGGACGTTTTCGAGCACGATTAGCCCGCCCTGGACCAGTTCCTCGAGCGAAGGCAGAAGCACCTCGATCCGTTCCGGCTGGTCGACGATCTCGATCCGCTGAGGCAGATCTTCCGAGAGCCCCAGCAGGTGTGACCGGTGGATGCGTGATGTTTTGCCATAACCCATCACGCCTACGGTCGCCGATGCCCCCGCGATGCCGAGTTCCCGGCACTTCTCGACAATGGCCGTAACCAGGTTGCGGCCGCGCCAGGTGTCGCTATGACCGATGTAGACAGTAACGCGCTGGGCTTCGCCCTCAATCTTCATTGAGCTCGAGCTCCCGCTAGTGAAGGTCGTGGAAGTAATACTCTCCGGTGCAGTCGGTTTGGCCACGGCTGCCGGAATGGACTGCCCCGCATAATGCCTGACCTGGACCGGACAAGTTACCACGAGACCCTCAGTGATCATTGAATCCAGCTCGACTTGCAGCTTGCCGATATTCTCGCCCGAATCGACGACTTCCACGACCACGGGGATGTCGAAGGAGAGATAATCACTCTTGGCGTCGCGAATCCTCTTGTGGGCTCCATAGCTGAAATCCACCAGGAAGACGGAGGCCCCGGCCAGATGATTCGCGCGTGCGACCTCGACGACCAGACGGTAAATGGCCTTGCCGTGAAGCCGATCGTTGGCGTTGAGAAAGAGCCTCAGGAGTGTGGCTTCCCGTGGGATGTTCACCGGAGTGCGATCCTTTGATTCACTCGGCCATCTCTCCGAGGTCGGCCTCCGACGTGAGGAATTCACCGAGGCCAGGGAGATGCGGTTGATCCGCGACTCGACTCTCCGCTGATCGCTCGATCGACTGCTGACGTGTGTATTGTCCCATCCGAAGCAACCAGCTCCAAGTGGGCTGGATGATTCCCTGCGCCAGTGCGGCGCCGAGGACCACCGCCGCGCAGCCGGCCAGCACGCTCCCGGCCATGTAGGTAAGGCTGAAAATTGATTCCCCGCGCTGCCAGAGCGTCACCGATTCGAATGCAAAGGTTGAGAACGTTGTGTAGCCGCCGAGAAAGCCGACCAGGATCAGCAGCCGGAGATGCGAATGCGGCGACCACCGCGCCAGGAGCGCGGTCAAGAAGCCGATGGCAAACGCACCCGACACATTGATGGAGAATGTCGCCCAGGGGAACTGTGAACTGGCCCAGCGGTTGATCCACACACCTAGCCAGTAGCGGGCATTGACTCCTGCCACTCCGCCCACCGACAACGCGAGGATCTTACTCCAAGTTTCCATAACAATTCGCCTCTATGTTCCGGAACCGAGGTTCAGGCTCGACTTGCGCGAACCCAGTGCTGCTCCGCCAACAGGGCGATCAGGTTCACGCCCTGCGGCCGCAGCCGGCCTGTATTGACCGTCACGTGATAACCCAGAGGGTCCGTCCAATCCACGCCAAAGAAGCCCTGGTAAAACTGGGCTCGTTGCAAGTCGGTCTGTTCGATCATCGACCGGGCCGCATCTTCAGCCAGCCAGCGATGCTCCATCACCCGCCGGAGACGAACATTTGCTTCGGCCACCAGGCGGACGTGAAACGCCCGAGGATCATCCTCCAGGAAACGGCAACCGCCGCGACCAACGAGGAGTGCGTCTCCCTGGGCCGCAAGCTCCTTCATGAGCTGCCCGAGCGTCTCGAAGCACCGCTGGTGCAGGCTGCCCGGACGAAACCGCTGGAAGATCCCGGCCGGCTTTTCGTCGACTCGCTCCAGCTCCGCCAGGCTGACGCCCAGCCGCCTCGCCTCGTGCGCGAGCAGCTCGCGGTCGAACACCGTCAACTTAAGCCGCTGGGCCAGGGTCTCTGCCAGGCTGGAATCTCCGGCTCCCAGCTCGCCTGTCAACGTCATGACCCGCCGCTCGGCTGACGGATCGGCCGCGCCCGAGGGCCAATGATGGTGCACTAGCGCGGCAACCCCAGCTACCACATTGTCGAGGGGAACGCGTCCGGTATTGAGCACCAAATCATAATTGACCAGTTGGGTGGCCGTCTCGCCGAAGAAGTAGCGGTTAAATCGCTCGCGCACCCGGTCCACCTCTGTGCAGCGGGCCAAGGCATGCTCCTGGGTCCAGCCTTCGAGCTCAGCCATGCGTTGAGCACGCCACGGCCGAGGTGCGACCAGTCGAAGATGGAAAGCATCCTCGCGGTTGCCTACCAGTTGATTCGTGCCGCGACCCACCAGGATCACGTTGCCCTGAGCTACCGCCCGGTCAACGACCTGCTTCAAGCCATGAATGTACCGGTCATGTAGCGGATGCAGCCGGAACCGGTCGGCTACCCCGATCGCCTGCTCATCCAGCGACTCGAGCTCGGCATCCGGCACATGCTCGATCGCCGCCGCCTGGTGCATCAATTCCCGGTCGAGCAAGGTCCAGCCGATGTCTGCCGCCAGTATTTTAGCAACCTCCGCGCCGCCGGCACCGTACTCCCGAGATACAGTGATCACTTTCATGGGTACCTCTCCGCCAGAGGCAACAAAAAGCCCCGCGCGGAAGCCTAACTTCCGGCGGGGCCTGGTCGTCTGGGCGATCAACCCCACGGAAGCGCTTGCTCCGTAGGGGTCATCAGCGACGGCTCACGGTTTCCCCTGAGCATTCGCGGTTGTGGGCGAACCCCATCGCCTTTTCTAAAGTTTAACCTCGGCCTATGAATTGTCAACTTTCGACAGGGTGCAAGAATTTTATAAGCAAACCATTCAAACATTATAAGCGTCATAGATCAATAGAACGTCGAATTCGGGCACATACATAGTGTGGGACACGATTTCAGGTCGTGGAAGAGATTCCGATTTCATCATTGCGGCTCGCTCCACGTCCGGCTTGGGCGCAACTTGCCAGCAGCGGGGTATAGGCATGAGCCGGGGGCTTTCGTAGCCTGGAAGAGGGCGCCCGCGTCGGACCAAGGGAGGGGCTGGACTGATGTCCGAGTTTGCCGAACGCGTGCTTAAAATCGTTTCCGAAGCCGGCTACACCCCGATCTCGCTCAAGGCGATGGCCCAGCGCATGGAGATCTCGGCCCAAGACCTCGCCGAGTTCCGCACGCAGGTCAAAGCGCTCATCAAGCAGGGCAAGCTCGATCTGGGCCGCGACAAGACCCTCCGCAAGCCCGACCACAAAGGCGCGATCATCGGTCTGTTTCGCCGCTCGTCGCGGGGCTTCGGGTTTGTTCGTCCCCACCCGGCCACATCCCGGGCCGACCAGATTTACATCTCGCCACAGGCCGCCGGCGACGCCTCCAGCGGCGATGAAGTCGTGGTGAAGATCACCAAGGGGCCACAGCGCCCCGGAATGAACGTCGAAGGGCGGATCGTCCAGATCCTCGCCCGCGCCTCGTCGCTATTCGTCGGAACCTACTTCGAGGATGGAGCGGCGGGATACGTCAAGATCGACGGTACCACCTTCCACGCCCCGATCTTCGTGGGCGACCCCGGCGCCAAGGGAGCCCGCCCCGGCGACAAGGTCGCTCTCGAAATCGTTCGCTATCCCACCCCCGCGCTGGAAGGCGAAGGCGTCATCACCGAGCTCTTGGGCCAGCGCGGAGCGCCGGGCGTCGATACCCTCTCGGTGATTCGCGGGTTCAACATCCCCGATACATTCGAAGACGATGCCCTCGTGGAAGCCCGTCACCTGGCTCGAGTCTTTTCCGAGGATGAGATCGGCGAGCGGCTGGACCTGCGCCAGACCCTCACCGTGACGATCGACCCGGCCACCGCACGCGACTTCGACGACGCCATTTCCCTATCCCGGGACGACCGTGGGTACTGGAGCTTAGGTGTACACATCGCCGATGTCTCGTACTTTGTCCGTCCCTCCTCGGCACTCGATCGCTCGGCCCGGCAGCGTGGAACAAGCGTTTATCTCCCCGACCGGGTGATCCCGATGCTGCCGGAGGTTCTCTCCAATAGCCTTGCCAGCCTGCAAGCTCACCGCACCCGCTATACCGTAAGCGCTCTTTTGGAATTCCACCCTGACGGCTACCTCACGGCCCGAAAGTTTGCCCGAACAGCCATCTGCGTGGACCCTCGCTTCACCTACGAAGAGGCCATGGCTGTCCTGCGTGAGCCCGAAGGCGCGCACCCGAGCGTGACGGAACCCGTGGGGGCGATGCTCGCCCTCATGCTCGAGCTGGCCATGCTCTTGCGGCGACGACGGTTCTCAAGGGGCGCCCTGGAGCTCAACCTGCCCGAGATCGAAATCGAGCTCGGTGAATCCGGGCAGGTCAAGGGAGCTCACCTGGCAGTCAACGACCAGAGCCACCAGCTCATCGAGGAATTCATGCTGGCGGCCAACGAGGCTGTCGCCGCGTTTCTGACGGAGCACAACGTTCCGTTCCTGCGGCGGATGCACGCCGACCCCGAACCGCACAAGCTCGATGAGTTCGCCGAGTTCGCCCGCAGCCTGGGGCTGAAACTCGACTTGCCGCAAAGCCGCTTCGAACTTCAGCGTATTTTGGCCGAAACGGCCGGCAAGCCTGAGGAATACGCCGTCCATTACGGCCTCTTGCGAAGCATGAAGCAGGCGATCTACACGCCCGAGCACAAAGGACATTACGCGCTGGCAAGCGAAGACTACTGCCACTTCACTTCGCCGATTCGACGTTATCCCGACCTGCAGGTTCATCGCCAGCTTGCCGCCTTGCTCGAAGGGAAGAAGCCGCGCGGTAATGCTGACGAGCTGGCGGTGCTCGGTGAGCACTGTACTCGGACCGAACGCCGGGCCGAAGCCGCGGAGCGCGAGCTGATCCGGATCAAGCTTCTCTGCCACCTGGAACGCCGCATCGGCGAGGCGTTTCACGCGATCGTCGTGGGGGTCGAGGACTTCGGGCTTTTCTGCCGGTTGGTCGAGCTGCCCGTCGAGGGCCTGGTGCACGTCACCAGCCTGGCCGACGATTTCTACTATCTGGAGGCCGGAACCCACACGATGGTGGGCCGGAGGTCAGGCCGGCGACATCGCCTGGGCGACCGAATCGAGGTTCGGGTCTCGCATGTCGACGTCGACCGCCGCGAGCTCGACCTGGTGCTCTCGAGCACCCCACTGGCTGTCGGCCCCAGAAACCAGCGACGCGCAAGCACTGCCATCGAAGCCGGTCCACAGGCCCGTGCCACACCGAGCGGATTGCGGCAAGTCGGCAAAGGAGCGGAGCCTGGCAAACGGGTGGGCCCGGCTGAGAACCGTCCCGACAGACCGAGGAAAAAGAAGGGCAATAAAGTACCCAGACCGCGTAAAGCAGTTAAAAAGAGAAAACAATAGCGACGGGTTGAGCCCGTCCCTTTACTCACTCGCAGAAGCTAGGGTCGATTGCGCTAGGCAGGTCAGCGTTGCCTGGTGAGGCTGCCCGAGGGCTGCAGCCGGCACTCATTCGATCGCTTCAGCACCGTTGCCCGATAACATCTCCTCAACCATTCGCTTCGTCGGCAGTTCGAGCATCATAAACTCGCTCTCGCCATCCTTGAGTTCAAACAACGAGTACCATCCGAGACATTGGTCGCAGGTTGCCAGCAACTGGCTTGGCGAGCTCTCGTCTGGCTGATGAAGATTGAGGGGTTCATCGCAGCGCGGGCAACACGGCCCCGACTGCATCACCTCCATCTCAACCACACGAGTCACCAATTCGACCTTGACCTTCGTCGGAATGGGGAACCTCGATCGAGCAGGTCCCACGTTCTTCCTCCTCACTCGAGTCAAGCCATCCGCATGGATGCCCGCATGCACCACTTTGTGACAGCAGGCGTCATTCAACGGACGCGTGCTCGCTTTATAGATGATATTAAAGCCACCTGCACTGTGAGAACGAAAAACCCATTATTTTTTCTTAGAACGCGGTTTGACATCCGCTTTGACGGCTCGAAAACACAACAAAGTGAATCATTGGAGTAGTGTTCGATAAGATGCAATCATGGATGGTCTCATATTTGGCCGGAGGAACGGGCCGGCGGGTTGACCTTCCCAGGTTTTAGACTGCCGCGCACAATCTGACGTCGGCGGAGATCCGAGTAGCCGGGTCGATGATCAAGTCCCGCGACTGCGAGTGCGAATGCGAGCTCACAGGAGGTGCGCCGTGACGCATTGGTTCAAATCATGGCTGATCCTAGGATTTGTATGGATGTACGGTGGGGTGACACAAGGCACGGGCGCCCAGGTGAT
The DNA here is from genome assembly GCA_052146555.1 of Isosphaeraceae bacterium. Lineage (GTDB taxonomy): Bacteria > Planctomycetota > Planctomycetia > Isosphaerales > Isosphaeraceae > Aquisphaera. Next base: position 81,640 of record JBKQMU010000017.1, read on the forward strand.
CGAGCGCGAGCGTGATAGCACCATTACGGGTCCGCGCGGACGTAGTATTGAGCGCAAGCTCGACGTACAGCGCGGTCCCGGGTTTTACCAGCGTCAATTGCAAATCCAGCGGCCCGGAGGCACCCTTGAACGGGACATGACGATCCAGCGCGGGTTCCGACCGGGGTTCGGTGGGGGTGGTTTCTGGCCCCGGCCGCCGGCGTTCCTCGGCCGCGAATTCTTGATGCTGCCCCGTCCCGCAAACAACTTCTCATTCGGGCTCATGGCGGCGCCCATGATCACGATTCCCTTCGGAGTGGGTGCGGGAGGAGTCGCGCCGGGACCGGCCGCGGTTGGTCCCGCGGGACCGGGTGGACCAGGGGGATCAGGAGGTTCAGCCGCAGCACCAGCGCAACCGTCCCCGCTGGATCCGGTGGCCCTGGCCGCTTCGAAGCTACAAAGCCTCCATTCCAACAGCCGCCGCGACGGTGCTCGCGAGCTGGGCAGGCTGGGCGACCCCCGCGCCGTTCCGGCCTTGGTCCATGTCCTGAAGTACGATTCCTCAAAGGACGTGCGCATCGCCGCGGCCACCGCGCTGGGGGAAATCGGTGGTAGCGAGGTTGAGGTTGTCCTCGAGCGGTGCATCATCTACGAGAAGAAGCAGGACGTCCGTGATGCCGCGGCCGCTGCGCTTCGACACGCGCGAAACACGCCGCAACCCGTTGCCTCCACTCCGTCGTCCGCCGGCCCGCCGGTCCCGGAGGCCACCATCCCGCCCCAGCAATCGGAGGTGCCCCAGCTCTCGAGCCCCCTGCCCTCGCCCGGCTCTCGCACCTCGCCGTTTCGTCCCCAGCCCAGCCCGAATGAACCCTCACTGGAAGGTCCGGGATCTCGACCTGGCTCTGACTCAAACTCTGGCTCAAACTCTGGCTCAGGATGGGGTTCTGCTTCTGGCGCTGACTCGGCCTCCGAATCGGCCACGGGGGCGAACACCGAGCGCCTGCCACCGCCCGCGCCCGTGCCGGTCAAGCCGCAATGATTCCGACAAGAGGCTTAGCGTAAGGGGTTAAGCACCATTCCCGTAAGCAGCTTGGGGTAAAAATAGGTGCTCTTGGGAGGCATGGTTTCAAGGTTCGACGCGATGGCCTCGACATGTTCCATGCGTGCCGGCGGGACAAGGCAGGCGAGGTCGCACCCACGGGCCTCGATGTCGACCAGAACTTCGCTCGTCAAGTGAACGTAACGACAAGGGAAGGAAGGAGAAGTGTCAGTTTTTCCGGCTTCGCTTCGGTGTCCGGCCAGCAAGTGGCCGAGCACCAAGACATGGAGGATACTCACTCCAAGCGACCGCCAATCGGCACTGTGATCAGCGGCCAGATGGTCCATGGATTCGTCCGATCGCAGCCGCGCGAGCAGCCAAGAGTCGTCGGCGACGGTGCCGAAGCCGAGTGTGTCCTGGCCCGAGCCGCGGCTGATCGTTTCCCAGGTCAGATGGCAACCCTCGGCGCCATGCCCTACGCGCTGGAGCTCGAACTCGGGTTCCAGCCGGCGGGCAAGCTCGTCTCCGGTCAGGCCGGCCAGCCCCGAGACGAGACGATGGGTAGGCAGAATCAAGAGTCCGGGATCAGTCATTCCGACCAGCATCATCATGCAGAAGTTGGCGGGGTCATCGATGCCTTCGGTCTGACCACTTTGGACCAGCAAATCTCGGTATTTCAGACCGGTCTCGTAGCGATGATGACCATCGGCGATAAAAATGGGCCGGTCCGCCATGAGACCCTGAACCGCCGTGTGAGTGCCGGGGTCGGTCACGACCCAGAGCCGATTGACAACTCCGAGATGATCGGTGGCAACCAGCGGCGTACGATCCCGCAAACCGGCCTCGACGGTCCGCAGCACCTCTTGCGCGACGTCGGGATAGAGACCGAAGATGGGGCTCAAGTTGAAGCCCGTGGCCTGGTAGAGGGCCAGCCGATCGGCCTTCGGTCCGGCCAGCGTTTGTTCGTGGGGGAAAACCTTGCCCTGGCCGAATGGCTCGAGACGGACGCGGGCAAAAAAGCCCTTGCGGCTGTGCGTCTGCCCCTCGACTTCAAAGGTCTGCTCGTAAAGATAAAGCGAGGGTTGATCGTCAGCGCGGAGGATACCCTGGCGCATCCAGTTGTGCAGGAAGCCGGCAGAACGGGTGTAACGGTTGTCGGCCTCCGTGTCCGCCTGGGCAGTACGACTCAGCTCCAACCGGACGATGTTGTACGGGCTTGAGTCGTACAGCCGGTCCTGGAGCGTCGGGCCGATGACGTCATACGGAGGTGCCACCACATCGGAAAGTGCACCTACCCGCGCGACGTCATAGCGAACGCCACGGAAGGGACGGACATCAGGCATTGGAATGACTCCGCTCAGTAGAGGGCAGCCGGCAGTGGGCAGGAAAAGGGATTCATCTCTACGCGGGCTGGGTGGGTGCTACGCTCACACGTTCGAGTGAGCGTGCCCGGGCCGTTTGCCCAGACCACAACTCTACACGCTCACGGGAACGTCTGCGTGGCACCCGAAACCGCACACGGGGCACTATCTCCCCACCGCCAACGACTCCAAGCTCACGTCCCCATTTCCCAGCTTTGCAGATACTTCTGTTGCTCCGCGGTGAGCCGGTCGATGGAGATCCCCATCGTTTGCAGCTTGAGCGAGGCGACGAACTCATCGACGGCCTTGGGCACCTGGTGGACCTTATGCTCGAGTGTGCCCTTGTGCTTGACGGACCACTCGGTCGCTAGGGCCTGGGCGGCGAAGCTCATGTCCATGACGCTTGCCGGATGGCCGTGCGCGGCGGCCAGGTTGATGAGCCGCCCCTCGCCAAGCACGTAAAGCCGGCGGCCGTTCTTGAGCATGTACTCGTCCACGAACTCGCGAACGCCCTTCTTCAACGACGAGGCAAGCTGTCCCAGCTCATCGAGAGCCAGCTCGACATTGAAGTGGCCCGAATTGCAGATCATGGCGCCATCTTTCATGACTGCGAAATGCTCGCCGCGAATCACGTGGATGTCGCCGGTGACGGTCACGAACAGGTCGCCTAAGGGTGCAGCCTCCGCAATCGACTTTACCTGGAAGCCGTCCATCGCGGCTTCCAGCGCGCGAATCGGATCGACCTCGGTGACGATGACATGCGCGCCCATGCCGCGGGCCCGCAGGGCAACGCCTTTGCCGCACCAGCCATAACCGCAGACCACCATCTGGCGGCCGGCCAGAAGAACGTCGGTCGCCCGGATGATCCCGTCGATCGTGCTCTGGCCCGTACCGTAACGGTTGTCGAAAAAGTGCTTCGTCTGCGCGTCATTGACGGCAATGACCGGCAGTTTGAGCACGCCGTCCTTCTCCATCGCCCGCAGCCGGATGACTCCGGTCGTCGTCTCTTCCATGCTGGCAACCACGTTCTCGACCAGACTCTTGCGGTCCGCCTGGCTGAGCTTCGAGGCCCATGCCCGAACTTCCGCGTGAAGGTCGTCCAGCCGGTCCAGTGCGATGAAGATCATCGCGCTGACTAAGTCAGCACCGTCGTCCATCGTGACATTGGGCTGGTGCTGTAGTGCCGCAGCGATGTGTCGGTAATAGCTGTGCTCGTCTTCGCCCTTGATCGCAAAAACAGGAATTCCATAATCTTGCATCATGCTGGCGGCGACATCGTCCTGGGTCGAGAGAGGGTTGGAGGCGCAGAGGAGCAGGTCTGCACCGCCAGCCTTCAGCGTCCGGGCCAGATTCGCCGTTTCAGCGGTAACATGCAGGCACGCAGACATGCGCATGCCAGAGAAAGGCTTTTCGGCCGCGAACCGCTCACGGATGGCGCGCAGGACGGGCATGTCGCGCTCGGCCCATTCGATGCGCTGCTTGCCCAGGCCAGCCAGCTTCAGATCTTTCACGTCGCCCTTAGGGGCGGATGCCGTCACCGTTGCACTTGCCAAGTCATGGACTCCTGTTTGATGTCGAGGCAACCGCTCACGATCATCGGGCGATCGTGGGGATAACCACGGAAGAAAAATTTCAATAAGGGCTTGGAACTCACCCAACGAACGAAGATCAGCGGCCTGAGAGCACCAGCCGCAAGGTCTTCCGCCGCTCCCAATCCATCCAGTCAAGCGGACCAGGCTCACTCTGAGGCAAGGTTGTCGTGTGAATCAAAGCGGATAGGGCCATACCGTAGGCTCGCGCCTGGGTGGGGGCAGACGGCGCCAGCATCCCGGCGAGCGACTCGAACCGGGCCCAGTCGGCCTCAGACATCGTCAGTCGCAGCGCCTTGCTGGTCCACTCGCGCGGCAGGGGTGGATGCAAGGGCCGCAAGCCACGCCCCTGATCGGGCCGGCGGCGCCGGCCCAGCCGATCCCGCTGCATCAGTTTGCCTCCCCTTTGACCACCCCTCCAACCGCCCCTGAGGAGCAAAGCCTAACACACGCGTACGCATGTATCAAGGGGCGTGTTGCAGGGAATCATCACGGGGCTGGAAACGGTTGGTCGGCTTCAGTTTTGACCGTGGACTCAGCAGGGAGGTAAGATGTGATCGCAGGCTGCTTGTGGCGAACGATTTCGCTGATTTTAGGGAGGTTCGGCTACCGTGGTGCCCGCCAAGGACTTCAAGCGCCGGATGGTCGTCGAGATCGACGGCGCGCCGCACATGATCGAGCAGATCCAGGTTCAGATGCCCTCCGCGCGAGGCGCGGCCACGCTTTACAAGATCAAGGCCCGCAACCTCAAGACGAAGGCCCGGGTGGAAAAATCGTACCGCGGAACCGATGGCCTGAACGAATCGAGCTTCGAGCGCAGGCCCGTGCAATACCTTTATCGCGATGGCGACGAGTTTCATTTTATGGACTCGGCCGATTTCTCCCAGTTCGCGTTCACGACTGACGACCTTCGCGACCAGGTCTCGTACATGACCGAAAACATGGAGGGTATCCAGGCCTTGGTGGTCGATGACGAGGTGATCGCGATCGAGTTGCCCGACACGGTCGAGCTGCCGATTGTCGAATCAGCGCCCGGCGTACGTGGCAACTCGGCGACCGGCCGGACCAAGCCTGCAACGCTTTCCACCGGTCACATCGTCCAGGTTCCCGAGCATCTCGACCAAGGCGTGGTCGTCCGGGTCGATACCCGCACCGGCGAGTACCTCGGCCGGGCGTCGTGAGCATTACCGGGCAAAGACCGCCTGAAAAGGGAAGGAAATTCGGAATTAGCCGGGAAGACCCGGCGGGCACACGCTTGCCAAGCCGCCAGCGTGCCCCGCTCAGAAAAGGCCCCTGACAGAGCGCGCTCACCCAGACTTGGGCGTGGCACCCGGCATGCCTAACGAGCGTGGGCCTGTGTCCCGATTACTCGTTCAGCAACTTGATCTCGAGGATCGCCTGGCTCCAGAACTTCCAGGTATCGCCTTCCTTACGGAACGCGACGATCATGTCGATCTCGTTATTCCGGAATTTGGGTCCGCCGACCACGGTCGTACGCTGACGGACGCGGCCAAGTGCGTAGTCTCCGTCGGTCGCGATGTATCTGAGCTTGAGCAGCTCGTACTTCAGATTGAGGCCTTTGCCAAAGATCTGGGCGACTTGCTTCTTGGTCGACTCATACAGGGGCGACTCGGAATGGATGGTTTTCATCATGGCATCGACGTCCTCGGCCTGAGTGCTGCGGATGTTCTCAAGGACGGTGCTCTTGATCTGGGCCTCGATGTCGGATGGGCCCTTCGTGGCCGGGGCTTCCTGCGCCAGGCTCAGGGGACTTGATCCCACGGCCAGGGAAAAGAACGCGACAAGCAACCAGCAGCGCCGAATCATTTGGGTGCTCCCCTCCGTCCGGATCGCCGGAAAATGTGTTCTGCCGAGTACATCGCTGGACACTCGGCCAAGAACGAAACGATGCGTCTCGGACCGTTTTTGGTTCACGACAAGGATGGTCTTAAAGGGCTCATCACGGAACCGCCTCACCCGCAGAGTACCTTCAGACCCGCCCAAAATCGAGACTGAGCAACCAACGTCCATGAAATGTGCCGCTTGTGCGCAAGCTTTTGTCCTTTGCGTGCAGGCCATCTCAGCGGGAGGAATTGCGGCCAACCCAGGCGCCACTAGCCTTACCCTAACGAAAGAGAAATCCAAGCCACAACGAGGGCTTATGGCGTGCTATCAACGTCCCGCACGTGCAGGTTTCGATAAACGGATGATGCAACGCTGGGTCGGCCGGTTTGATGATCGCCAGACACATAAGAACCAGCCTCCGGCCAAGCATCCGCACAGGTAAAGTGATATTCGCTAGGATCCTTGAAGAATCTCCGGTTCACTCTACAATTATACAGTGCATCCATGCGTCGTCGTGGGTCGCGTACTGATCGTCATGCCCGACCCAGATGGTGAGGGGAGCTGCATGAAAGGCTTCGTTGGGCAAGTAGTCGCCCTGATCTCCCTCATCGCTCTGCCGGCGGCTACGGCGCAAGCTCAAAACCGCGGTGTTAGCCCGATGCACTACAACAATCCCTTTAACCAGTTCAATATGTACAATAATGGACCAGGGATGTATTACAACAATCCCTTTAATCAGAGCGGCATGTATAATAAATCAGCCAGCATGAAGTATAATAATCCGTATAACCAAAGTGGTATGTACAATAAGACGCCGACCATGAAATACAACAGCGGCTATGACCAGACCGGCATGTACAATAACGCCGCCGGCACGTCGTCGAGCATCTCCGCCGGGCCGACGGGCCTGACCGGCGGGGCAGGTTCAAGCTATGGCAATAACAACACTTCGGCGGGCCAGAGCTTGCTTTCCGGGAGTGTCGGCGCCGCAAGCTCCAATAATATCGGCTCAAGCGTGGTGGGCGTCGGCAACGTCGGCTCGAGCCAGGCTCCGACCGTGAGTCATTCCACCGGCGCCCTTGGCGTCGGATCAAGTGTCGGCAGCATCACCGGAGAGTCGTTGCCGGCCGGCCAGAAGCTGAGCCCTAACCTCAACCAAAGTCGCGGCCTGCGGTCAAGCAAGGCGGCAAGATCGGCTGAGGATGCCTTGGCCGGCCTTTCCGGAGGTGGGCCGGCCCACCGGCTCAAGGCCGCTCCGCAGACGCGAGTGGCCAAGCCCAGACCCCAGCACCGCAGGTCAAGCACCAACCGCTCTGGTCGCGCGGGCTAAGCGGGCAAGGGGGCTTTTCGGCCGGAAAAACCGGCGGGGAATTGGGTCAGGCCACGGGGCAGGTGCTCGTAAGGCTCGCTCTTACCCGGCCGCTCTCTTTTTTCCGAGCCTTTGCCGGAAGCTGGAACCTCCGGTGCCCTGCCATCTTTTTTTCTCATCCGGGCACGCCCCGGATACGCACTGCGACCGTTCAGGTTGGCGCGGACCTATGGGCGCTTTTTCGAATGTGCACGCGTGGTCCGGACGGCGCGGTCTTGGCACGGACCTTCGCATGGGCCATACTGGGTCATTCTGTTCTTCGGCGCTTCGCTGGATCTCGCGGCCCGACGGCGACGGATCTCTGTGACACAGCGATCGTGTCTAGGCCCGCGTAGCGCACATCGATCGATAAGGGGGCCTAACAGTGGGTCAATCGCAACTAGTCGACAAGCTTCGCGAGCTGGCTCGGAACCTTTGGTGGGTCTGGCAGCCCAACGTGATTGATTTGTTTCGCGAACTCGAGCCGGTGCTCTGGCGGAGGGTCGATCACAACCCAGTCGAGTTCTTAAAGGAGCTGCCGGTCGAGCAGCTCGAGCGGCGAGCCGCCGAGATGGCACTGCACTCGCGCATCGACTATGCCTTCCGGCGTCTGGCCGAGTATCTCAAGGACACCGACTCGTGGGGCTCCGTGCATGCCTCGATTTTGCGAGCGCGCCCAGTGGCCTACTTTTCCGCTGAATTCGGTCTCCACGAGAGCCTGCCGATCTACTCGGGAGGCCTGGGTGTTCTGTCTGGCGATCACCTCAAGAGCGCCAGCGATCTGGGTATTCCGCTGATCGGCATCGGCCTCTTGTATGCCCAGGGCTATTTCCGCCAGTGGCTCGATTCGGAGGGCTGGCAGCAGGAGCTTTATCTCAATACTGATTTGGATTTGCTACCGATCCAGCCCGTAACGCGACCCGATGGCCAGCCTTTGCAAGTCGCCATCGAGACAGCCACTGGCGTGCTCCGGGCTCGCCTCTGGCGGGCCGAGGTTGGCCGCACGACGCTCTTGCTATTAGACTCCAATGTACCCGAGAACAGCGACTCGGACCGAGCACTGACGGCACGTCTTTACGGTGGCGACGCACGGGTGCGCATCCGCCAGGAGCTGCTTCTGGGCGTCGGCGGAGTACGTGCCCTCCACGCTCTAGGCGTTCATCCCTCGGTGCTTCACCTCAACGAGGGCCACAGCGCCTTCGCCACGGTCGAGAAGATTCGCGCGCTCATGGAAGAGACGGGCCTGCCCTTCGGCGAGGTGATGCGTGATGTGGCAGGAATGACCGTCTTCACCACGCACACGCCGGTGGCCGCCGGCCATGACCGGTTTCCGCCTGCGCTGGTCGAGGAGCACCTGGGTCGGTTGCGAGAGGGGTTGCACCTCTCGCAAGAAGATTTCTTGGGCTTGGGACGGGTGAACCCCGCCGATCACAACGAGCTGTTCTGCATGACCGTGCTGGCGCTGAAACTCTCGCGCTACGCCAACGGCGTCAGCGCCCTACACGGGATGGTCTCGCGGCGGATGTGGCAGCCGCTCTATCCTCAACTTACCGAAGAAAACGTGCCGATCGGGCACATCACCAACGGCGTCCACGTCCAGACGTGGGTGGCGCCACAGATGACCCTCCTCTTCGACCGCCATCTGGGCGTGCACTGGTCGAGGGACCAGCGGCTGCCCGAGACCTGGGAAGGGATCGACACGGTCGACGACGCCGAGCTCTGGGAAACCCAGCAGGTGCTTAAGGCCCGGCTGATCAACTTCGTACGGCGACGAATGGTCTCGCAGGCCCGTCGCCGCGACGAGCCCGAGTGGGCCGTCCAGCGGGCAATGGACGCGCTGGATCCGACCGCCCTTACCATCGGCTTTGCACGGCGGTTCGCCACCTACAAACGGTCCGGGCTAGTCTTGAAGGACGTCGAGCGGCTGACCCAAATGGTCACCTCGTCGGATCGGCCCGTCCAGATCATCTTCGCCGGCAAGGCTCACCCCGAGGATCGGCTGGGCAAGGAGCTCATCCAAGGGATCGTCCGGATCACCCGCCAGGACCGGTTCTTAGGCCGCATCGTCTTCGTGGAAGACTACGATATCAACGTCGCACGTTCCCTGGTGCAGGGAGTCGACGTCTGGCTCAACAACCCGCGCAAGCCCCAGGAGGCCAGTGGCACATCGGGCGAGAAAGCCGTGCTCAACGGGACGCTCAATTTCTCGGTCCTGGACGGCTGGTGGGCGGAAGCCTACGACGGCACCAACGGTTTTGCCATCGGCATCGGCCGGACGCACGCAGTCCCCTCGATCCAGGACGAGCGCGATCACCAGTCGCTACTGGAAACGCTGACCACCCAGGTGATACCGCTCTACTATCAGCGTGAGGCAACTGGATTGCCGCGGCAGTGGATCGCTCGCCAAAAGAACGCGTTCCGGACCCTCGCCTGGCGGTTCAACGCCGACCGCATGGTGATGGATTACGTGCGCACCGGCTACCTGCCCGCGGCGGGCGCTGCCTCCTGCATCATGCGCCGGACCTAATATGCGAGACGGACGCTCGAGTGCCGTAGACCGCCAATCGGTTGGCCGCGCGGCCAGAAACAAAACGTGTCAGCCGGGCGGCTGTGGTAGCGCTAGCGCGACGCCACAGCCGACGCTGGTTAGATGCCAAGGACAGTCGCTTTGAGGCGCACTCCCCTAAGCCACGCGGTCGCAGAAGAGGTGACGGAGCAAGCGTGATCCGGGATCGACTGGGCCGCCAGGGTTCTTTGCGATCATGAGCCAGGGAAACATCGGAGAGAGGCTGGGCTCGTTTCGCCTCGAGGAGACGCTGGGCTCCGGCGCGATGGGTGTTGTCTTCCGCGCCACCCACGAGACGACCGGCCGCCCCGCGGCCGTGAAGATCGTGCACGGGGAACTGGCCCAAAAAGGTAAGGTGTTCGAGCGGTTTGAGCGCGAGGCCGAAATCCTCAAGCAGTTCCGCCACCCGAATATCGTTCGTTGGCTGGCCTGGGGCCGCTTCCGGGGCACGTCGTACTTCGCGATGGAATACGTGGAGGGCGCCACGCTCGAGCGCGTCCTCCAAGAGCGGGGCGAGCTGTCCTGGCGCGAGGTCGTCGACCTTGCCATCCAGCTGGCCGACGCACTGCAGTATGCCCACGACATGAACGTCGTGCATCGTGATCTGAAGCCGTCGAATCTGATGATCATGAGTGACGGCCGGCTGAAGCTGACGGATTTCGGGATCGCCAAGGATCTCGAGCGGACGACCCAGCTCACCGCGCCGGGGCGAACGCTGGGAACCGCGGCTTACATGGCTCCCGAGCAGATTCGCGGCACGCCTGCGGTGAGCCACAAGACCGATCTCTACTCGCTGGGGATCTTGATCTATCAAATGCTCACGGGCAAGGCCCCCTTCGAGGGTTCGTCGGCGGTGGTCCTCATGCACTGCCACTTAAATGAGCCCCCCCCGCGGCCTGGCGATAAGGTCGGCGATCTTCCCCGGGAACTCGACGACCTAGTGGTAAAGCTGATGGCCAAGGCCCCCGCCGACCGCCCCTGGGATGCCGCCGCCGTTAAGCAGGTGCTCGATGGGCTCAAAGAGAAGGACCAGCGCGGTGAACCGATTGACATGGTCTGGCCCCCAGCGGACTCGCCCGATTCGCACCCGACCCGAGCGGGAGTCGGTGGGCCCGCTGCCCCGAAGCGCAAGAAGGGACGCAAGTCGGGAACCTTCTCCAGCCTGATTTCCAGCTTCACCAGCCGCGATCACGACCCGAGTGGCCTGGGATCGAAGCTTCTTCTGAACAAGGCGATGATCGAGACTCTCGGCCTGGGAGCGGCCTTAGTCGCCGTTGGCGGGTTCATGGGTTACTGGCTCTGGCCCCCCAGCGCCTCGTACCTCCATCGTCAGGCGACGACCCTGATGGCCTCGTCCCACCGCTCTGACTGGATCAATGCCCAGGAAGAGTACTTGGACGTCCTGGACCGCAAGCATCCCGATCACCCGTTCAAAAGCGATGTGCGAAAGTGGCGCGACCGGATCGCCCTGGATGAAGCCAACGGCCGGGCCAAAGTTTTGGACAGCCCGGTCCACACGCAGCTTTCCGAACCGCGCACCAACACTGAGCGGCACTACGTCTCGTTCAGCACCCTGGCCGCCAAGGCGAGCGCTGAGGGCAATGACACCCAGGCCGCCGAACTCTGGCGCGAGATGGCCCGGCTGATGGGGCCAGACGATCGGGAGGAGCGAAAGTGGCACCTCTTGGCCAACCGGCGTGCCGAGGAAATCGAGTCTCGGATGCGCGAGCAGCGAAGTTTCGTCGTCGACCAGATCGCCCGGGCCGATGAAGCTCTCCAGGCGGGACGACCCAGCGAAGCCGTGGCGATCCGGGCGATGCTCAAAGAGAAGTACGGCCAATACACCGACCTCGCCGACCTCCTGGGCACTCGCCCCGCTCCCGCTCATCCCGACCAGGGCTCAGCTCCAGCCCAGGCGCCGGAACCCCATTCCGGCCCTCCTTCCTCATCCGCCGTCAGCCCGCCCGAGCCGCCCGCGGCAAGCCCAGAGCCCGCCCCCGGAACTCCTCCTCATCGGCCCGCCACCACTGGAAAACCAGCCGGAGCCGGCGGTCACGGCTAACCCGTCGGCCTTGGCGTTCGTGCGCGAACGCGCCGGGGACGTGAGAAGCTGTGATTGTGTATTCTATGTGTCTTGGAACAAGAAAAGAGACGCTTCTGCTTAAGCTGGCAGGCCAGGAAGCGTAGATAAGATCGCGATCTCGGATCGCAGAGGTCGTCCACCCACCCACCCGCGCCTGCCTGTAAACGAGTGCTGGATCAAAGCGCCTTGAGATACTCAATCACCGCCAGCCGCTGCTCTGGCGTCAGTTTGTCGCCGAAGGCGTGGCCGGCGTGGCTGCGCCCGGGCTGGGTGGTATCGTAGACAATCCGGCGCTCGATCGCGGAAACGTCAGGGCCGGGGGGTTTTTCGAGCACGCAGACCTTCAGTCCCAGCTTGACCGGATCGTATTCGGCGATGTCGCCCTGAAAGCTGCGGGTGAAGAGGCGGGGCCGGTCCGCCGAGTCGAGGACACCGGCGACGGTCGGCACCGAGCCGTTGTGGAAATAAGGAGCCGACGCCCAGATGCCATCCAGCGGCGGGGCTTGGTACCCACCGCCTCCCAGGCCGTGATAGGGTTCACCGCTGGGACCGTGCTCGCGGGCGAACCAGCTCTTCAAGTAATGGTCCACGCCCTCCGGGTCGAACGCATTGGCCAGCGTGGGATCGGTGCCAATCTCCTCCAGCGGAATAAGCTTGTTGGGATAACGGCCGGCGGGACCATACGTGCCGTGACACCGCGCGCAGGAGCGCTCGAAGACGGCCCTGCCACGCTCAGCAAGCGGGCGATCAATCGCAAACGGGTAGCTCGGAGGCTTGAGGGAGAGCAAAAAGGCGCGAATAGCGGCGAAATCGGGCTCGTGCTCTTTGATCGATTGGGCGCTGGTGCCGGGAATCAGCAAGAAGGGCATGAGGGTTCGCACCGAGCGGCTGTCGGCGGCGCCCAGGTGGTAAATCGTCTTTTTCCTGCGCACAAGCCACCAGGCGGGCACATCTTCACAGAGGTTCGTGCAGATGGTGAACTTCACCGGCAGCCGATGCAGAAGTTCCGTGGTGCGAAACTGCATGAGATAGATGGCGAAATTCGAGGCCTCACTCGTGCCACGAACCTGGCACAGAGGCAAGGGCATGACCGGGTCGAGCCCATCGGCCGCGGCCAGCTCTTCGTAGAGCGATTGCATATCCAGCGACGTGTTTCCAAGGCCGATGATGGTCTGGCCGGCGACCTTTCCAGCGTGGCAGAGCAGACAGTCGTTGCCCAGCCCCTGACCCAGGCCCAGAAGCCCTCGCGGCCGGGTGAACCCCATGGGCAAGCCGCCGTTGTCGTAGGGTGCGACGTGCAGTCCATATCGGGCACGAAAGGCGGCTGCGTAGTCGTCGGGTCGGGACTTCAGTCCCCATTGCGTCCACGCCGTTTGGTACGCCCGCAGCGACCAGAAGGGAGGGTTCATGGCGGAATGCACCAACTCGCTGCCGCGCTGGGCCGACGGCGCAGAGGCATGCTGATCTTTGTCGCCGGCCGTGACACGTCGATTCTCGCCGCCGGCCGAGACGGCGACCGTAACCGCCAACATGACACGTCTGCTCAGCACTCCCATGCGCATCATCGTTCCTCCTGACGATGGTCGGTTCCGGCCGTACGCCGCGCCGGCTTTTTGCCAAGGGCAAATGGCCTCTGTCAGCGATTACGCCTTCCGCTGATCGTAACACCCTGGCCCGGGTGTCAAACAAGTCAGCTCCATCGAGCTGTCTTCCTCGCCTCCGATCGATGGAGAAACATCCAGGCCGCCATCAAAAGACTTGCATGAAGGACTTCGGTTGATTACGTTACTGGCGGTTATTGAAGACGTTGCGCCGGCCGCTTGGGACTTTTACCTCACGTGGTACCGGATGGGTGTTCGTGGTCGAGCCAAGCGATACGACGTGCGAGATCGTTGCATGTTCATGGCACCAGCGCCTGTTGCGTTTTTCCCCGCTCGCCCTCACATGCAGGGGGACAATCGTCTCCGGGATGAGACAACGTCAGAAACGGGAGTTGAAGATGAAGAATATCATCGACATCGAAGGTGTGGGCGAGGTTTATGCCAAGAAGCTCCAGGACGCGGGAATCAAGACCGTGGAGCAGCTCTTGGAGCAAGGCGCCACACCCAAGGGCCGGGACGAGATCGCCGCGAAGACGGGAATCTCCGGGGCACTTATCCTCCGGTGGGTCAATCATGCCGACCTGATCCGGATCGTCGGCGTGGCTGAGCAGTTCGCCGAGCTGCTGGAAGCGTCGGGCGTGGACTCGGTCCCCGAACTCTCGCACCGAATCGCCGAAAATTTGCACGCCAAGATGGTGGAAATCAACGAGAAAAACAACCTGGTTCGGCGGCTACCGTCGGTGGGCCAGATAGGCTCATGGATCGAGCAGTGCAAGAACCTGCCCCGCGCCGTGTTTCACTGATCGGCGCCAGCCGGCCGCTGGACCTCATCAGCAGGAAAGACTCGTTGCGGTAGTGGAATTCGCTCCTCTGGCGGGGCGTTCGGCCGCGATTCGAGCGCCTGGCCCAGAAAGCTCCCCAAAGATAAGCGTCGCGGCCGCAGCCTTTCGGTAGCGCGGCGTTTATGCGTCAATGCCTTCGCTGGGCTGTAGATTCGCCGTTGACAGCCCCTTGTACAACCGCCGGCCCAGGTTCTGCTGGAACGGAGTCCAGTTCGAGTCGCGGCTGGGGTCGTCACGAATCTCCCGGCTGAAGGCGTGGATCTTGGCGTCGAGATTGTCCAAATAGTGCAGGGCCACCGCCTCGAGCGTCATGGGGAGCTTGGGACTACCGAACTCGTACGCTCCGTGGTGACTGACGATCATATGTTTGAGCCGCAAGAGGAGCTCGGCGGGAAACGGCTCACCGGTCAGGTCGGTCGTGCGCTCGACCTTGTCGCGGAGCATCTCGACGCCCATCACCAGGTGGCCGACAAGCTGGCCCTCGTCAGTGTATGCCAGGGCCCGGTCGTAAGAGAGCTCGTCCACCTTGCCGACGTCGTGCAGGAAGATCCCTGTCAAGAGCAGATCGCGATCGATCTCGGGATAGAGGTCGATGATCCGGTCGGCGATGTTGAGCAGGGCTACGACGTGCTCGAGCAGTCCGCCCTGGTACGCGTGGTGATTTTTGATCCCCGCCGGCGCCAGGGTAAATTTGCGAACGAAGTCGTCATCGATGAGGAAGCATTCGATCAGAGCACGAAGATGAGGGTTGCTCATGGCCAGCAGGACCTCGCGCATCCGGGCCATCAGCTTGGTCGCGTTTTGCGTGCTCTGGGGCAAGTATTCTTCGGCCTCGACCCGGCTGGGATCGAGGACGTCGATGTGCGTGAGGATGATCTGAAGCGAGCCCTGAAAGATCTGGGTTTTCCCGCGCACGTGGAGGTAATCGCCGGCGTCGAACGAGCGCGCGAGGTCCTCGGAAGCGTTCCAGAGCCGGGCTCCGACGCTTCCGGTCTTGTCCCGCAGTTCGATCTGAAGGTAGAGATTGCCTTGACGGTTAGCCCGTAGCTGCTTGTCGGCGACCAGGTACGACTCGTCTACCGAATCTCCATGAGAAAGCTGGTTCACATAGCGGCGGCTCATGCGGTGCATCAATTCGGTGCGAGGAACGGAAGGAGAGCCGGGCCCGGAGCCCACAAAGGCGTGATTGTAGGGGGATGCGCAGGCCGGGGTCAAGGGACCCGACCCGGCCTTTCGCTCTCCCGGCGATGGAGCCTGAAATTCGGCCCTGCACCCCGCTGCGCGTCACTTTGCGCCGCTGCCTCAGAAATTACCCGGGTTGACATTGCCGATCGGGACTCCGTCGGGCGGATTGGGGAACTGCGGGGAGAGTGCCGTGGAGCTGATGACGCCGGCCGGCGGCAGCCCGGGGATCGGCGGGCCAACCTGGTGAATCTGCTCCAAGCGGTTTGCCGGCAGGGAGAGCTGGTCAAGATTATTGTTCGGGTCGATGACGATGCCCAGGAAGTACACGCTGGGACTGGTGGGGAGCGTTACCGGCGTAGCGGTGAAAGTTTCGACGTTCGAACCCTGAGTCACGCTGTTGTTGTAGATTCTCCCGTTGAAAAGCCGCGCATGATGATGGGCGCTGGCCACGACCGGCGCAGCGGACTGACCGGGGATGGCCTTAGGCAGCGTGTAAAGCGCGATGATCTTGCTGCCGAGGTTGAAGTCGGGAGTCGTCGATTCCACGAGGGCCACTTGCACCGAGCCTTGTGCTGCGGTCGAGGCCGATCCCAGGTTGGTGATCTGGAAAGTTGGCGCGATCGCATCGCCGGGCTGCATCACCGAGGGCACATCGAGCGCCGTGACGCGCAGCATGGGCAGGGCCGACGAGACGAACCGCACCGGGATCGGGGGGCTGACGTCATTGGTGTAGTTGGACTCGATGATTGTCTGACCCGCGTTGGCGAAGAGCCGGACATAGTAGATGCCCGTGGCCGGGAGGTTGCTCGGACGCTGAGGCAGCCCAAAGAGCTCGGAGAACTGTTGAACGTCGTTTTGTGATAGGGACGGTGACAGGAAGGTTCCCAGCGAGATGGCGCCGGCCATCGAGTGCGGGCTGCGCGTCAGGTAGGCGGCCACCGGAACTGTGCCTGCGTCGGCCGAGCTGGGAACATAGTACGGGGGCACAGCCCGGCCATCCGGCCCGGTAAAAACCTGAGTGACGGGCGTGAGCGACAGTGGCTCTTCGATCGTGCTAGCCCCGGTGTTTTTCAAAATCACCTTGACGGTCAAGTTTCCTCCCCAGGCCGCGACCGGGCCAGCCTGGCCGGTGATCGAGACGTCGGGAAGCGAGTACCCCAGCGAGCTATAGGACAGCAGTTGGCGGCCCTCGAGCACTTCAAGGACGGACAGATTGTTTCGGCGTCGGGCGCGGCGATCGTCACAGGCGCGTAGGGTTTCCCAAGGCAACACCGAACACCTCCCTGCGGCCGAGGGCCCACGGTCTCTCCGCGCGCGGGCGGGAAAGCCGGCCTGATCCCCCAACCAGTCACTTGGTTGAAACATCGCCAGTCTTAGAGACACACCGACACGCATCGCTCGCCCCGAAGTCCGCAGCCGTGCGCGGGAGAGACGATTCTTTGGTCTAAGTTTCGACCGACCCAACTGCCAGGATTGGAGCCATTTGCCCTTTCTGGCTGCCCCCAGGTCTTGTCGTGAACGACTTTACGTCCGGATCAATCTGGCGGCTTGGGACGACTGTAAGTTTTGGTAGGGATCGCTGGGATGGCCGCCTATATGGAACTGGCTATGCCTCAAGAGCCAGATCGATCGAACCTCACTCCGCCGCGACCTGTCGATCTGGTACCATGGGGCTCTTCGCCGCCGCGACGAGGCAGCCGGTGAAGCCATGAAGGAGTATCCGCTTCCGCGATGACCCTGGAGGATTGATCCGTGCGCTGGTCGAAAGCCCTGATTCCGACCCTCAAGGAGACGCCGGCCGATGCCGTGGCGCCGAGCCATATTCTGTTGCTCCGCGCGGGGATGATCCGCCAGCTCGGCTCCGGCGCGTACACGTATTTGCCCCTGGGCTTGCGGGTGCTCCAGAAAGCGGCGCGGATCGTCCGCGAGGAGATGGACGCCGCCGGGGCGATCGAGCTACTCATGCCAGCCTTGCAGCCCATCGAGATCTGGAAGGAATCGGGCCGGTTCGCGACCTTCGGCGATCTGCTCATGAGGCTCACCATCAGCGGCGGCCACCAAATGTGCCTGGGTCCGACGCACGAAGAGGTCATCACCGACCTGGTCCGCGACCTGATCCGCTCGTACAAGCAACTCCCGATCACGATGTACCAGGTCCAGACCAAGTTTCGCGATGAACCCAGGCCGCGGTTCGGCATCGTCCGCACGCGCGAGTTCTTGATGAAGGATGCCTACAGCTTCGATGCGGATGTGACCCAGCTCGGCAAGAGCTACGATGCCATGTACGAGGCCTACTGCCGCATTTTCGACCGCTGCGGAATGACCTATGTCATCGTCGAGGCCGAGAGCGGACCGATCGGCGGCGACGCTTCGCACGAGTTCATGGTCCCCTGCTCCACCGGCGAAGACCGCGTGATCCAGTGCGGCGCCTGCGGCTATGCCGCCAACCAAGAACGGGCCGAGATCGGGGCCGGTCCGCAGACTCAGGCGAAGCCTGACGTGTCAGCACCGCCGTTCCAGGCCGCGCCCACTCCGGGCAAGCGAACCATCCGCGAAGTTTGCGAGTTCCTCAAGGTCAAGGAGTCGAGCTCGGCCAAGCTGCTGGTTTACCTGGCCGACGGCAAGCCCGCCGCTGCACTATTGCGAGGCGACCACGAAGCGAATGAGGCCAAGGTCCGCCGGGCACTTGGCGCGTCAGCCTTGGTGCCGGCCGATGCCGAGACGATTGTGAAAGCGACCGGCGCTCCCATGGGATTTCTGGGCCCGGTACAGATCAAGATCCCGCTGGTCATCGACCGGGCGATCGCGGCCATGCCGACGGTAGTCGTCGGCGGCAATGCTCTGGACGTTCACTACACCGGCGTCGTCCCTGGCCGGGACTTCCCGCTGGGTCGCCTCTACGACCTGCGCAATGCCGAGGCCGGCGATCCGTGTCCCCGCTGCGGTGGCGCGCTGGAAAATCGGGCTGGCCTGGAGATCGGCCATGTCTTCAAGCTCGGGACCAAGTATTCCAAGGCGATGGGCGCCAACTACCTCGACGAGAAGGGGGTCGAGATCCCGATCATCATGGGCTGCTATGGGATCGGCATCAACCGGATCATGGCCGCGGCGATCGAGGCCAGCCATGACGACAGCGGAATCATCTGGCCGCTGGCGATCGCGCCTTATCAAGTGGTGCTTGTGCCTCTTCAGGTGGGTAACGCCGCGGTCACCGAGGCGGCCGAGACCATCGAAAAGGCCCTTGAGGCCGCCGGGGTCGATGTCTTGACTGACGATCGCGACCTCCGTCCCGGCGTGAAATTCAAGGATGTTGACCTGATCGGCGTCCCGCTCCGCGTGGTCATCGGCGAGCGCGGGCTCAAGGACGGGTCGATCGAGCTGAAGTGGCGCCATGAGGCGACTCCGCGCAACTTGCCACTGAAGGGAGCGGCCGATGGCGTGCTGGCCGAGCTGGCCGAGGCGCGGGCCCGCCAGGCCGCCTATTGCCAGAAGCGCATCGCCGAGCGGGCCGTGGCGAAGTCGTCATGACAACCAGGAACGCTGCCCCCCTGCCCCGAACGCCCTATATTTTGCTCATCGCGCTTTCCGTGGTGTGCTTTGGCGGACCGTTTGTCATGGTGGGCGTGATCCGGGGGGGCCAGAGCGCTGGTTGGCCACCGGACCGGCCCATCGAATGGTTGACTATGGCGGTCGTTTTGGTGCTTTTTCTCGCCCTCTTCGTGGCGTGTGTCAGCATCCGTGTGTGGTACCGGCCAAAGGCCCGCTGACCTTGATGCTGACGGACTCTCGAGGATCTGACGACGATGTCAAGCGGACAGTTGGTTTTGCTCGGCACCGGCGTCTTCCTGGCGCTGGCGGCGTTCGTTCTCTCAGTCATTTTCTGCACCCTGGCGCGGCGGTACGCCCCTCAGTTCGGCTTTCTTGACCGGCCGGGAGGGCACAAGGGTCACCAGGTTCCGGTGCCTTTGGGGGGCGGCGTGGCCATCTGGCTGGCGACCATGATGGTCCTGGGGGGCTGCGGACTTCTCGTCTGGCTGGGGCGATCGTCGCTGCCGGGGTCACTGGCCGTGCATGCCAGTGGTCTCTTTCTCCGCTCAGGCCGGCTGATGGAAATCTTGGCCCTGGCAACGATCATCATGATCATGGGCCTACTCGACGATAGGAAGAATCTGAAATGGCAGCTTCGGCTGGGAATCCAGGTGCTCTGCGCATTGATCCTGGCCATCTCGGGCATCCACGTGACGCTCTTCTGGCCGCTGAATCATCCCTTCTTGGGAGGGGCGGTGACGGTGCTCTGGATCGTGGGACTGACCAACTCGTTCAACATGCTGGACAACATGGACGGACTGGCGGCGAGCGTGGGGCTGATCGCCGCGGGGCTCTTTGGCGTGGCTCAGACCGCGGCGGGAGACCTCTTCGCGCCGGGTGTTCTGCTGGTGCTGATGGGCGCCCTGGCCGGGTTCTTGGTGCACAACCATGCCCCCGCCCGGCTCTACATGGGCGATGCCGGCAGCAACTTTCTGGGCTTCTTGCTGGGCGCCATGACAGTCGTGGGGACCTTTCACGTCACCGGCCTTGATTCGCCTTTCGCGGTGCTGGTTCCTCCTCTGGTGATGGCCGTGCCGCTCTACGATACATGCTCGGTCGTGACGATCCGGCTGCGTGAGGGGCGCAGCCCGTTTCAGGGCGACCGGCGGCATTTCTCGCACCGGCTGGTGGCGCGTGGCTTGACGCCGCCGCAGGCGGTCTGGACCATTGACCTTGTGACCCTCGCCGGAGGGCTCGGAGCGCTTGTGCTGCACCGGCTCGATGCCTGGGGCGCAGGGCTCGTCATGGCCCAGACCGGCTGCTTGCTCGGCGTGGTTGCCATCCTCGAAATGGCTCGGAACCATCTGCAGCCCGCGCCTGGGCAGGACTCAATCGCCATGAATAGACCGCCGACGCATGAATGCTCCGTGGGTAGCTGAGGCAAAATGCTCCAGGGGGCAGGGTTTGGGGTTCAGTCGCCAGCCTCCCTGTGGTGTCGCTTCGCTCCACCTCAGCCAGCCGGCCGGATGAGAAGAAAGCGCACGATAAAGCGAGCATCCCGCCCCTCATCCGCCGCTTCGCGGCACCTTCTCCCGGGGGGAGAAGGTAGGATCGCAATAGCCTTCCTCGATCAAGGCAGAACCATGTCCAGGCGCGGCGTGAGATCCCCGGTTGCCACTCGCGGGGCCTCCTCGTCCGATGCCTCTGGCCAGGCCGCAGCGGCGCCGGCCCACGCGCTAGGGGCGGGCGAGGGCGATTTCGAGGCAGCCGCCGCGCACTGGGGCGAGCGTGTGCGACGCGTGGCCCTGGGCCTACTGGCGTCGCTCCTTACCGCGCGGGCGTACTGGCCCAGCGAGACCGACCCGAGCCAGGCAGCCGGATCAGGACTGGTCTGGGTGCTCGCCTTGATTTGTACGGCCTTTCTGGCCATCGCCGCGTCACTCCTTTCCGGCAGGCTCTTGTTTCGCTTTTCGTGGACCGACGCGGCGATCATCGCCCTGGCCCTCCTGGTCGGCACAAGTGCGCAGCGCGGCCTCGATCGCCGGGTGGCGATCAACCTGGCCTGGGAGTGGGGAGGCCTGTGCTTCGCCTTCGTGCTGGCGCGGAACCTGCCGCGAACGCGGGCCGAGTCGACCGTCCTGGCCGGCGCGCTTGTGGCGACGGCTGTCGCCGTCTCGTTCTACGGTTTGTACCAGTCGCGCGTCGAAATCCCCCGCGATCAGGAGCGATTTCGGCGCAATCCCGAGCAGGTTCTTCGCGAGGCGAATGTCCCTTCGGATCCTCAGCACGTGCGGGCGTTCGCCGATCGCCTGCTGGGTTCCAACGAAATCTTCTCGACGTTCGCCCTGGCCAACTCGCTGGCAGGGTTTCTGGTCGGCCCGGTGGTGCTGACCCTGGCCGTGGTGATCCGCAACCTGGCCGACCGTAAGGCGCAGGGGTCGCGTATTGGGGCCCTGGCGATGGCCGCCCTTCCCCTGCTCTGCTTGCTGCTCTGCCTGATGCTCACCAAGAGCCGCAGCGCCTGGATCGCCCTCTGCGTGGGCCTGGCGGTGGCGGCCTGGCAAGAACGGCCCAAGCTGGATCGCAGGTTGATTCTGGGAATCGGACTCTCGGGGCTGGCGGTCGTCGGCACGATCGTGGCCCTCGGCGTTGGCACCGGGCGGCTGGACCGCGAAGTACTCACACAATCGAGCCTGTCGATGCACTACCGCCAGCAATACTGGCGAGGCGCCTGGGGTGTGATTACGGAGGGAGCGCCGAGCTTGCGCCGGGCGCTGGAGACCTCGACCTTCTGGGCGGGCGTCGGTCCGGGGAACTTCGGCAGCTACTACCTGCTGCACAAGCTACCCGAAGCCAGCGAAGAAATTCAGGACCCGCACAACTTGTTTCTCGACGTGTGGGCAACCGCGGGATTTGGGGCGGTTCTGGCCCTTGTCGCTGCCCTCGGATTTTCGCTCTGGAACCTGCTGGGCCCGGCTCGCCCCTCCGGTGCCCAGAGCGTCCTGCCGCACGACCGGGCACCGCGGCAGAAGAGACAGGTTTCACGGGAAAACCAGACGCCCGCCAGCGGCGATCCCGAACTGGCTTCCGGCACAACCGGCTGGCTGGTGCTTGCCTCGGGGCTCGGCCTGGTGATGGTCCTGGTGGTGGGCCAGATGAATCTCTTCCAGGGAGATCTGCTTTTCCGCTGGCTGATCCTGGGAGCTGGCTGGCTCGGCGCGGCGCTGCTGGGGGGAAGTTTATGGCGTCGGGTCACGCTGCCGGCGTCGGCGTGTGGCGCGGCGTTGCTGGCGATGGTGGTCAACCTCATGGCCGCCGGCGGCATCAGCATGTCCGCGGTTGCTCTGCCTCTCTGGCTGCTCCTCGCCCTGGGACTGAACCTGCGCGACGATCGGCCTTGCGGCCACCTGCGCGCAGTTCCCGGCCGCTTGGCCGGCATCGGCCTGGCACTGATCTGGGCAGCGATTGCCGGCTCATTCGTCGGGGCGATCTTGCCGTTCTGGCGGTGCGAGGCGGCGCTGGCCGCCGCGGACGAGGCCCTGGCACGCTTGCCACATCATTTCGAACGCGCTTCGGCCGCTTACGACTACGCCAAGCAGGCCGACAAATCCAGCGCTCAGCCCTGGCTGGGCGATGCCTATCTTCAGAACCTGATATGGCAGGAGCATGGGGCCAGGGCCGAAGACCTGCGCTGGAAGAAGATACCCATTCTGCTCCAGAAGGCCACCGAGCCGCCCCGTAACCCGGCCGCCTGGCCCATCCACCTGCAGTGCGCGGAGGTCGCGCGCGAGCTGCTCGCGAAGCTCGGCCAGCAGCTCTCCCCGCGCGAGGTTTTGATCCTTCAGGGAACCATCGTCCGGTCCATCCGCACCGCCAGCGCCTACCATCCGACGAACCCCGCCTTACATGCCCGCCTTGCCGAGGCCAGCGCCGAGCTCTCGATGTTCCGGGACGCCGAAACCGAGGCCCGGGAAGCACTCCGGCTGGATAAGCTACTGGCGGCTCACCCCCGAGAAAGGCTTGCCGACGTTACCCGAAAACGACTCGAGTCCAAACTTCTCGAATGGACCGAAAAGGCAGCAGCCATACCCCTTCCGCTCAGTCCGGCGGCCGGCACAGCACATGGAAACACGGCCCCAAACTAACCCGCGCGGCTCCCTGGAAAACCGATTCAAGCTGCACGACCCGGACATCCGATGATCCCTTCGTGTGGAGTCCGATCGCCGGCCCCGCGGGCCAGGCCGATACGGAAGCTGCCCCGAATGAGGAGTCTGGGGATGTTGGATAAGCTCTGGAAGTCTGGCTTGCCTGGAGCGAGTTTCCGGGTGCGATTGCGTAAGACCAGCGAGCGCCCCTCGTGTCGCCCCTTGGTCGAGCCGATGGAAAACCGTCGTCTGATGACCGCCTCGCTGGCGCCGATTAGCAACATCAGCGTTCCCGCGCAGCTTGGCTATCAGCTCACGCTCGACGGTAGCGGCACCACCGACCCGTCCCAGACGTTCAAGGCTACATCCAGTAACCCGGACATTCAGGTTTCGGTGGAGACGAACCCGCTATTCTGGACTCTCACCGTCTCGCACACGGCGGCAAACAGCAGCGACGTGACCATCACCAACGAGACGATGACGTTCCAGCTCTTCCCGGGTCTGACTCCGAGCACCGTCAGCCGGATCCAGACGCTGACGAACGATGGCTATTACACCAATGGATTCCCCAATCAGACACCGGCCGTCCCCGCCGGACAGTTCATCCCCAGGATCACGAACACCGCGAGCTCGGGCTTCAGCGTGATTCAAGGCGGGTCCAGCAGCTCGACCAGCACGTCCTCGTCCAGCGGCATCACGCCAATCGCGACCGAGCCGGTGCAGCAACTAGCCTTCACCGGGCAAAATCAGCTTGCGATGGCCAACACCGGGTCGCCGAATAGTAGCGACGCCCAGTTCTTCATCACCAACGGAACCCAGTCGACTTCGACCCAGCAGGCATTCGATTTCAACTACACGATCTTCGGTCAACTCGTCTCGGGCCAGCAGACTGTGACCGACCTGTCCAAGGTCGCCGTGCAAAACAACTCCGCCAGCCCTCCTGAAGACTCGCAGCCGATCAACCCGGTCACCCTCAGCAAGCCTCCTGCGCTTTCGTTGCAGAATCCCAATGGTGTGCTCCACATCGACACGACTTCAGCCAAGGCCGGCGAGACGGCGACGATCACGGTCACGGCGACGGACCCGACCGACAACTCGACAAAGACACAAACCTTCACCGTTACCGTCGGAGCCTACAACGGGCCGACTGCTACCGTGACCTCCTCGGGCCCGGCCGGCGCTCCACAGAACATCCAGCTCAAGAGCACGACGCCCGCTACGCTCGCGAATTTCACCATCTCTTACCAGCTCGTATCTCAGCCCACGCACGGCACCATCAGTCAGTTCGATCCAACGACAGGCACCCTGGTTTACACACCGAATAGCGGTTACGGAGGGCCCGACTCATTCCAGTACCAGGTTTTCGCTCAGGCGAGCAGCTCTTCCCCCAAAGTGGCCATCAACTTGGGAACTGCTCAGCTCGAAGTCACACAATCGACCGGTGCTGTGCGGTTCATTCCCGGCGTGCCCAGCACGCTGGGCGGCGTGCTGGTCGTCGACCCTCTGCCGCGGACCGATCATGGAACCAACATCATCAATGTGACCCAGCAAACGGACCCGATCACCGGCAATCCGGACCTCCAAGTCACTGTTAACGGCCTTCTCGACTCGACCCAGCCCGCGGTGTCGACCGTGTCCCGCCTGGTCGTCTTCGGTTCCAAGGCCAGCGACCAGATCACCGTCGATCCTTCGGTAACGGTTCCCACCACGCTTGATGGCGGCCATGGCGGCAAGAACGTGGTCAAGGCCGGAGGTGGTCCGACCCTCGAGCACGGCTGGTTCGGCCATACGACCTTGGTCGGCGGCGCGGGAACCAACCAGCTCATCGGCCGCAAGGGGTTTGTCCGGTTCCAGCCCTCAAGCACCACCAACTGGATCTTCGCGGGTGAAATCCGGCCTCGAAGCACCCGCGGCCATACCGAGCCGCCCAAGGGAACCTTCTACCGGTTCGAGAATGGGCGGCTGGTTCCCGTTTCTTCACTCCCGTAGCTTCACTCTGATACAGCAACGGCTCAGACGCCCAGTGGCTGGTGCAGCATTCCGGGAGCCACGCTCGCGTCTTCCCGAGCGTACCCGGCTTTCTCCGAAGGAATTTTTGATGGAAGTTCCGTCCCCAGGAGCATGGGCCTGTCGCCCGAGGAGCTGAGTCATCCCTCAGTAGACGCAGACGACGTCGCGGGCGGAAAATGGCTTCTCAAAGATGCCGGGATGGAGGATATAGGCGAGCAGCTCTAAAGTGTCCACGAGTCGCGGTCCCGGCCGAGAAAAATAGGCAGACCCGTCGGCCACGTAGGTGCGGCGGTCCCGGACCGCCCGAAGTTCGTGCCAGCCCGGAAGGGCTTCCAAGACCGGAATGTCCTGCATCGTGCGGTCAACGGAGTGACCGCAGCAGGCGATGACGAGCACTTCGGGGTCGGTGGCTCGCAGCTCCTGCCAGGGCACGCGGATCGAGTACTCGCCCTCGGGCGATAACACGGGCAGACCACCGGCGAGCCGCACCAACTCCGGGCTCCAGTGCCCCGCGTTGTAAATCGGTTCCGCCCACTCCATCACGAACGCGGTGGTACGGGGCCGGACCCTCGCACCCTGCACGATGCGTGCGATCCGGAGCTCAAGCGTACGGCATAGGTCAAAGCCTTTTTCCGTGTGGCCCATCGCCGCCGCGACATCCACCACGCAGCGGAGGACATCCCCGAGACTCTTCGGCTCCAGGTTCAGGACGCGCGGCCGGGAGGGAAGTGTATCGGCCAGGGCCGCGACGGAGCCGTAAGCCGGGGCGCAGACGTCGCAAAGACGTTGGGTCAGGATTAATCCTGGAGCCAGTCCCCTAAGTAGCTCCTCGTCCAAGGTGTAGAGGGACCCGTGCGTCCGGAGCCGCTCGGAGACCCACCGGTCGACCTCGGCGGAGGGCAATCCCTTGCCGTGGATCTCACACGAAGTGATCCTGGGCCGACGGTTCGCCTCCTCGGGGTGGTCGCACTCATGGGAGACGGCAAGGAGCTGGTCCATCAGCCCTAACGCCCCGACAATTTCCGTGGCCGCAGGCAACATGGAGACTGTGCGAATCATGTGATCGACATCTCACTAAGCCGTGAGGGCAGGTGTGCGCCTGAGAACTGGGAGACGGGCTTCCGCCAGCGCCCACAATCCGAAGAGGACGGCGGCGTACGCGAAATCCCCCAGCAGCGAATTTCGGAAGAAGGGCAGCGCCGCGATATAGCACTCACCGAGCCCCTGGAGCGTTCGCGGATAGAGGGATCCCTCCGCCCAGACGGCGAAGTTCGTGACCAGGAAGAAAAGGCACGATCCGGTGAGGGTGACCATCGCGATCGTGCTCGCCGAGCGGATCTCGCGCACGCTCCGCCCCAAGAGGGCGATGAGCGCCGTCATGGTGTACACCGTCCACATCCCAGAATAGAGGCCCCAGGAGCTGCTCAGGCCGTATCGGTAGAGGACCTCCCGGACCAGATCACTCAAGAACAGCGCGGCGAGTGGCACCAGGGTGGCAGAGCGCCGTGAGGTGTAGGTGATGCCGGCGAAGACCGCCATCGCGGTGATCGGCGCGAAGTTCGGCGGGTGCGGTAGGAGGCGCGTCAGGACTGCGATGAGTATCACTGCGGTGAGGCCAAGCGACCGATTCATCATACCCCCGCGGGGTGAGCAACAGGAGCGCTCGAGGTGAAGCAGGAAACCAGTCCGGCTCCGCCCTCACGATCGAGCGGCGGAGCGGCGAAGAGTTCCTGGAACGCGAACGGGGCTCGCAGGTGGACATCCCCGAGACGGAAGTCCACCGGGTGGTGAAAGATCGGGCCATCGTAGGTAAAGGAGTGATACTCGCCCCGCTCGCCGCAGGGGTCCGATCCGGCCGGGAGGGATTCCCGGAAGGCCGCGTCGAGCGGTTTCCCACAGCATCCCGCGGGCAATCGCTGGGTGTCCACGCAGATTGTGACGGCCCGGAACCCCATCTCAAGGAAGTCGTCGTAGAGTGCGGACAAGTCTCGGCCCCACAGTGGGTAGCAGCCCACCAGGCCGGCGACGTCGAGGAGCCGGTCACGATAGGCGCGGAGGTGCTCGAGATAAAGGTCGCCGAAGACGACAACCTCGACACCCTCATCTTTCAGCCCGCGGAACGCGGCGAGCATCGTCCGGCTATAGACGTCATTCGGCGGAAGCGTCGCGCCCGGGCCGGTATGAGCCATCGGACACAACGGGTCGTCCTGTTGGGGGATAACGATGAATTCCACAGGCAGGCCGAGGGCCTCCGCCTGGTCGCAAATGAGCTGCCGCCGGACACCGTGCATGGAGACCCGGTCGTACACCTCGCTCAGGCAGGTGAGCAGCTTCACGACCCGGATTTCGGGGGCGTGCCTGAGGACGTGGTGAAGTGCTAGGCAACAGTCCTTGCCCCCGCTCCACATCAAGGCGGCTTGCTTCGTGGTTGGCATGTGTCGCGCTCGCGAGCTGTCCAGTTCCGACCGTGGTGCGTCAGCTCGGCGCGCCCACGGCTGCCCTGTCTCGGGGCGATCCGTGAAAGCTGATGGAGCAGGGGTCGGGCTGGGACCGTGGCGGACCCGCTGGGACTTTCACCCATTCCCCACCCCTATTAGGGTAGATCCGTGGCCGCTTCGGCGAGGGCCGTCGCGGACACTCGACATCTTGGCTAATCTACAAGGACGTTCGGGATTTTCCAAGGCTGTGGCGCAAAATATTACAGGATCACAATAGCGTACTTGGAGTGGCGTGGGGGACCTAGTGAACAGTAATCGCAGGCTGGATACGATGGGGCGTAGGGATCCCGATCATGGTTGCAGGGGAGCGGGCACACGAACCGCACGCGCCGCAGCGGCGAACGTCTGCCACCACGTCTTGAACCGGGGCAACAATCGAGCCTGTGTCTTTCATCAAGACGGTGACTTTCAGGCATTTGTCGACCTGTTGTCTGAGGCCAAACTGCGACATCCCATGCGCATTCTGGCTTACTGTGTCATGCCCAATCACTTCCACCTGGCGATCGGGCCGCTGGAAGTGATTCTCAGCGGCGGCAGCATGGATCTGGAGTCCTTTTCCCGGTCGCTCGAGGCGGCGTGGCTTTGATTGCTGGCGGGCCACGCGGAACCAGCCCGAAAGCACCCTGACCAGCCCCCCGCGCGATCTAGTCCTAAAACAAGCGTGATACGAAGATTGACATATGGCTGACAGTGGCTTGCGCCCTGTAAAACAAGCCACGAAACGAGATGATGGAATTCGGAGAAGCGCTCACTCGAAAACGACAATGCCT
>JBKQMU010000018.1:0-13571 GCA_052146555.1 Isosphaeraceae bacterium
GCATGGAGGATGACTCGTTGTACTGTTTGGAGCTCACCGAGAAGGCGTTCCGGTCGCAGGGCCTGGCACTCTCCGAGCCTGTCCGGATTGGCGACTGGGAGTATCTGGCGAGCTTTCCCCTGACCGCCTTGCTGATCCCGGCTGTAACCGGATTGGTGCTGGATCGCCCGATCACACGCGAGCAGCCGGTTTACGTCCCCGGCAACGAGCGGCACGGCGTGTGGGCGTCTCCGTTGCTCGAAACCGTGTTTGGCCCGGCCCCGAAGGTGTTCCAGGATGCAGCCCCTGGCGAGCCCGGCCGTCTGAATCTGAGGGGAGATCTGGATCTCCTCGCCTTTACCTTCTGCGAGGTGCGCCGTTCCTACGCCCAGCTACCCGCGCGATTGCTCTGCGACCTAGCGGTCCTGGCGCACAACCTCCGAACGCAGGAGAAGCTTCGAATCAAGCGGAGCCAGCATTCGAGCCCCGACAAAATAGCCACGTGAAAGGCGAAACGCCTCCAGGGGGGAGAAGGTATTAACTTTCCTTCTCCCTCGAGGGAGCGGGCCGAAGGCCGGATGAGGGGGCAGGCTGTGGCGCCTTTTTGCAGGCAATGAAACGGCCCCGCCTCCCCTGTCCGAGTGCTTGCCTCTGTCAGACAACTGTGATAGAGTGTCTGACGAATACTTCACGCGAGGAACTGTCATGGAACGCATCAGTATCCGGGTCGACGAACGCCTCAAGAAAGAGCTGGAAGCCGAAGCCAGGGAGAAAGGCGTCCGACCGTCCGAAATCGTGCGACAGGCGCTGGAAGAGCACATGCGGCAGCGGACGCCCCGCGAATCGGCCTACGACATCGCCAAACGCCTTGGAATCATCGGGTCTGCCAAGGGATTGCCTGCCGACCTGAGCACCAATCCAGAGCACATGGAAGGCTTCGGGCGTGACTGACCGCCGCGTCCTGGTCGACACCGGCCCGCTCGTCGCCGTGTTCTCGGAAGATGACAGTCAGCACCAGCGGTGCTCCGACGTCCTGAAAACCTTGCGTCCGCCGCTCTTCACCTGCTGGCCGGTGATCGCCGAGGCGGCCTGGTTGCTCCGCCAGCGGCCTCACAGCCTCTACCAGCTCTTTGACGGTTTTGACGACGGCGTCTTCAGCCTGCTTCCGCTCAATGCCGACGACCTGCCCGCCATCGCCGCGATCATGCGCCGTTATGAGGATGCGGGCGTTCAGCTCGCCGATGCCGCCCTCGCCCACCTCGCAGAACGTGAAAACATCCGCACGGTGTTCACCCTCGACCGCCGCGATTTTTCGATCATCCGCCTCAAGCGCAACCGCGCACTCACCCTGCTGCCGGAGCTGCTCGAATGACCCGAGAGGTGGCCAGGAGATTGCATGGCGCCATCTCTGGAGGGCGGCACCATCGAGCGCGGACACTAGATCGCCAACCACGAATCGACGGAGAAGACCAATTTGTATGACCGTACCAGCGATCAGATCACGCTCAATGAAGTCGAAAGATTCGTGGTTTGAGCAAGCAGAGCAGAATCAGACGACAACCTCTTTGCACGTCTCCGCAAGCTTCCGGGCCTTCTTCTTGCGTTGGCTTGGATTGGTCGCGTGGTAATCGAGGAAGTAGACATGGGCGTGAGCAAGGTTATCCGGCTGATTTGGATCAAGCTCATCCCGCGACTCGAAGCCGAGCGCCCTTCCCTCACCGCAATTGAATTCAGCGAGCCGGGTCACGTTCCGGAAGCGCGCAGCGATTTGCTGTGGCGTCGTTTTCGACTTCACATCGACGGAGAAGACCGGAGCGTCGAATGCCGCTGAGGACGGCCGTTTCCTCTCTTCCGACCACCAATCCGGGTAGAGGATGGCTCGATACACATCCTCGGTGTCGGCTAGAAGCGGACCGGTCTGGCTCCCACTAGACATTCACCGGCTCCGACGCAAACCACCGAAGAAGTGAGTGAATCGTGTCCGTATCACTCACAGAAATCACATTCTCTTCTTCGATGTTCGTATCAGAATCCCATTTCAGGTAATGCAATCGGTCGCTGGTCTCAAACTCAAGTTCCAGCGAGCGGTCTCCTCGGTGCCATTCGAATTGAAGCCTGCCCCGTGTCATCGGAACAGCCTTGGGCGTCGTAATGATGTCGGTCGGCAAGGAAAGGATGAAATCCTCGGCCGCCCGGATTACCCCGCGATCGATCGCCGCGTCGCCGTACCCGCTCCAGTTTGGCGGCAATGCCCGTAACCGCTGCAGGTCCGCCAATGCAGCACCCCTGTCGAGCCGAGGTGAAGCAGCGGTGTCCTTCTGGTCAATCATCACGTAAGTCTTTTCGATTTAGCGCCTTAAACATCGCAAGACAATTTCGTTAGGTCTGCCACCCTCTTACATTATATCGCGTGTTCCCTGGCCAGCAGGTCTGCAGAGTACATAACCTACCAACTTCTACGCTGCAACTGGAGAGTTCGCCCAATCCTCTCACGCCGCCAATCACCTAACCTCATGCTGCGCAGTGAAATCGATCGGCTTCACAACGCTGCTGCCCCGTGGCATCCTGGAATGCGAAGGAGAATGGTTAACATGACCATCCATTTACCCGAAGATCTGGAACGCTCTGTCCTTGCCCAAGTCCAGAGTGGGCAGTTTCGCTCGGCCGATGATCTCGTCGCCCGTGCTGTGCGATCCTACCTTCAGCAACCCAAAGCTCCCCAGGCCGTTCCTGGCCTCGGGTCCATTGGGGCAATGCGCGATGCGGCCGACGAACTGGATCAGATCGTCGCCGACGCCATGAAGCACCGGCGGGAATAGACCCGGCGGGATATCTCCGTTAGCGCCACCATGGCAGTCCCCGATCCCGTGCTCGGCTCCATGCGTGAGGATGCCGCCCTGATCAATGAAATCGTCGCCGATAGTTACCGGCATCGACGCGAGGAGACTTGGCGGGAACTCGACCTTTGAACAAATCCCTCCTCGACACTGACATCTTCTCGGACATCGCGAAGGGCACAAACGCGACGGTCACCTCGCATGCAACGGGTTACCGCAAGGCGTTTTCCCGATACACCATTTCCGCCGTCACCGTCGTGGAAATGGTCCCGCATCACCGCCCGCCTGGAAAACGGTGGCAGCATCGAGCACGCCCACCAGATCGCCAACCACGAATCGCCCAAGACGGCAAAGTGTACGACCGCAGCTCAGAGCAGATCACGCTCGATGAGGTGAGAAGATTATTATTCAGACACCACGCCGATGTCCAGATAGAATTGCTTCTCGATGTTATCAGTGGTAAAGCGCACTCCCGGAACCACGTACACGCGCATGTTAGAACCTAGCAACTTCCTCGCCTCAGTTTCTGCTTCTTCGAATTTCTCATAAAACTTCACTGCCAAATGCCCAGGGCCAACTGGGTCTTGGAAGACCAAAAACCCTTCATTTTTATCAGTTTTATTCACAGTACTCATTGTCCAGGTTCTCCATCATCTGGGTATCCCAAAGAGTCGAGCAAGTTGTACACGCTTATTCATAGCAGGTCGCCACGGGTTACTCAACCATCAACCCCGGATTGTGATTTGAGCACGATACTACCCTCGGCCCGCGACCATCATCCACCCGATCCGGTCTTGGGCTGCATGCGCGAAGACGCCGATCTGATCGACGAAATCGTTGCCGATGCTTACCGCCATCGACGCGAGGAGACTTGGTGGGAACTCGACCTGTGAACAAATCTCCCTCCTCGACAGCGACACTTGATGCCGTCGCGTGAGTTCGCGGGCTGAAGCCCGGAAGCAGTCATCCGATCCATGTGCGGGCAAAGGGCGCCTCGTTCAAGCTGCGCCGAGCGTCACTGCCGGGCCCGGTGAGATCCCGGTCGGTGGCTGCTCTTGCATCAATAGCCTCTTGACGTCCTGACCGGGATTTCGGTTTCTTTAGATGAATTGGAATGACCGATCCTTTCACCGCGTGAGGCGCGACCATGAGCAGGGTACTCACTGATGACGGGCTGGAGCTCATCTTCCGGGCTGCCCGGACGCACAACGTCTGGAAGAACACGCCGGTGGACGACGGTCTGCTGCGGCAGGTCTACGACCTGGCGAAGATGGGGCCGACCTCGGCGAATATGTGTCCCATGCGGTTGGTGTTCGTCAAGTCGAAGGAAGCCAAAGAGAAGCTCAAGCCCGCGCTGGACGCCGGCAACGTGGACAAGACCATGAAGGCGCCCGTCACAGCCATCATCGGCATGGACGTCCGCTTCTACGAGAAACTGCCCCAGCTCTTCCCCCACGTGGACGCCAAGGCCTGGTTCAAGGACCTGCCGGAGAACGTGCTCGAGTACGTCGCGCTGCGCAATGGCTCGTTGCAGGGAGCCTACTTCATGCTGGCGGCGCGGTCGCTGGGGCTCGATTGCGGACCGATGTCCGGTTTCGATAACGCCAAGGTCGACGCGGCCTTTTTTGCGGGAACTACGGTCAAGTCGAACTTTCTCTGCAACCTGGGCTACGGTGATGCGACCAAACTCCGCCCGCGTTCCCCTCGGCTCAGTTTCGAGGAGGCTTGCACGATCGTTTGAGACGTGACCTCGGGTGGCTGGGACGATGGCGTTGCCCTAGCATCGTCTGTGGTGTCGCTTCGCTCCACCGCAGCCACCCACTGCGATGCGTGGCTGGGGCAGAATGCCCCAGGCCGGATGGCCCGATTGGTGACCGGGGCAGAATGCCCCGCCACTTTCAGTCTTGAGGTACCCATTCCGGAGGCAGACGGTCGGGAACCAGACCACACGTTGGAGTACCTTCGAACCATCCTGCGCTCGACCATCGCCAGTCTCTGGCCTTCGCCACGAGGCCCGGCCGGAGTGGGTTCATGTGCACATGGTCGATCATCGACATCAAGGTTTTCGGCTCCCAGATGTTCCGATCGAAGCCGCCGCCCGACTGCCAGAACAAGCGTTCGACTCTCTGTCCTCGATGCCGAGTTATCCGTGAAAGCCAATGAGGAGCATGCTTCGCCAGGTACCCCACCGCGTGCCTGCCTACCGGTTCCCAGATGGCTTTGAGAATTGCCGAGATCTCGTAGACCGGCTTTCGAGGCCAGACGATGAGGTGAACGTACTCGGGCATGATTACGAAGGCCCAGAGCGCGAAATCGAGGTCCCGCCGCGCCTCCTCGACGGACTCGCAAAACCATTGGCAAGTTCGCTCGGCAGAGAAGAAGCGATACCTGTGATAGCAAGCGAACGTCAACTCGTGGGCATGTCCGGGTTCATTGTATGCCCGGCGGTGCGAGGTTCGACGAGGTTCAATCATGGAATGACAGAATAGGGCAGACCGAGCCACTCGGCAAGATGGCGCGCCCGCTGGCTGGGGCCGAATGCCCCAGGGGCGGGGCGATGGCGTTGCCCCGTGCTGGTCTGTGGTGTCGCTTCGCTCCACCACAGCCACCCGCCCGGGGCGGGTCCGAATGTTCCCAGGGCGTTGCCTTCGAGCCACACCGCGCTGGCCGGGGGCATCGACCGGAGGACCCTGGGCTAGGCTTGATTCAAACGGGATCCGTTTCCTTTCGAACCAAGTCCGATGCCCGTCGCGCCCGCCGTAAGCCAGGTCAATCGCGCCTGCGCCATCTCCGGCGGTGGAGCGCCTCCTCGATGAGTATCATGTCGTCCGTCGACGAGAACGTTCGGTCAGGACGATCCACAAGCACAAGGTCCGATCGCTTGCGTCCGCGGCGAGCGCGGCGGGGACGGGCCTGCTGGCCGCAGGCCGAGGTGATGGAGAGCCGGCAGCTCCTCAGCACTCTTGGGCATCACACCGCGGCGGCGATGTCGCGGGTCTCCAAAGGTTCGGTGCACACCAGCGTCGCGAAACCGGCACCGCCGCCCAAGATCGCCGTGACGGCCATGGCGAACACGACGAACGTGACGACCACCAGTGCCATCCTCTCGACGCAGGCGACGGATATCCACGGCACGAGCAAGATCAAGTACAGATGGACGGTCACGAGCGCTCCCGCGGGCGCCCCGTCTCCTGTCTTCACGGCCAACGCCAGCAACGCCGCCCGGACGACCACCGTCAACTTCCGCATGGCCGGGACGTATCAGTTCAACGTGACCGCGACCGATCCCACGGGCCTCAAGGCCAGCAGCACCGTCGGCGTGGTCGTCAGCCCCACGGTCAGCAGGATGGTGGTCATCCCAGTCAGCTCTGCTATCGTCTCCGGCGGTGGCGTGTCTTTGATGGCAATCGAGCTCGATCAATTCGGCCTGCCGCTTGCGCATCCACCGTTGGTCACGTGGTCGGCGACGGCGGGCTCGATCTCCCCGACGGGAAATTACGCAGCGCCCTGGTTTGGGGGTCCGCAGGTCGTGACTGCGGCCAGCGGCGGGGTCTCGGCGTCGACCACGATTCAGGTCGTCAACCAGCCGCCGACGATCCTGTCCACGTCAGTCAACGCCGGTCCTACCAACAGCTCCCTAAACCTGTCGGCGGTCGCGGTTGACGACGGCGGCCCGGCGAACCTGAGCTACGTCTGGGAAGTGCTGGCGAGCCCAGTCGGGGCCCCGGCGCCGATCTTCAGCACCAATGTCTCCAACCGTGCCAGCTCGACGACGGCCTGGTTTGGCATGTCCGGCGCGTACACGCTGGCGGTGATCGCGGATGACTCCGGCGGTCTGGCCGCCGCCAAGGCGCTCAGCGTGACGGTCAGTCCGGTGACGACATCGATCGCCGTCAGCCCGGCAACGGCCGCCTTGAGCTCGGGCCAGACCGAGCAGCTCACAGCCGATGTCAAGGACCAGTTCGGGCATGACCTAACGCCGCAGCCGGCGCTCACCTGGAGCACAAGCGCAGGAACGATCACGCAGGCAGGGCTCTTCACCGCGCCGCAGACCGGCGGCAGCGTGACGATCACCGCGGCGGCGGGCGCAACCAGCGGCACGGCAAGCGTGAGCGTCACGAATCCTGGGCCCACCATCGTCCAGCCGGCCTGGATCACGTCTCAGAATAACGCCGCGGGCTCTGCGTATCTCAGGCTCACCGCCAGCGACCCGGCCGGTGACTCGAATCTGTCCTACTCGTGGACGACCACCGCCGCACCCCCGGGCATCGCCGCGCCGAGCCTCACCAACGACCCTTACAATGTGGGGCAGGTCATTGCGCAGTTCCACGAGGCGGGGCAATACACCTTCATGGTCACCGTCACCGATTCCGGCGGTCTGAGCGTGACCAGCTCGGTCAACGTCAGTGTTGCCCAGGTCGCCACTCAGGTCGTAGTCACTCCAGGCACCGTCAGCCTGGCTCAGGGAGCCACGCAGCAATTCAGCGCCGTGCTCGAGGACCAGTTTGGAGCGGCGATGAAGTCGCAGCCGACGTTCACCTGGAGCGCCAGCACCGGTACGATCACGCAGGCCGGGCTGTATGCGGCGCCACAGACTGGCGGCTCCGCGACAATCACCGTGGCGGCCAGCTCACTCAGCACAACAGCGAACGTCTCAATTGCCGGACCGGCTATCGATCAGCCGGCCTCGGTAACGTACCAGAATGACGCCTATCGGTACGCGGACCTGTACGTAATCGCCAGCGGCCCGGCCGGTTCATCGGGCCTGACGTGCACGTGGACGACAACCGCGGCACCCGCAGGCGCTTCCGCACCAACCTTCTACACCCTCAACTCCGACGGCAGCGAAACACAGGTGACCTTCAACGCCGCGGGCCAGTACACGTTCCTGGTGACTGTGACGGACGCGGCCGGTCTGAGCGCGACCAGCTCGGTGAACGTCAGCGTTGCACAGGTCCCCCAAATCGCCGTTACCCCGAACCTTGTTTTCGTACCCGAGGTGGGTACCCAGCAATTTAGCGCCGTCTTCCAGGATCAGTTTGGAACAGCCATTCCGTCACAGCCAGTGTCCACATGGAGTGCGACGGCCGGCACGATTACCTCCAGTGGCCTTTACACCTCCTCGGGCGTCTTTGGATGGGTCACAATCACGGCCACCGCTGGAACGCTCAGCGGGACAGCACTTGTCGGTATCTCCCACGAACCCTGGATCGTCAACCCGGCATCGGCCAGCCCCGCCGTGGTGACCGGCACCTCGACTGTGCTCTCGGTGCTGGGTGATCAGCCAGGCGGTCAGGACGGAGGCGCCGGAAATCTTGATTACGACTGGGGTGTTGACGCGATGCCCCACGACGCGCCGTTCCCGAGCTTCTCGGTGAATAATTACAACGGCGCGGCTACTACGACAGTCACCGTGTACGAGGCTGGCACGTACAGGTTTGTGGTTACGGTGATGGGATATGTTTCGGGGACGTGGTTATCGACCCCCAGCTACGTCACTGTCACCGTGGACCAGACGCTCACGTCGGTCGCGGTCAGCCCCGGCCCGGTCGGTCTGGCGGCGGGACAATCGCAAGCACTGACGGCGACGGCCTTTGACCAGTTCGGCCAGCAGATGGCCACGCAGCCGGCCTTCACATGGTCGACGACAGCGGGCAGCGTCAGCTCCTCCGGCCTCTTCACGGCTCCAAGTAATCTCACGATCGCGACGGTGACGGCCTCCGCGGGCTCCGTCGCCGGGCAAACTAAGGTGTATCCGACCTCCGCGCTCCCGACCGTCGCCTCTCCTGCGGCGGCCGGGAGTGGCTGGGTTATCGGCACTTCGACCACGCTGTCGGTGCTCGGGGCCGACTCCGCCGGCGCATCGGGCCTCTCGTACACGTGGGCCACGACCTCGGCTCCGGCGGGCGTGGCATCGCCGACGTTCTCAGTGGACGGCACGAACGCGGCGCACAATACGACGGTGACTTTCGCCGGCCCCGGGTCGTACACGTTCACGGCAACGATCACCGACGCGCTGGGGCTTTCCATGACAAGCTCCGTGAACGTCCTTGTCAGCGCGACGCGCACGTCCATCGACCTCACTCCTGGTCCGATCGACATCGGCCCGGGCCAGAGCCGCTCCTTCAGCGCGACGGGGCTGGATCAATTCGGTGCCCTGCTCTCTCCGCAGCCCAGCTTCACCTGGAGCGCGACGGCGGGCTCGATCAGTGCGGCGGGAGTGTTCACGGCGCCGGGCTCGTTCGGCGCGGCGACCGTCAAAGCCGGCTCCGGCGCGGTGACCGGCTCCGCGGTCGTGACGGTCATGAACTTGACGCTCAATGATCCAGGAATCCGCAACCTGGTGCAGACCTTCGCCTCAAGCGGCATCATCAATCGCACCGACATGATTCAGCTTCTCCAGCTCGCGGCTGATGAGTACTCCACGGTGACGCAGACGGAGCTGACCGACCTGCAATCAATCGTGGCCGACGCCACGCTCTTCAACATGCCCGACTCGGTGCGGGTGCTGGCGTCGGATGTCGTCGACGGCAACGTGGCCAATGCACATTACCAGGGCCAGACGCTGGGCAACCTCGCGGCCGGCAGTAGCTCGGTCCAGGTGAACGACCTGATCGACAAGTGGTTCCTGGGCACGGACCACCCTGCGGCTTCGAGCGGCATTTCGGGGGTCAATCTTACCTACGTCTCGTTCGCCGGGTCATTGTTCAATGGGACCCCAAGCTATACCGACATGCAGCAGGGGGCAGTGGGCGATTGCTACTTCATCGCCGGGCTGGGGGCGCTGGCCAACACGCACACAAACGTGATCCAGAACATGTTCCAGGACAATGGCGACGGCACCTGGACCGTGCGCTTCTACGACCAGGGTGTCGCCGATTACGTGACCGTCGACCGATATCTGCCCGCAATTGAGTCCGGCAGCTTGTACAACACGTGGTACGCGAAGGTTGGCCCCTGGTCTACGGCCACCTCGATCAACAGCGCGAACGTGCTCTGGGTCGCGATGGCTGAGAAGGCTTACGCCCAGTGGAACGAAACGGGCAAGGAAGCAGAATGGACCGAACCGGGATACAGCTTTATGCGTGACGGCACCAATAGCTACACCGACAGCAGCGGGGATAGTGGTGGTATTGCAGGCGGCTACCCCGGCACGGTCTTCGAGCAGATCACCGGGGAGACCTCGATCATCCAATATGGCGCGAGCTACGTGACGGAGCAGCAGCTTATTGACGCGCTGGCCGCGCATGACGCCGTGGCGGCATGCACCGTCAACATCCCGCTTGGAGACGTTGTCGGGGGGCTCGTCGGAGATCATGGTTACACTGTGGTGGGCTACGACGCGGCAACTGACACGTTCCAGCTCTGCAACCCTTGGGGAGTCGACAACACCCCGCCGCCGCCTCTCACTTTCGGGCAGCTCATCACCTACACGGGCTATTTGGACATCGCGGACGCGAGCAGTACGTATCCGCTCGACGGCTCGCCCAGTCCGGCGTTCGCCCTGGGTGGAACGGGTGCGGGCGTTGGACAGGCGGTCGGTCCGAGCGTTGGCTCGGCGGCTACAATCGATTCGGTCTTCGCCTGGGATACGCCGCCGAGCACCACGGCCGACTGGTGGCGTGACGCCATGCCCACGACCACTCGCCACAGCCGGCGCATGGGCGAGGTGGCCGCAACGACCGCGGGTCTTGGCGACCTTCCCAGAGCGCTGCCCTGGGCTGGCATGTTCTGCTCCTTCGGAGCGACGAAGACCAGCGCGTAGGGTCTGAACAATAAAGCCCAGGGCACCGGCCTGGGTCGGGTTTCGGCGTGGTCAAACGCCCTCGCCGAAGAAGGGCCGGGCTCGGCGGAGACGCTCCAAATCGGTCGCGGGGATATTAATGGCACCCACCCATCGGCCGGGGCGGTCGGGGGCATGGAAGTCGCTGCCGGCGATCGGCACCAGATCGAGCTGGCTGGCCCAGTCCCGGAACCGCCGGCCCAGGCGGCTGGAGATCCCCGGGCCATCCACTTCGATAGCCCCGAGCCCCGCCGCGGCCAGCGCTTCCAGGGTCGCCGCATGCAGGTTGAACGGGGGGTGGGCCAGTCCGGGCACGCCCCCGGCGCCCCGCACCAGGCGGATCGCCTCGATCAGATCCAGCCGCGGCTTGGGCACGATCGCTGGGCATCCATCGCCCAGGAACCGGCGAAAGGCCTCGCGCTCGCTGCTCACCTGACCCGTCCGCGCCAGGTAAAGTGCGGCGTGCCGCCGCCCCAGCGCAGCGCGGGGAAACCAGGCTTCAAGCACGTCCAGATCGAGAACCAGGCCCTGCGACCGCAGCGCGACAGCCATGGCCCGCATTCGCTCCGCCCGGCCGAGGCGAAGCCAGCGCATGGCCTCAAGCAAGGGTGGGTCGTCCACGCGGATGAAGTGGCCCAGAAGGTGAACTTCGCGACCCTCCAGCGCGCAGGTCAGCTCGACGCCGCAAACCAACTCGATTCCCAGCCGAGTCGCTTCGGGCCGGGCCACAGCCAGGGCGGAGACCGTGTCGTGATCGGTGATCGCCAGGGCTGAGAGTTTCACCCCGGCCGCCGCCCGGACCACCTCGCACGGCGAGCAGGCACCGTCGGAATGCGTCGTGTGGACGTGCAAATCGACGGCGCCGCGGGGACTGCTCGGACCCGTCAGCTGCGAAGGCTCCCGAAGAGCGGTCCGATCGGCCCTCATCCGGGCTCAGGACCGCCCGGGGCGGGTTGCGGGTCGTCGGCCGCGGGAGGCGCTGGAGTCTCATCCCCGGCGGAGCGAGCGGCTGCCGGAGCGTCAACGACCGGGCGAGCGGCTGCCGGAGCATCGACCGCGGGGCAGTCCCCCTCCGGCTTAGATTCGACATGAAGCTGGAAGACCCGGTCGAGAATTCCGTTGACGAACCGGCTGGACTGCGCAGTGCTGTACCGCTTGGCCAGCTCGAGCGCCTCGTTAATGGCAACCTTGGCGGGCACCTCGGACCGGAAGACGACCTCGTAGGCCCCCAGCCGCAGGATGTTGCGATCGATCGCAGCCATGCGGTCCAGCCGCCAGTTCTCGGCGACCGCCTTGATCATCTCGTCGATCTGGGGCTGGTTGTCCCGGACCCCGGTGATGAGGTCGTCGGTGAACTCGATGAGCTTTTTGTCGCCCAGCAGCCGGCGATTGACGAACTGACGTATGTCCCCGGTGCTAACACCGTGATTCTGCTCGATCTGATACAAGACCTGGAGGGCGACTTCACGGCCTCGGGAGCGTCGCGTCATGTTCGGCTAGCCTCTGCTACGGGCTCGCGACGGCAAAACGGTGCGCTTGCCTCCAAGTTCCGGCGCGGTGGTCAAGCCGTCGCTTGGGCAAAGCAGAAGGTTTCGGTGCCTCGTTGCAATCGACCCGCCCCTCGTTCCATCCTCACCCAGAATCATACGCCACCAAGGCCCCCATCGGATAGTCGTGTCGGGATGAATTCCAGGGCTGTTTCCTTCTGGCGGCAGACACCCCTCAGCCGCCACTGCGCGGCACCTTCGCCCAGGAGGACAAGGTCAGTACTATTGGCTTTCCTTATACTTCTCCGGCGAAATTCTTGCTGAGAGTGGGACATTTGGGGACATCGCCGGCTCCTTCTTCCCGCCTCAATGACGAGTTTGTCGGTTCGGCGCGCGGATCGAACCTCGACCGGCCGTTCTGGTCGCGCGGAGCCAGCGCACCACCTCATATTGTCAGTTTACGACATGGCTATTGTTTTGATCAGATTCGCTGGCGTCGGGTAGCTGGGGCATTCTGCCCAATGCCACCGGAGGCACGGTAGAATCAGACGTGTCCAAAGACTGATATCGACCGGGGCACCGCAGCGGATCGAATTCCGCCGGGCTCGGCCCCCCTAAGAAAGACGCACATGGCGATCAAAGGGCTTCTGGAACGGTTCAAAAAGGGTCTGGCCAGGACGGCCCAGCTTTTCAACCTCCGCGCCTGGTTCGGCCGCAAGGTGGACCAGTCGTTCCTCGATGACCTGGAAGCCCGGCTCATCCAGGCCGACGTCGGCGTGGCGGCCACGGGACGGATCATCGACCGGGTGCGCGAGGCCTACAAGGGGCGTGAGTAGCATTGGACCAGAGAACTGGAATAGGGGCGAAAGCCCCTAGAAAACCAGTGGTTTCATTTGCTTGCGATTGCTAATACAAGCATGAGCAAACTGCGTGTATAAGCCAGGTTATACGTTGAGTTTCGGGGAAAACCTGGGCAAATCGGCCCGATTCCGGCCCCGTAGCCCCGGAAAATCTCGGCGTATAAGGCTTATTCCGACTTTCTGGTCCAAAGCTACTCACGCCCCTCGATTAGATATCTCGAACCTGCCGGGCTCAGCCTGGATTGCCCGCCCGATGCCGCGACAATAACCGCCCGTCAGGGTCCTCTACGGAGTGGCCCGCGAGTACTCTGCCTCGACGGCCACATCCTCTCGACCGTCCGGGGTGATATTGTGCATCGCGACCTGCAGACGCTGATCCTTGATGGCCACGATGATGCGCCATCCCAAGTCCGGCCCCGCGGGGGCTGCGTACGACCCGCGAACCGAGATCGGTTCACCCGCAACGACAGGGCCTTCGCACGCCATGGCCTTATCACGCATGTGCCAGGAGTCGATCCATTGGCTGGTGATCAAGCCGCGGCTCGCGTCGTACCCGATCAGGAGTGACCCTTCTTGCGGGCTGCCGTGGTATGCCCAGGTGTAGTCGATGGGGACGGACCGATCC
>JBKQMU010000019.1:0-44280 GCA_052146555.1 Isosphaeraceae bacterium
GGCGTCGAATCAGTGGCGGGACCGACAGCGTGCAGGGGAGCAGGTTCGTAGAGCGAATGCTGACGGTCGTGGCCACCTGCCGACAACAGGGCGGCAACGTCTTGGACTACCTGACATCGTGCTTTGAGGCGACCCGTCGTGGCCAAGACATCCCTTCTCTCTTACCAGTCACCACAACCAAAATCAAGGCCGCCTGATCCCGCTGATCACACCCTGTGAACACCTACCGCCTGGCCGAAGTCATAAACCCGCACCACGTTCTCATGCAGCAGACGGGCGGCGATCTGGGCTTCAAGGCGGAGCTTCTTGCCGACCTCCGTACCGCTTTGCTCCTTGAGCACCTTGATGGCGACCTTGCGCTGCAGGATCAAGTCAAAAAGGACAGGCAGTTGACACTTACACTTCAGTGGAAAAGGGGAGGCACTTGACACTCTTGATCATGGTCAGCAGGTTCGGTTTTCCCGGGCCCGGAAGAAGGGCAATATTGCCTTTCTTTTCTTTTCCGATTAATATTAAAAACCAGGTTTTGAAGTGACTTAACGACTCGGGATAAGGCTAATGGTTGAGAGAATTTCTCTTGAAGATAAGTCATTTTTCGGCGGTTATTTCAACCACATCCAGCGCTATATCTTCGCTCAACCATTCTGCCTTAACAGGAGCGTGATTGACGCAGGTTGCGGTACGGGTTATGGAACGTGGCTCTTGGCGATCCACAGCACGGGAAGCATTGTGGGAGTAGACGTATCGGATGAGGCCTTGGCCGAGGCGAGCCGGTTGTACCGTTGCGACAACCTTCGATTTGTCAAGGGAGATGTCGAACGCCTTACGGAAATCCCAGACTTGCTCGGCCCGTTCGATGTCGTAGTCAACCTCGAGAACCTGGAACACCTCAATAGCCCGATACGATTCTTGGAACAAGCAAGGAAGATCTTGACTGAGGAGGGGACTCTCGTGGTGAGTACGCCAAACGGCGAGATTACCGAGCGAGACGAACACGGTAACATCAAGAATCCATTCCACGTGAGAGAATTCGCAGAGGATGAATTACGAGACATGTTGAGACAAGTATTCGGCTCAGTTGAATTATTCGGCCAGTGGAAAACACCCGAACGTATTGCAAGACTAGAGTTTGAGACCCGACTCTTCGAGACGCTATGCGAGTTGTATTATAGCCCCGGCGCTCGCCTATGGAGGAAATTCCGCGGCGTTCTTGGGATGAAGTGTGCTAGGCCGCCCGAGTTCACCGGAGCGGGGGTCAGCTTTTCGCGGGAATTCACGATTGAGCCTATCGCGAGCCGTCCCTTTCCATGGCCACCTGATGTGATTCTCGCCGTTCTGCCGTCCACGGCCTCAATGACGTTGAAAGGAACCAAGAAGGACAGTCTGCAAGCCAGGAACCGGCATAAAGACTGTCCTTCCCTTTCCTTGCCGCCGGTGTCTGAGCCGGCTCGGCCGATCATGGTGGCGCCGTCGGCGCACATGGACATAACATTGCCTGTCTCTTTCTTTTGACCCTTTCTTTCCTTTCTCCTTATTTTCTTTTATGTCCCTTTATCTTCTTCCCCGATTGACATAACATTGTCTGTCCCTTTCTTCTTTTCTTTCCCTTTCTTTCCCTGACTGCGGCCGATTATTGTGGCGCCGTCGGCGCAGATGCACGACGCGTGGGCCTGGGCGTCTGAGGCGAGCGTGCCGGCGCCCCAGCCGCATGGGTACGAGCTTTGGCAGGGGCGCCGGGCCCCTCCGCCGGATCGGCCGAACAGAACACGGACTCCAAGATCGCCGCGGGGCTCAGAAATGGCAGCACTGTCTTCCGCCTTCCTCCCTTCAAGGAAACGACCAGGGGCTTGGCCTGGGGCTCTTCCGGAACGAGAGTCCGGGTGTCCTTTGCCTCGCTTACGGTCCCCTCGTGGGTGATCGACTCCAGAGTCAGCCGGGTGGGGGCGTTCTCAGGATCCGCGTAGACCGGGACAATCCGCACCGTGTAATCGCCGTCGAAACCGCGGGGGCAAACGTAGATCTCTTCCGGGTGGCTGCCATAACCGTTCTTGATGATCGACCCGCCAAAGACGGTTCTGGGCATGGAGAACTGAGCCTTGGCACCCAGCGGCTCCTCGACCACCAGGTCGTAATCGGCGTTTCCGTCCCAGGTCAGGCGGATACAGACATCCCGCGACTCGGCCGCCGTGACTCGCGCCAAGAGCGCATCGGCGTCGCTGTTACGACCGTCCTCTTTGAGTTTCTCAGCCAACGTCTCGGCCTGCTTGCGGGCCTCGCGGCGGAGGTACTCGTCGCTGCTCGGCCAGCCTAGGGCCAGCAAGGCGTCGATGGAATCACCCATGCGCTTTGGATCTCTTGTGTTTTGCGCCAAATTGATCGACATCACCAGCGGCTCGGCGCGGTGCGGAATTCTGG
This sequence comes from Isosphaeraceae bacterium, assembly GCA_052146555.1. Taxonomy (GTDB): domain Bacteria; phylum Planctomycetota; class Planctomycetia; order Isosphaerales; family Isosphaeraceae; genus Aquisphaera. The sequence continues at coordinate 2,416 of JBKQMU010000019.1, forward strand.
CCGCGGCTTCATCGAGCAGGGGGCCAACCCGCTCGTAATAGCCTTTGCGAAAGAGCAAGTCGGCCACGCTGACGAGGTGGTTCGGGTTGTGCGTCCGTTGCGCCAGGTCGGCACCGTAGTGAAGTGCGGTTTTGATGTCTTCGGGCTTGCCGTCGATCATCTCGATGGCGATGGCCAAAGCCTCGTACATCCAGGGCTCGGCGTTCTTGCGGCGCTCGGTGAGGTAGGCTGTCAGGGCGGCGTGAACGTCGGAGAACTTCTTGCTGAGATTGAGCAGCCGCAGGGTCTCACGCAGTTGCGCGGCCGATTCGTCGTGCTTGCGATAATACTCAGACCAGAAGGCGTACGGATCGACGTGGCCGGCGGGTCGGCCCCCAACAGCCGAGCCGGGCCCGGAAACGATCGGAATCAAGCCCTGCGTGCCGGCCTTGGGATTCGCGGGGCGCAAGAGCAAGTCCGCTGCCGGCTTCCCGCTTCCCTTCGATTTGACGAGGGGAACATCCTGGTTGGCCTCTGAGAAAACAGAAGCGGAACCGGCTGATTTGCGATTGGCCTGGTCCCGCGCGGGCGATCGGCTTTTGGAGGGGGTGAAACCTGGGTCAAGCTGGTTCAGTTGCTTTTTTTTTCCAGATAGGTACCCTCTGGCTCCTGGGACCGCGGCTCGACCGGAACACACATCATGCCGCCACCGCCCATGCCGCCCATGCCACCGCCCATGCCGCCACCGCCCATGCCACCGCCCATGCCACCACCACCCGCGCCACCACCGCCCATACCACCAAAACCACCACCACCCATGAGGGACTGGGGAATGATGGCAAGATCAGCGACCGGATAGACGCGAATCTCGGTCTGCTGGTCCTCGGACTCTTGCGAGGTGATCATGAGGAAGCCGTCTTTGACGGTGTAAGTCAGCCCGAGCTGCTTGAGCAAGAGACGGAGGGTCGTCTTGAGAGGGACTCCTTCGAGGTCGATCTGGACAGGCGAGGTGACCGTTTTGTCGGCTTCTTGGAGTCCCAGCGGGTCGATGTAGATCGGAATGCCCGAATCGTTGGCTCCCTGAGTGGCCTGCTTGACGTATTTCAGAACGTCTTCTAGCGGGGTATCGGTGGGGAACGTCATCGCTACCGGCTGCTCGAGCTTCTCGATGATCTGCTTGGTCTTGGGGTCGCGGTCGAAGACGTCGACGGCCTTCCCCCACCTCGCGATGCGCCGTTCCGAGAGGTTACGCCAAGTCTCGGCGTCGGGATACTCGATGATCTGGTTGTCGGGGAAGGGGACCGATGCTCGTGAGACGTCTTGCATCGTCATCATGTAGCGGAATTCTTTGAGCAGCTCGAACTGCTGTTCCTGGGAGAGGAAACCCATCGCCTGGGAGACCCACATGCCGGCGTAGGGCGTGGGATCCCAGTCGCTGTAAGGCAAGGTTCCCCGCCGCATCAGTGCGCGGGCGTGCTGGGCCAGAAGTCGCGCCTGGTAGAAGGGCGCGGTCGCTGCCGTGATGTTGCCGTAACCACCGATGTAGAGCTCGTTGTAAACCCCTTCGTCCATCAGCAGGTCGAACTGGGTCATCATGGCCTTGATGGTTTCCTGATTGATCACGAATTCCGTGACGGCGCGCTGCCGTTGATTGGATGCTGCGATCAGCCTCTGCTGCTCGGCTCTTTCCATCACGATGCGCTCTTCGTCGCGAACGGTGGAGAGCATCTGCGCCTGGATTCGCTTCTCGAGCGTCCTGCGAACGCTTTCCGGCACGTTCGTCGCAGAGCGAACCAGGTTTTGGGCTAGCCGGAGGTTCGTCAGTGCCGACTCGGGCTGCCCCGAGGAGACCTGGTTGCGGGCCGCCTGAAGTCGCTGCTCGACATCACTGGTGAGCTGCTCACGCGCGATGTTGTCGATCCGATCGCTCTCCTCGAGCGTGGCGCGCGACTCGGGGGTCGTAGCTGGCTGATTCGTCTGAACACCGGTGGGGGCTGGAACGATCGGAATGCCGGGAAAGGGCGTGCTGCTGCCGATGACCCCTTGGTTGGGATCGATAGGGGTTGGTCCTGTGACCCCGACGGGAATACCAGCAGCCGGGGGGGCCGGCTGGATCGTCGAAACAGGTGGCTGGATCGTCGAAACAGGTGGCTGGGTCGCTGAAACAGGTGGCTGGGTCGCGGCCGGAGGCGAAGAGGTTCCCGAATTTTGCGCCGCCACGCGGAGCACTTGATCGCGCGCGGCCTTGGCCTGCTCGAGCCCGCGCTGAGCCTGAGCGTTGCTGGGGTCGAGCTGCAGCGCCTTCTGGAAGAACGTCTGGGCCATCGAATTGGCCCCCTGGGCGAGAGCCTGCCGCCCCAGCTCGCTCAACTGGCTGGCCAGTGGCGGGCCATCATCACCGCGTGCCAAAACTCCGGACAAGAGCACGCCACCTAGCGTCGCCAGCCCGGCACCTTTCCACATTCGCGCGGTTCGAGACATGTTCGATGCTCTCCACCAGAAGGGTTGACCGGCACGGTGACCGGATTAGGCGCTAGATGTTTTCGCTGTTTACTTTACGCTCATGGCGATGGCTCAGCAAGCTCGCAAGTGGGGGCTCGCTTCGGACCCGCCCCGCGGCCCCTAAAACGGAAGTCGAAACCAGATCGGGCTCACGGACTTTGCAGGGAACCACAGGGGGAGCCTAAGAAACTCCAGGTTGAATATTGGAAACTTAAAGAAGACACACGGTCACGACGACCGGCTCTCGCTCGAAATCCATTATGCCACATGGTTGCCCGTTGGGCCAAAGTCGGGCGTAACTGCGACTTGATCTTAGAACCGTGCCAGACCGCTTCACGGACCCAGCAGAAAACCATCGCCGGCGGACCGCAAGCCGCCCTGCAATTATGCTCATAAGGAGCTTTGACACCTCTGGTGGCGTGTTCTAGAAGTTTTCAAGTGCAGAGACGCTGGTTACTTAGGGACAGAGTGCCGCAGCCCTGGTGCGCTCTGGCCCCAGCAGGAGGTCGGTTGTGGCTCGACGTTCCGGATGGCGCCAAAGGCCTGTCGCCCCGGCGGTTGGCGAGACAACCGCTTCACGTCTTTCCTAGATCGAAGACCGTAACATGACCGAGGACAACAATAAGACGAAATCGGCAAGTCAAGAATTCGATTTCTCGACCTATCCTACCAACACTCTTTTCCACGAACGCCGCATCGGCGGCGACCGGCGCTCTTCTTTTTCCAAGAAAGGGGCGGATGCAAAAGAAGCCGATGTCAAAGAGATAGATTTCAGGCCGATCCTCAAGCGTGACCAGCCTCGGCCCGAACGGAGAGCCCGCAAGGAACGACGAAAGCGCATCGATCCGACCACCTTCGAGAAGCAGTATACCGACGACGAGCTGGAATTCATGAACGCCATGCAGAAGTTCAAGGAACGGACGGGTAAATCGTTCCCCACACACGGTGAAGTCATCAAGGTTGCCGTTTCCCTTGGCTACCGCAGGCCGATCGCAGACGATCTCTCGTCGTCTGAGGATGGCGCCGTGATCGTTCCCTGGCCGCTCCTACGTCCTGGCGATCCGGATTCAGAGGAGACCGCACGTCTCCAATAGAGTGGTCAAGAAAAGGCGGGTAGGGTGCCCGCCTCTCTTTCCGCCTTTCGATGAACGATCGCCAAACCTCAGATCTACTCAATCCGGTTCGAGTTTGGTTGCGCGACCGTCACGATGGCCGGACCGGCCAGCACGTTGACCCAGGCGTAAACAGCCTCCCGGGTCAGCTTCACGGCCCGGCTCAGATCCGGGGCTAATCTCGTGGAGACGCTTTCTGCCTTGGTGGTGGGCATCGATAGGACGGTCGGGACAGGTGCAACCGTCGCGTCAGCCGGGACAGACGCGCTCTGGCTGCCATCACAGCGGCGGTTGAGGTCAAAGACGATGACCGTCCGATGGTACTCACCCACCTCCAGCGGCTCGAAGCGGGGTTTGATGGCGCGTCTGTGAGCGATCCCAGTCACTTCTTCGGATTTTCGTGCCACGTTCTGCGTTCCAGGGGCGACGGCCGGTGCCTGCCTTTCCGCGGCCGGCTTGGCGACCGGACGAGCGAATCCGTCGTCAAAAGGACGCAAGCATCCGGTCATCTCTTCATACACGTCGTCCACCACCGCCCTAGCAGGTGCCGCGATCGAGCAGACATCCGCAACAAAAGCCATGACGGGCCTGCAATCCTTCAAAGCCGGCGGCGTAATGCCCAGACCTTCAGACACCTGGGGCAGATCGGTGGCGAAGTACAAACTCTCGTTTTGCTCCATCGCGCCGAAGCTCTCTGGAGCGCTTGCATGGCGCCGCCCAACCGCGGCTTCCTCGAGTTTGATGCCAGGCTCTTGAGTCTTGCTCCTGAGTTCCGCGGCAAGTTCGATCATGGAGGTCTTCAGCCGGGGTCCATGCTCGGTCCTCGGATGCGATGCAACCGCAAAGCTCAAAGAACGAAGCGATCGGGCGATGGACGCGGCCCACGTATCCAGGCTGGCGGTACACTGGCGAGCCGATGTGCCGACCGCCGAGGCAGCATCGAACTTGACGCGTGAAGCTAAAGATGCCGGCGGCCCTTCCAGCGATGCCGCTCTCCCTCGACTGTTCCTGGGGTCGAGCCGAAAGGCGATGTCACGAGCGGGCTTCTCGCCGATCTCGAGCGACTCGAACACGCTGCATTTCGGGACGAATTTGACCGGCGGCAGAAGAGGCGAATGAGTGTTTTCTACGAGAGACTGCGTGTTTTTCACCGGCCTGGAAAGGACTTCAGGAGTGATGACGGCCTCGCTCAGCCGCGATGCCTGCCGCCCCAGTAACCTCTCTGCGTTATGGTCGCTTGCGATTACACCGTCGGTCGATGGCAAATTCCGGGTGTCCCAGTCGGCGAACCTGGCATTCATCCAGTCCTGAGTGGAGGCGACCCAGCTCTCGATCACCGGTGTGCCGGGGATCGTAAACCCCAGCGCTGCTACCAGACTGACCAAGACCAAGCGTAAAGTCATCGGTCGTTCTCCAGGTCGAGTTGTCGTTATCGGTCGTTGATGTATCCGTTTCCTGAATCGTACGATTGTCGTACCGACTCACTTTAGATCCTTGTATAACTCTATCGACGAGAGAAAACAGGGGCTTTAGAAAGTTGGGGCAGCACAGGACGACTCATCCTGTCTTGGACTTTTTTCACGTTCAGCAGAGTCGACCGACGGCGAAGACTGGTTGGGTTCGATGAGCGGCCGAATCCGGCTTTGGCCAGCCGGTCAGGCGGGCCGGGATGGGCCGGTACCCTCCGGACAAGATGCACTGCGGCCGCTCTGTTTCACGTGGTCAACGTGCGTGATTATCCGTACGATCGGCGCGTCGGGCCGTGGCGAAAGGCCAACCGGTCGTCAGTAAGCTCAAGCGCAGGGAGGTTCGCAAGCCATGGGCAAGGCCGTGCTGGTCACCGGAGCAGGAGGGTTCATCGGCAGTCACCTGACCGAGCAGCTCGTTCGCGAGGGTCACCGGGTCCGGGCCCTGGTGCGCTACAATGGTCGCGACGACCGAGGCCATCTCGGCGATCTGGCGACGGACATTCAGGCCCAGATCGAGGTGCACCGGGGCGACCTCAAAGATCCGGAGGCAGTACGCAAGGCCGTGGCGGGCCAGGCGTGGGTCTTCCATCTGGGAGCCCTGATCGCAATTCCTTACTCGTATTTGAACCCTCACGACGTGGTTCAGACCAACGTCGTCGGCACGTCGCACCTGCTGGACGCCTGCCGCGACAGCGGTGCGATCGAGCGCGTGGTACTGACCTCGACGTCCGAGGTCTATGGAACCGCTCAGTACGTGCCCATCGACGAACGGCATCCGCTTTGCGGACAGTCTCCCTACGCGGCGACCAAGATTGCCGCCGACGCCTTGGGGGCAAGCTATCACCGGTCGTTTGGCTTGCCTGTTTCGATCCTGCGTCCTTTCAATACGTTCGGTCCCCGGCAGTCAGCCCGCGCCATCATTCCGACGATCATCAGCCAGGCCCTGAGCCGGCCGCTCGTGAAACTGGGTCGGCTCGATCCGCGGCGCGACCTCACGTTCGTCAAGGACACGGCCGGGGCATTCGTTTCGATCGCCGGTTGCGACGAGGCGATCGGACGCGTCGTCAATGTCGGCCGGGGCCAGGATGTTTCGATCGGCGAGCTCGTCGAACGGATCGGCAGGCTGCTGGGCCGGACGCTCGAGGTCCGGTCTGAAACCAACCGCATTCGCCCGGTGGCCAGCGAGGTGGAACGCTTACTCGCCGGCACGTCCCTGGCACAATCGCTTTGGAACTGGCAGCCACGATATAGCCTCGATGAAGGGCTCCAAGAGACGATCGCCTGGGTCACCGCGAACCTGGGCCGCTTCCGCGTGGACGATTACACGACCTGAGTACCATCAAGAGCGACGACTTGAAGCAGGCGACAGACCGGGTCGCCAGGTGATGCGGGGATTGCGGCCGAGTGCGGCCTTTCGGTACCTTTGGGACAAAGCTCGTACCCGCTACTGTGCCTGGATACCTTCATGACGATCGACTGGACTCCGCTGGCTGACCTGATTGAGACCCATGACCGGTTCCTCATCACCACGCACATCCGTCCCGACGGCGATGCACTGGGTTCCGAGGTGGGGATGGTCGGACTTTTGCGACAGTTGGGCAAGGACGTGCGCGTGGTCAATGTCAGCCACACGCCGCCACGCTACGACTTCCTCGACCCCGATCGAACTCTCTTCGAGCATTTCGGCACGATGGTCCAGCCGGCGGAACTGGTCGATCGCGACGTGGCCCTGATCCTCGATCTGTCTGCGTGGAACCAGCTTGGCGACATGGCCGAGTATATCCGGTCGTTCGCCGGGCCTCGGGTAGTCATCGATCATCACGTCAGCCAGGACGATATGGGAGCATTATTCCTTAAGGACACCTCGGCCGAGGCGACCGGCATTCTCGTTATGGCGGCAATCACGTCGCTAGGGGCGAGGCTGACGCCCGAGGTCGCCACGGGCCTACTTACGGCCATCGCCATGGATACGGGCTGGTTTCGCCATAGCTCCACGCGTGCCGGCACCATGCGGGCAGCGGCCGAGCTCATCGAGGCCGGCGCTGATGTCACACGGATCTATCGAGACCTCTTCGAACGCAACACGTTGGGCAGGCTGCGGCTGATGGGCGAGACGCTCTCCGGTCTGCAAACGGAACGGGACGGCCGGATCGCGTACGCGACGATCTCCCGCGACGACCTGGAGCGCACGGGTGCTATTCCGCCCGACTCGGAAGACCTGGTCGATTTCACCGTCAGCATGCGTGGCGTCGAAGTTGGCATACTGTTCATCGAGCAGGCGCGCGGTGGCGTCAAGGCGTCATTCCGGTCCCGCGGCGGACTCGATTGCGCAGGGCTGGCGGCCTCGTTGGGCGGAGGAGGACATCGAGCCGCCGCCGGCGCGACGCTTCCCGGCTCCATGGCCGAGGTCGTCGACCGGGTTCTCCAGGCGGTCCGCCTAGCCCTTGATCCCGCGGCCCTCTCCGCGCAACGATAGGGACAGAGTCGCGATGGGCTTGAGACTGGCGCGATACCGGAGAGTCTCCGGCGCGTCTGCCCGGAGCGAGCGCCATTCCGCGGGTGACTTGCCGGTGGATCCGCTCAGGATCGCGGCGTCGACGGCTTCATCGTGATTGCCCTGTCTTTTTCCGCCCTCTCTGATCGTGCGGGACAGAACGGTTGTGGAGAGCAAGTCCCTTGTGCGAAGGGAGTGCATGGAATGACGCGTCGCGAGTTCTACCGCTCCGGGAGCATCGTCCTGGTAGCTTTGGTGAAGCTGTTCATCGCGGTCCCGGCCATCGCGTTCTTGATCTCACCCCTGCGCCGCAAGAAAAGCGACGCCGTTAGGGACGTCTTCGAGACGCTCACAAGCCTCAGCCAGCTTTCCGTTGGCGTTCCGCAGTCGTTCGCGATCATCAAGGATCGCACCGACGCCTGGGTCAAGTATCCCAGCGAGCCGGTCGGGTCGGTCTGGCTCGTCCGCCAGCCCAAGGGCATCACTCCCGAGGTCATCGCCTTCTCGGCCGAGTGTCCCCACCTGGGCTGCGCGATCAACTCGACTCCGGACGGCAAGAGTTTCCTTTGCCCGTGCCACACCAGCGCTTTCGATATCGAAGGGCGACCGCAGAACCACGTGCCCCCGCGCCCGATGGATCGGCTCGACGTCGAGCTAACCGCCGAGCCGGACCCCAAGGTGCAGGTCAAGTTCCAACGGTTCCAGACTCTGGCCCAGGAGAGGATCCCCCTTGCTTGACCGACTTGCCGACTGGCTGGATGATCGGACCGGCTATCGAGTCCTGGTCCGTCCGTTCGCCGACGAGATCTTACCCGGAGGCGCCCGCTGGCGCTATGTTTTCGGCTCGGGCCTGGCCTCGGTTTTCTTGATCCAGGCCTTCACCGGCGTGCTCCTGATGACCGCCTACAGCCCGTCGTCTCAGGCGGCCTGGGGGAGCGTCTATTACATCAGTCATGTCATGTGGATGGGCTGGTTCATCCGCGGCCTGCACCACTTCGGGGCCCAGGCCGTGATGGTCCTTTTGCTCTGCCACTTCCTCCAAGTGATCGTGGCCGGATCGTACCGGGCGCCCCGCGAGATGAATTGGTGGCTGGGGCTGCTCCTCATCATTTTGACGGTTGGTTTCGGCCACACCGGCTACCAGCTTCCCTGGGACCAGAAAGGCTATTGGTCGACCAAGGTCGTGACCAATATCATGGGCGGTGTGCCGGTGATCGGGCCGTACGTAAAGACGGTCGTTGTCGGTGGCTCGGAATACGGCAACCAGACGCTCACCCGGTTCTACGGCTTGCACGTGGGCATCCTTCCCGCGCTTTTCTTCGTGTGCCTCTTGGCCCACGTGTGCCTGGCCAGGCGCCGTGGACTCACGCCGCCGCAGCGAACCGAGCCGCACCAGGCCGAGCCCTACTGGCCGGCACAGACCTTCAAGAACGCCGTGTTCCTGTTCCTGGTGACGACTGTGCTGGCGGGACTGGTGATCTATCACGGCGGCGCTCCGCTCGACGCTCCGGCCGATCCGTCCAGCAGCGACTATCCCGCCCGGCCCGAATGGTTTTTCCTCTGCCTTTTCCAAATGCTCAAGTACTTCCCCGGCCGGCTCGAGTGGCTCGGCTCGATCGTCGTGCCCTCGTCCATTCTCCTGGTTCTCTTTTTGCTGCCGCTGCTGGATAAAATCCTGCCTTCGCGACTGCTCCATTTCTTGGCCTGCATGTTGGTCTTCGCCCTCACCGGCGGCGCCGGCTATTTGACCTCCGAGGCCCTCCGCACCGACGCGGTCGATATCCAGTTTCAGAAGGCCCGCGGCAAGGCCGACGCCGAACAAGAGCGCGTGCTCTTTCTGGCTTCCAGTCCGGCGGCTGGTATCGGCCCGGAAGGCGCCGGATTTTTGATGCGTCACGACCCTCTGACACATGGTCAAGCAGTACTCGAAAAGAAGTGCCTGGGTTGCCATGAGTTCGGCGGCGAGGGCGCCAGCCCGCAGAGCGCGTCCGACCTCAAAGATTTCGGCACGCGCACGTGGATCCGCAGTCTGCTCGAGAACCCCAAAGCGCCAACTTATTACGGTAGCGTGCCCAGCTTGGACGGCATGGTCGAGTGGAAGAAAAGTTCCAAGCTCAAGGGCAAGGCGCTCGACGACGTGGCCGATTTCGTGGCCTCGTTTGCCCAGATCGATGGCGACACGACGCCGGAGGAATGGTTGAGCACGCCCGGTCTTTCCGACCACCCCGGCTACGAGCCATTCCAGAAGGAATGCGGCCAGTGCCACGTGATCGAGGGCTACACCGAGGGGGGCCTGCGCGACGCGCCGGGACTCTTCGCCTGGGGCTCGCCCCGGTGGCTTGCGCGGATGATCCGCAAGCCAGGCGCCCCGGATCTCTACGGCTTTTTCGAGGGCAAAGAAAGAATGTTCCCCTTCGGCGCCGATCAGCTTACCCGAACCGACCTCGATATGATCATCCGCTACGTGAAAAACGACTACCCGATGCCCGCGCGAACGCCCCTCCCGCAATGACAGACGGACCGAGTAAGCGGGCGCTCACGCGAAGGAGAGAAAAAAGAAAGTTAAAGAAAGAAAAGAAGAGAAAAGATAGGAAAACGGCAGGCAATTGACATGCCTCGTCTTTGGTGTCGCGAGTCTTTCACTCGGTTTGGCGGTCGAACTGGAAGTCATCTTCAAACTGAAGCCCTGATCCAACTGGCGACGAGGAATTCTCCTGAGGGTTAGTCACATGCTCCCCCCAAGGATCACTTGGCTCGGTCTGACTGTCGTGCTCATGCTGTCCCGCAATGCGCTCGCTCAATCGAAGGAGTCTGCGATGGCCCAGCACACCTGGTACCGTACAGTGAAAATGGACGGCCTCTCTATCTTCTACCGCGAAGCCGGGCCGAAAGACGCGCCGACGCTTCTCCTGCTGCACGGATTTCCCTCTTCATCGCGGATGTTCGAGCCCCTCTTCGCCCGTCTTTCCGATCGCTATCACCTTGTCGCGCCCGATTACCCGGGCTTCGGACACAGTGACTGGCCCGACCCGAAAAACTTCACATATACATTCGCTCACTACGCCGAGATCATGAATCACTTCACCGCGGCGCTCGGGCTCTCGCGCTACACGCTGTACATGCAAGATTATGGTGGCCCCGTGGGTTTCCGCATGGCACTTGCGCACCCGGAGCGCGTAGAAGCTCTCATCGTTCAAGACGCAGTCGCACACAACGAAGGCCTGGGCGCGATCTGGGCAACACGGCGGGCATTCTGGGCAGACCGGTCTGCTCATGAAGAAGCGTTGCGCGACAACCTGACGTCGCTCGCAACCACGAAGACGCGCCATATCGGAGACGATCCAAAGATTGAGCTCTATGACCCGGATCTTTGGACCGATGAGTACGCATTTCTGAACGCGCCAAGGCAGGCGCAGATTCAAAGCGATCTCTTCTATGACTACCGCACGAACGTCGCTGCCTATCCAAAGTGGCAGGCATGGCTCCAGAAGTCGCAGCCAAAGCTTTTGGTCCTCTGGGGCAAGCACGATCTCTCGTTCGATCTCGGCGAGCCGGAACGCTACCGCAAGGACGTACCGAACGCGGAGGTCCACGTACTCGAGGCAGGACACTTCGCGCTTGATACCAAAGCAGACGCGATTGCGGCGCTGGTACGTGAGTTCATGAGGACGCAGATAGAAAGAGAGGACAGTCTTCATGCCGGTTCCCGGCTTCCAAACCCATGAAAATCGGCCCTCGTGGCTGTCGTGTCGATGGGAACCGTGACCTGCGGGATGGGGGCCGAATGCCAAGAACGGCTGGGGCATAAGGTGGCACTCCAACCCCAACCCCAACCCGAGGCCGCCTGAGAGGGTATTTTCATGGCAGCCTTGAGTTCAGGATAGCTGCACCAAAGGGATGAGGTTCTGGCTGGCCCACGCGCCCAGAGTTGTCCTCGTTGTCGTCTCCGGAGTCCGGGGCTCAACGATCCGGGCCCAACCCAGCTGGTCGAGGGTCTCGAACATCTCGATGTAGTGTTCGGTGAGATCTTCAGACATGCCCCAGCGCCGCGAGGACCAGCGGAATTCGTCGGGGGTGAGCTGGATGTGCTCCAGAGGTCTGCCAGTGACGGCCCCCAAAACCCTGGCCGCTTGATCCAGGGACAAGTCAGTGGGGCCGTGAAGACCTCTCACCGTATGACCGCTCCAGGAGTCGTCGATCAGTTTTCCGGCGGCGAACTGAGCGATATCGCAGGTGGCAACCATGGGCAGCCGCGCATGCCCTGGATAGAGCCAGTAGAGCTTGTCATCGCGGCGAATGGAGTCCAGTTGAGTCAGAAAGTTCTCCATGAAGAATCCAGGCCGCAGGTGAGTGACCGCGTCTGCAGCATCGTTCAAAGCCTGCTCGACGTCGTACAGGCCCGAGATTGGCCCGAGCCCGTCCGCCCGGTCGGCCCCGATGCTTGAAAGGTTCACAACGCGGGGAATGTGGTTGGTACGCACGGCGTGGCTGAGGGCGTCGGCGATCCTCCTGTACCAGGCCCGGACATTCGGGGCCGAAACGTCGAGCGGGGTGAGCCAGAAGAGGACGTCGGTTCCCTCGGTGGCTCGAGCCACAGCCGCGGCATCATCAGACGAGGCCTGGCGGACGATCTCCCGCTCCCGGAGCCAGGGGGACAATTTCTCGGGATGGCGGGCGACGATCGTGACAGGCCTTCGCGCCGCAACCAGCAGCTCGACCAGCCGGCGGCCGATGTGACCGGTGGGGGTGGTTATCGTGATCAATGAAAACACTCCTATGGGAAAGGGAAGCTGACCGGCGTTCCGATCTCGCGTTCCGATGATCGCCGGCCGGCTGCGAACCGTCGGCGCGCGCAGCCAAAGCCCGTATCGAGACCGCGAGAATGGGCGCGATCAGCGTCCAGAGCGGTTCTTTTTGGAATTCAGCTTTGTATTGCAAAGTGAGAGGAATAACTCGGGCACCCCGGAGGAGATGCGGGCCGGGATGCCCGAGCAGAGGAGACACGGGGGGACCATGACCCCGCGTCATCCCAAAAGGCGCGGCGATCCGATCACCGCGCCACCGTCGCGTTCACGACCAGCAGTCGCTCCACGGTCCGGGTGAACTCCTCGGTGACATCGTGCTGAAACGATCCGCCTCGCGAAGCGACCGCCCACTGTGGTCGCGTGGTCCTCGCGCGGCAATCGCGTTGGCAAACCTGGACGTCCCGGCAATCGGATCCTCAACCGGCGCCTCTTGGGCAATGAAGTCCCTCGCCCTCGCCGGTCTCACGGTTCCAGGTCCACAAGGCCCAGACAGCAGCTTGCCCCATCGCGCACGACCTCTCCATGGATACAGACCTTGCGCCAGCCGCCGTAAAGCAGCGTCAGGTTTTGCCTGGCGCGATCCCATATGCGAGAATCCTGGAAAGTTTGCTGCTCTCGACCGATGGCTCTCGCCAAACCATCGCCTCGAGGAATCGACGAGGGACTCATGGTTCTTCCGATTCCTTGGCGACTGAAGATTGAGTTTGAAGCGACCAGGGAAGTTCAGCCTGTCGTCCCCGGCTGTGTTTGCTGCGATGTTTTTTGATGGCTGATCTTCCCCTTACGTATGGCAAACCATATTAATCCTATCGACTTAATATGGATTCGTCAACACGCTTTCTTCGTGTTTCGTCAAAGGTAGTCAGTCGAGGGTCAAAGGACAGTCTCCATGCCGGTTCCCGGCTTCCAAACCTATGAAAATCAGCCCTCGTGGCGGTCGTGTCGACTGGAGCCGTGACTCGCGGGATGAAGGTCGATTGCCAACGGTGCCTCGATCCCGCAGGACAGGCAATTAAACAAGAATAGGATGGGCATTGACATGGATGCTGTGGTGCTGTGGCGTGTGGTGGAAAAGTAAGAAAGGAGAAAGGAAAGAAAAGGAAAAGGACGGGCAATTGACATGGCCTACCGGCACGAATAGCCTGTGCACGTCACCTTGGATGTTGGATGAAAGAAAAGAACAGGCAATGTACATGAATCATCAGTGCATACAGTTTATGCACACCACCTTGGATGGAGATACTCCCAGGACGATTGCACGCGTCGGGCACTCCGGCAAGATCCGGGCCCAAAAACATCGTGAGTGTCTCCCGGCGGCCTGGTCAATCAGGATGAAAAAACTAGCCGTGTGCCAGCTTCTGTTGCAGCCTTTCTTCCGACACCGACCTTCTCCTTCGCGGTGAGGACAACGGGACAGTATTTCTTATTTCTTCTTGCGCATAGATGGAGGTCAGCACCAATGAACTCGCCATTCAAGACCCGAGCCAGGTACCTGCAATTCCTCCTCCTCGCGAGCGTGGGTTTGACGTTCGCGCTGCCATTACCGTGCCGAGCGGGTGGTACGAACCTGATCGTCAACGGCGGATTTGAACAACCGGCTCCGCTGCCGAACGTCTAAGGAGAGGATATTACTGCCGGGAGTACCGGCATACCAGGCTGGGTCGTCGTCTCGGGTTCGGTGACCGTGACGCCGACATCCTGGTTCAATCCCTATCAGGGCGCCCAAGCTCTCGATCTCGATGGATTCAATCCAGGCTCCGTCAAACAGTCGTTCGTTTCGACGATCGGAACAACCTATCAACTTTCGTTTGCATACGCCAACAATGGGTCGGGAGGGACTTTTGGCGGGACTCGGACCGCCGACGTGACGGTTACCGATGCCGGAGGAGCGATTCTGCTGAGCTCGAGCGTCTCGCATACTGGATCCACGCCGCGTGAGATGAATTATCAAATGTTCACGGCTACTTTCGTCGCTGACACGGCGACCACCACATTGCAATTCACGTCCACCGATCCATCAAATAGCAATGACGGTATCGTTCTCGACGCCGTCTCCGTACGTAAATTCCGTCGTAAATTCCGTCCCCGAGACTGGATCACTCATTCTACTCGGCGTGGGATTGTCCGGGTCGCTGATTCACGGCTGGCGAAGAACCAGAACAAAAAGGTCAGGAACCCGTTGACGTTCGTTGGAGTGAGCAACACGAAACAGGGACGCTACTCGTTGAAGCTGGGTACGTTTCGGTTTCGGAGGATCCATCCCCACATGCGATCACTGACGGACGACACCCTAACGGCGTACGGGTTTCCGTCCCACTGATCAAACTTCCTGGAATCGGGCGGTTTCCCCGACACCTGACAAAGGGACAAAATTAGAAAAGGACAGTCTCCATGCCGGTTCCCGGCTTCCAAACCCATGAAAATCGGCCCTCCTGAGAGCGGATATTCTAAGCAGGCAATGTGCAGGCTCACTGAACGCCGGAAGCATGCGAGGAACGGCTTAATGCGGGCTGCTTAACTGCCAAGGAAGTGGCATTCGGCTCAGGCCGGATTGCGACCTGGGCGATCGTCGCGGTATATTCACGAGCGTTCCCGGACCTTACACCGGTCCGTGTGGGAACCTGGAGTTTGCAGCATTGTATGGAGCGCCTTGCCATGCGCAGCCCCCTGCGACTGAACCGACGGATCGGCTTTCTTCTGATTGCAATACTTGGGTGCGCCGGGAGCCTTCCCGCCCAAGCTTTGCACCAGGCCGAGAGCCTTTCGGCCAGTTTTCGCAAGGCCGCGGAGCAGGCCCTTCCCTCGGTCGTGGCGATTCGCTCGGCCGGTCCGGCTGCCGACATGGTCGCCGCCGGACCCAACGTTCCGCCTCTGGTCGGCCAGTTTTTGGGAAGGCCGCGTTCGCTCGCAGCCGCGGAGCTCCAGGCAGGCGGGTCGGGCGTCGTGGTTGACGCCCGCCGGGGCCTGATCCTCACCACCGAGCAAGTGTCGTTCCTTTCACCCCAGGTTGTGGTGATCCTTGCCGATGGCCGCGAGATTCAGCCGAGGCGGCTGGCGCGCGACTCCCGATCCGGCCTGGCCTTGATCACGATCGATCCCAAAGACCTATCGCTCTCGGAGGCAAGGTGGGGCGAACCGGAGGGACTGCAACTGGGCGACTGGGTGCTCGCGCTGGCACGTACCAGCTCCGGCGCCCCGTTCGTCTCGGCCGGGATCACGAGCGGCCGGGGGCCCGGCCAACCGGTCAGCCCGTACGATTCGCTTCTGACCGACGCGAAAATCGGTTCGGCGGGCTCCGGAGGGCCGCTGGTTGATTTGGAAGGCCGAGTCATCGGAATCAACGAGGTGCGGCTCGACCCCCGAGGATGGCCCACGTCGGTGCGGGTAATCCCGATTGATCTGGCCAGGCGGTGCGCCAGCGACCTGGCCGAATTCGGCCAGGCTCGCCGCGGCTATCTCGGGCTTGTGGTCGAGCCGCGGGGAATCGAGGGCGTGAATTCCGCTGCCGGCGGTGCGGGACTGGCGGTCACCGGCCTTTCCCCGGATGGGCCGGCGGCTCTTGCCGGGCTTCGAGTGGGCGACGTGATCGTCGCGCTGGACGGTCAGCCAATCGTCGAGCTGCGGGCTCTTTCCCGAACCGTCGACGAGTCTCCGGTCGGCCGCGAGTTCCGGCTGACTATCGAGCGCCAGGACAAGCGGGTGGAAATCGTGGTGGCAAGTTGCCCCAGGCCCGTTGCGCAGGGGCTCAGCGGCAACGAACCGAACCCGCCTGTGCGACGGCCGCAGCTCCGGCTGCGGCCCCCTGCGCGTCCGGGAGGCCGGAGTCCGCGCCCCGTTCCCTCGGAACCGCCCGAGCGTGTCCCCGAGGCCGCACCCGCTGCGCCGCCCGCGCCGACAAATCTGCTGCCACCGGCGCTCCCCGAGCCGCTGGAACTCGAGGGCCCACTGACGCCGGAAACCCGGCCCCGCTCATCCCCCGGTTAGGCAATACCCGCATTATCTCCGGCATCGCGAGGACACCATCTTCGTCACTTTTCGAGAAAAGGAAGGACCCGATGACCAAGCGTCTTCTCGTGGTCGACGACCTGGAGTTCAATCGCGATCATCTCCGCCAGGTTCTGGAAGTTGACGGCTACGAAATTGAAGATGCCGCCGACGGCCGCTCAGCGCTTGAGCTTCTCCAGGAGAAGTCGGTTCAGCTCGTCATCACCGACCTTCGGATGCCCGATATGAGCGGCCTGGACCTGCTGAACAGCCTTCGCGAGCAGAACATCCCGGTGGGCGTGATCGTGCTGACCGCCTACGGCGATACCACCGACGCGCTTCATACTATGAAAGCCGGCGCCGACGACTTCCTGACCAAGCCCTGCGACCCGGACCATCTTCGCGTTCTGGTCAAGCGAACTCTGGAGAAGCGGCGGCTCATCGACGAGCTCGAGGAGCTGCGCAGCCAGCTTCGCGAGGACTACAGCTTTCACACGATGGTCTCCAAGAGCGCCAAGATGAGGAAGCTGTTCGACTTGATCGAGCAGGTCGGGCCGCTGGGATCGACGGTCCTGGTGCTGGGAGAGACCGGTACGGGCAAGGAGCTGGTTGCCCAGGCGCTGCATGCCGCCAGCAATCGCCGCCAGGGGCCATTTGTGGGCCTCAACTGCGCCGTGCTCAACGACTCGCTCTTAGAAAGCGAGCTCTTCGGCCACGAGCGGGGTGCATTTACCGGCGCCGAGCGGCGGAAAATCGGCCGATTCGAACAGGCCAACGGGGGAACGTTACTTTTAGACGAGGTCGGAGACATCTCCACGGCCATGCAGTCAAAGCTCCTGCGCGTCTTGCAGAGCGGAAGCTTTCAGCGCGTGGGCGGGACCGAGTCGATCCGGGTCGACGTGCGGATCATCGCGGCCACGCACCGGCGGCTGGAGGACGAGGTGAGCGCCGGCCGGTTCCGCAAAGACTTGTTCTACCGGCTTAACGTGATCCGCCTGGAACTGCCTCCCTTGCGCGACCGCAAGGAAGACATTCCGTTCTTGGCGACACACTTCCTGCAGCGGTATCGGTCGGCCGCGTCGACCCCGGTCAAGGAATTCGAGCCTGACGCCATGCAGGCCCTGCTCCATCATGACTGGCCCGGCAACGTCCGCGAGCTCGAAAACGCCATCAAATCGGCGATTGCACTGGCCGCCGGGTCGGTCATCCGCCTGGAAAATTTGCCCGAGGGCCTTGCGCCCCGCCTGTCCCGGCGGAATTCCGGCAGCTTGATCAATATCGACCAGCGGCTTCCCGAGCTGACCGACACGCTTATCGGCCAGGTCGAGCGAGAATACTTCCTGCGGCTTTTGACCGAGTATCACGGCAACGTCGCCCGATGCTCCCGGCACAGCGGGCTGTCGCGGCGGAGCGTCGCCCAGAAGCTGCAAAAGTACGGTCTCGACCGGCTCCGCTTCAAGCGCCAAGCTGGCATGCCCGCGCGGCCGCTTCGGCGGGGTGGGGACTGACCGGTCCGGTTTTTCGTCCGAATCGCCCAACTGGTTCGCGCATCCGGGCGTTGGCTCGCGATCTGGAGCCACAACCCGGGACTTCAGGGCAGTGGCACGTCTTCGAACTGAAACTCCAGCGGGATCGTCGCGACCTTGGCGGGTGTCTCATAGATGAGCTGGTAATCCGCCAGCTTGCCCGGGACGTCGACGAACACGTACTCGAATCCGAGCTTGCCGCCATCGGAGCTGGTATTCGAGAACCCGCCATTGTGCTCGAACCTGGAACCGTCGGCCTTCTGCAGCCAGAGCCGGTTGTTGAAGAGGCCCTGTCGGTAGCTCTCGAACGCGGGGCCGTCGCCTGGGTAGACGACCTCCACATTCACCTTCCAGACCTGCTCGTCGATCTCGACATTCTCGAGTGTCACGGTCACATCGCCCTGCCTTTGGGTTACGTTCTTCCCAGCCAGGCTGGGAAAGCGAAACGTCTTGAGAGCTGCCGGCAGCGTGATCTGGCTCTTGACCGAAAGGATCGAGAGCTTCGCCGCGGATCGCTGCGGGACATCAATGTTAATGTTGATCTCGGCCGCCGAATTCTCAGGTCGAAGCACCACGTCGGTCGATTCCAACAGGGTCTGCGGTCTGATCTCCTGGCCCTTGTCGTCCTTGATTTCCAGATCCTCCGACTTGAGCGACAGCAACATGGGCCGCAGCCGTGGTTCCCACGAGAGCTCAATCTGGGCGCTTGCCGCCGCGGTCCCGACCTGGAAATTACGCACGGCGGTGAACTGTTTCAGCGCAATGCGGAAGGGACCTTTGTAGACCAAGAATGGATTCTGAGGCGGTGTTCCGGGAACGATCCCGATCGAGCCTTCGCCGGTCGTCGCGGTGATGGAGATCTCGGCTGCCGCGGCGACCCGGTCGAGTGCCTCGAAGAAAGGCTGATCGCGGATGTCCAGATCGAGGGCCGGATCGGTGACCTCAGCGCCGAGCTGCTCGCGCATGTCCATGATGGCATTACCGGTCTGCTTCCGAAGCTGCGCGATGGCCTCACTGAGACGAATGCCCACACCCTGGATCGTCACGCGGCTGGCCTCGGCGATTACCGTCTCGCTTGCTTGCTCGATCGCCTCGCGGATCTTCTCCAGCCGTTTCTTACGCTCCGGGCTGGCGACGCCGGAGGGGTCCGGCAACAGGGGAAGTATCCGCGCGCCCATCTTGATCAGCTTGACCTGGGCCAAAAGAGCGGCCTCTTCATTCGGGTCGTCGAGACGCTCGATGAGCTGTGAAGTGCGATCGCGCAGTGCCG
Source organism: Isosphaeraceae bacterium (assembly GCA_052146555.1). GTDB lineage: Bacteria > Planctomycetota > Planctomycetia > Isosphaerales > Isosphaeraceae > Aquisphaera. Next base: position 21,557 of record JBKQMU010000019.1, read on the forward strand.
CGTCGGCATTCTCGGTCTGTGCCAATGCCCTTCGATAAGAAGGTAAGAAGAGGAACACCACAACGGCCGCTAGAACGCCGCACATGGTCCCACGCCGCCGGAACGCTCGTTTCATGGATCGATGTCCTGCGCACGAGACAAATGTCCGAGAATGTTTCCCCAGCATATCGGCCGGGCGTGATGCGTGCAACGTTTCGCCTGTGACGAACCGGTGGAACGGACGTTCTCTTCGGCCAGGCGAGATGCGTGCAACGTTTCGTCCGCGAAGTGCGAGCGGAACGGACGTTCTCTCTTGCGCAAGAGTTCCAGGCTCAAGCGCCGCTTGACGGAGAACCCGCTTGATCCCGAGAATCGATCCTGACAAAGAGGGAATCCGGGATGGCGGCCCTCCGCCTGGCGCGCTTGGAAAGGACAGGCTGGAATGCGACTGCGGGGCTTCGACTCACGGTCACGTCGTTGGAATCTGCCGTTGGAGGCGGTCTTGTTTCTGGCTCTTTCCCTGGCGGGGGCGATTCTCGGAGATCGAGTGCTTCTTGCCCAAGAACCGCCTGACGCGACCAAGACGGCGTCCGTCTCCGCCGCGACCAAGACGGTCTCCGCCTCTACCGCGGCGGAGCTGCGTTTGAAGGCCGACGTGACGTACTTGGCCGCGGATGCCCGCGAGGGTCGCGCCCCGGGGTCAAAAGGCATTGAGGCTTCTGCAAACTACATTGCCGAGTCGTTCAAGCAAATGGGACTTTCGACCGCGCCGGAGGCTGAGGGATACTTCCAGAAATTCTCAATCCCTGGCCGGCCTCGTCTGGCGGAGCCGATGGAGCTGGCCGCGATCGCCCCGCATGGGAAGATCCGAAACGCCGAGCCCAAGACTGAGTTCAGCCCCCTGGCCATTGGCACGAACTGCCCGGAGAAGAAGCTTGCGATCGTCTTCGCAGGCTATGGCATCACGGCCAAGGATAGCGCACTACGGCTGGATTACGATGACTACGCCGGGGTCGACGTTCAGGGTAAGGCTGTCCTCATCATTCGCCGCGAGCCTCAGCAGAACCGCGACGACAGCCCCTTCGCGGGCAAGAAAACGACCGACTACGCCACCTTCCGCCACAAGGCCAGCAATGCCTTCCAGCACGGCGCGGCCTGCGTGCTCTTGGTCAACGACCGGGCTGGCTTGGGCGATGAAAGCGACAAGGTGCTAGGGTTCATGGCGGGCGGTCCGGAGCTCTTGAGCAACATCCCTTTCGCAATGATCAGCCGCAATTTCGCCGACTGGATCTTGATTGCGGCGGACGCGCCGAGCCTCACGGAGATGGAGAGCAAGATCGACTCGGACTTGAAGCCCCGTTCCCAAATCCTCAAGGATGTCGAGCTGACCGTGCATTTCACGATCGAGCGGCCGTCGGTCGAGACCCGCAACGTAATCGGAGTGCTCGATGGGTCCGGTCCGCTGGCCGACGAGACGGTGATCATCGGCGGCCATTACGACCACTTAGGCCACGGCGGCCTCCTCTCCGGCTCGCTCGCCTTCCTCTCCAGCGACATTCACAACGGCGCCGATGACAACGCCTCGGGCACTGCGATGATGATCGAGCTGGCCCGCCGGCTCGCCTCGCGTCGCGACCCCCTGCCCCGTCGCGTCGTCTTCATGGCTTTCTCCGGCGAGGAGCGCGGGCTCTTAGGCTCGAAATATTATGTGGATCACCCGCTCTATCCCCTCGCGAAAACCGTCATGATGATCAACTTCGACATGGTCGGTCGGCTCAACGGCAAGAACGAACTGACCATGCTGGGCACCGGGACGACGCCCGGCCTGGACCTCTTAGTCGACGTGCTGGGCAAGACATCGGGGCTCTCCGTCAAGAAGATCTCGGGCATGACCGACGGTTTTGGCGGTAGCGACCATCAATCGTTTTACGCCGCGAACATTCCGGTCCTCTTCGCCTTTACCGGCTTGCACACTGACTATCACCGGCCCAGCGACGATTCCGACCGGATCAATTATTCCGGCATGGCGCGGATCGCCGATTATCTCGAGCTGATCGCGCTGGAGCTGGTGCGCCGGCCCGAGCGCCCCGCGTTCACACGGCTGGCACCTCCCAGCCGGAGCGGCCGTCGGGCGCAGTCCGCCTCGGCCGGCATGGGCGCGACGATGGGCGTCATGCCCGACTACGCTGACGAGTCGAACGACGGTCTGAAACTCTCCGATGTCCGCGACGGCGGGCCGGCGGCCAAGGCAGGACTGAAGGGAGGAGACAAGATCATCCGCGTCGGCGGCAAGCCGATCAGCACCATCTATGACTACATGGAAAGTCTCAAGGGCCACAAACCCGGCGAAAAGGTCGACGTCGTTGTGAGGCGCGACGGTAAGGAAATCACCCTGCCGGTGAGCCTCTCCGGCCCGACCGCCGCCGCGCCAAGCCACTGAGCAGCCCGCCTCGCTCCTCGCCGGATCGCCGCGATGATCCTCATTTTGCTCAAGCACCGTGTCAAAATCGCATTGCTGCTGCTTTCCGTCGCGGCGGGGCTCATCATCGCGGCCACGGGGTGCGGCCCTGGCGCTCCCTTGGATCGAGCGGCAAATCTGTTCGAGCAGATTTCCCACGGCGGCCCGGGCGTGAGCCTACTGCGGATCGGCACCTCGTGGTCCGGTCCGGATCGTGATCACCTGGCGCGCCGATTTGATGCCCGAACGACCGGGCGCCAGCCGATCAAGCTCATCTGGGTCGAGCTTCCGCCGGACGCTGCGGCCGACTCGAAGACCATCGCCGCTGCGCCTTTCGACGTGCTCTTAGGTGGTCCGGCCTCCTCGTTCCAGCGGCTGGCCGAGGGGGGCTTGCTCGAGCCGCTGGATGGCCCGGACAGCCCGGCCTGGCTCGTCGCCCGGCGTCGCATGACCACCTGGAGCCGCCTCTCGAAGAAAACCGCGACGAATCCGTTCGGCGACGTCGGGTGGCTGGGGCAGAATGCCCCAGGGCTCACCTCGTCCTGGGGCGTCGCTTCGCTCCGCCCCAGCCACCCACCGATTCCCTCCCATCACGACGCACCCCTCGGTTTCGACGATCCGCGCGTCGATGCCCCGACACTGGCCTGGGCCACCGCAGAGCTGCGCAAGGGCTCATGGCGGGAAGGTTATGCCCGGCTCGTCGTTCTGTTTGCGAAGTCGCCGCGTCGGCCCGGCTGGCAAAGCGGGTCAGCCGCCGGCGCGATGGAGCGCGGCGAGCTCTCGCAGACGCTCGTCTCGATGATTCTCCCCGCCGCCGCGGACGGCCCCGAGGGCGCTGGGGATGACTCTGATAGCGCTTCGGGCGGCCTGATCTGGGATGAGGGTGTGGCGATCGTGCGAGGCGCCCGGCACATCGAAGAGGCCCGGGCATTCCTCCGTTTTCTGGTTAGCCAGGCCGGCTCAACCCCCGGCCGAGCTCTGGATCCGGCCGACCTGGACGCCACCGATCTCTTGGCCGACTTGCTGGGCGCTACGCTCGTCGATGCGCAAGATGAGCTCGCCTGGGCCTGGAACGAGCTGGATCGAGCGGCTGTCTCGCCGACTTCGCAAACCTTCGGCTGGCTGACCGAGCCGCCCCCCTGGCCTCCGGCTTCGATCGATCGCATGCAACGGCGCGGTGGCGAGAAGGCGCTGGCGCTCGTTGAGGATCTGGCCGGGCAGATCGCTCCGGATCCCCAAGAGCGGCTCTGGCTCCGCGAAAGCTGGCTGAAAGCGGGGCAAGTCGTCGATGGATCACTCCTTTCGGAGCTGTCCCGGGCGGCCGGAGGTCGTCTGGTTCATGAGCCTCGCTTCCGCGCCTGGCTCCGCGGAGAATGGACAGCCTGGTCCCGTCAGCGGTATCGTCGGGTCGCCCGGCTTGCCGCTGGAGCCAGCTCGAAGGCCCGGACGGACGCCTCGCCCGAACCGCTTCCTTGAACTTGCCACTTTCAACGCCCCGGAGCCCCCCTGTTCATGATCCGCGTCATCATCGAGGGGCTGGTGAAGCGTTTTGGCCCGGTGGCCGCGGTGGATGGAGCGTCCCTGGAGATCGGCAACGGCGAGCTTCTCTGCGTGCTCGGGCCATCAGGCGCGGGCAAGAGCACCCTGGGCCGGCTCGTCGCCGGACTCGAAGACTGTGATGACGGCGAGATCTATTTCAACGAGCGGATCATCCACAGGCTGCCCCCGTCCCGGCGGCGGGTGGGTTTCGTCTTTCCCGATTTCGCACTCTGGCCCAGTCTTTCCGTGGCCCAGAACGTGGGTTTTCCACTGAAGATGCTGGGGCAAGAGAGGTCCCAGCGCCGCCGCCAGGTGGGCGAGGCGCTCACGCTCTTGCGGATCGACAGCCTGGCGCGCAAGCGGCCCGACCAGCTCTCGCGCGCCCAGTCGCTGCGCGCGGCGCTGGCGCGGGCCATCGTGACCGAGCCGGAACTCTTGATCCTGGACGAGCCTCTGGAGCCGTTCGATTCCCGCGGCCGGGAAGAAGCCTGGGATGAGATCCGCCGGCTCCGTGGCGAGCTCGGCATCACCACGATGCTCCTCACCCAGGTCGTGCCCGAAGCCCTGGCCTACGCCGACCGGCTGGCCGTAATGGATCTGGGACGAATCCTCCAGGTCGGTCCGCCTTGCGAGCTTTACAACCACCCCGCCGACGTCTTCGTCGCCCGGCTGCTGGGACCGACCAACCTGGTCCAGGGGCAAATTGACAATCCTGGCGGCGAGCCCCGGCGTGAGGTCGTCGTCCGCACTCCCTTAGGCCGGCTTGTCGCCCGGGTGACGAACCTGGGCCCAGGCCTGCCCCAGGGTACACCCGTGACGCTCTCGATCCGGCCGGAGACCCTGTCGCTCGGAAGTTCGGTTCCCCCCGACTGGAACCGCTTCCCCGCGACCGTCGAGCGAATCACCTTCCGCGGCGCCGAGCGTCACGTCGATCTGCGCGGCCCGGGCGACTGGCCGATCATGGCCCGCGTGCTCCAGTGCCATCAGCCCAGCCTGCGCGAGGGACAAAGCCTGACGCTCTCCGTCCCGCCGGAGTCCGTCACGTTGCTGCCGGGGAAGTTTGCGGTGAGTGGTGGATTGTGACGAGAGCATGGCCTGGTTATCAAGGCAGCAGAGTGGTTCGGTAGTCAGATGCTGAGATTTAGGTATGGTTATACCACGGAAATTCGGTGTCGCTTCACTTTCCTCATGAAATTCGAAGCGACACCGAGTTTCCGGCGAATTTCCTGCGCACGTCTGGATCTGTGGGAGCCCCGGGCGAGCAATCACCCGGGGCGACCCGGCCCGAATGCCCCGTTACGAACCGATCGATGCGGCGGCGGTTTGCAGATGGGGCAATGTCCCGACGCCGGCAACGAAACCGTACCACGCATAGTGTTCGGCGTTACGAACTTTGCGGTCTGGCGCAAGCGCATTCAAGCGTTCCCTATCCGCTGGGAAATCCGCTCCTGACTTGATCTGATCGTCGATCAGAAAGGGTGCCTGGCTTACGTAATGCGCCAACTCGTGGACTGCAGTGATGAGCTGCCTTGGGTGACTGCTATTTCCGAATCCTTCGCACAGGTAAATTCGATTTGCCGGCACACCAAGCCCCCTGAGCTTCACCTCGGGACCATCGAATGCCCCTCCTGCCGAAGTGTAGGCATCGTCTACACCTTCTTCAGAAGGCACCGGGTTCGGCACGAACAGCGCGGGGGCGATCAGCGGCGCTGTTTCGAAGCTGCGGTTGAGCGCCACGTCCATGTTGCGATAGACCCTGCGAAGGTTCTCGAAAACCGGGCGCGCATGAGGAAATTCCAAGAAAGAAAAAACGGAATCCAGCAGCTTTAGGTTCGACCGCACTCCCTCAAGGAACGGTCCTTTCGGCATCTCCTGCTTTCCCGAGCTTACGTACGGTTCGACCACCGCCAGTCGGAAGTTCACGGCGCGAATGAGCGTACGGATTTCGGGCAGCAGGCTCACAGCCCTTGCCACGAGTTTGGGATTGGGGACAAAGGCCGGCTTCTTCCCGCCCCGCTTCTTACCGGCACTGGCGGCGACGGGCATATCACCACCACCGTCAGGGGTGGCGCGCAAAGCATTGAGGGCCCGCAATGTCGGTCCGTCCGGATCCACCCGGGAATCGGCAAATCCTATGTGAGGCTGTTGAAACCTGGCGATCGCGCTCTTTGTGAGCGGGCCCGCGATGCCATCCACATCGAGTAACGGATCCGGACCACCGTCCTCGACGTCGATGTCGTTCAGGGAGGATTGAATGAGCCGGACGTCGTCTGGCCTATTGAGCCCGCCCTCGCCGACCGAAGCACTGATGCGGATCCCAACGGATGGTGAGCACCGGATGGTAGAACAGATTCCGCGCTTCGCATTGTAACCGAGACCGTCAACCTCCATAACTCTCTCCTAATTCTTGCTGAGTCAGGAGTCTGGGCCACGAAGTCGCAGGTTGTAGGTGAGCGCTGGGCGAAATCATACCAGGGTCGAGGGCACCCGTGCCAGTACTCATGATCTCGAGGGCCGTTCCCAAATGCAATCGGACACTGGCGGTCCCCGCGCGGAAAGTCGGTGTCGCTTCGGGCGCGGAAAATCGGTGTCGCTTCGAATTTCAAGAGGAAAGTGAAGCGACACCAATTCTCTCCGTGTCGCCCGGGTGACGAACCCGGGCCCAGGCCTGCCCCAGGGCACGCCCGTAACGCTCTCGATCCGGCCAGAGACCCTGTCGCTCGGAAGTTCGGTTCCCCCGGACTGGAACCGCTTCCCCGCGACCATCGAGCGGATCACATTTCGCGGCGCCGAACGCCACGTCGATCTCCGCGGCCCGGGCGACTGGCCGATCATGGCGCGCCTGCTCCAGTGCCATCAGCCCAGCCTGCGCGAGGGACAAAGCCTGACGCTCTCCGTCCCGCCGGAGTCCGTCACTCTCCTGCCGGGGAAATTCGCCGTGACCGCCGGTTCGTGACGGAAGCACTGGGGTGTGTTCAAGCCAACGGCATTGTCGAGAGGTCAGATGGCGAGAATTGAGTATGGTGCACTCTGGATTATTGCTCGACAGAGCAACCGCAAATCCTCGTCCCCCTTGGCGACGGTCTGGTCTTGCACTCAAAGCTGGTGCTCCCCCTCGCCTGGTGGTACGATCGTGAAATTATACGCTATACGACAGATGGCCCAGGCGAGTGCTCGCGAAATGCGGCTTCGACGACTGAATGGCACGGTCCAGCATGCCCCGGAACTTCGCTGATATAGCGGTCGTTGTAACGATGAGGGTGGGCCGCTGGTGAGGCAGGCCATTTTTTCAGGAAAGCTGGCTTGAGAGAGCTTCGATGAAGCATGCACAGCAAAGCGGAATGCGTAAACCACGATGCATTGTTATTGACACCAACATCTGGCGGTGTTCTCTGTTGCTCCAGTCGGCGGACGGAGCTGCCCTCCTGAAGGAATTAAGGGAGGAGAGGATCGTCATAGGGATGCCAGAAGTTGTTGAGCGAGAAATTATCAAGCAAGCAGTGCGAGCAGGCAAAGAATACGCCTCGGAGACTGCCAAGAACTTTCGGTGCCTCACAATGCTTATGGGGTCAGAGTCGCCCTACAAGCCTCCCTCCGACCCCGGGATCGAGGCAGCCGCGAAGAAGAGGATGCACGACTTGGAACCGCTATTGGTCCGCGTGCCTTTTACTCTCGTACACGCCTTGGCGGCCCTCGATCGAGTGGACTCCGGTCAGCCGCCGAACGGACCGAAAAACCAGCAGTTCAAGGATTCGGCGATCTGGGAAGCCGTGCTTTTCCTAGCGCGTTCCCGCGACGTTTATTTCATCACAGAAGACGGCGGTTTTTCCAAGAACCCTAAAGAGCCGGCCTGGGAGCTCGCTGACAATCTGAAGACCGACACTCAAGGTTTGGAAGGGAAAGTCATGCTCTACCGAGGCATACAAGCGTGCCTGAAGGCCCTTGGGAAGGAAACAAAAATGACTTCTATAAGTAAGCTAGCTTCCATCCTGGACAAGCATCTAGACAAAGAGCGGCTCTCGCATTCCGCAGTCCAGAGGAATTTCCTCCTTACCCATGACCTCATCCGCGAATTGGTTGACGAGTACGAAACGGACAGACCAGATACGCGGACACTCCTTTTTGAGCTTGCCTACAGACTCTCGTTACCGTCCGGAGACGTGTCTCCCATACGCCTAGACCCCACTCTCACCGTAAATGGCAACTGCTTCTACAACTCTTTGACGGGCGAGGTCTCGGACATCTGGATTGACTCAGAGGTCTTTCGGTGGAGAGACGAGAGCGGCGAAGAACGCACGAATAGCAACTATTGCGCCCGGGCTTCTGGAGGGATTCAGTTCGGTGGCTCCTCGCTCGTAAACACCGCGTCGAATCCTGAAGGGACATGCTGATGTGCGAGGGAAATTCGGTGTCGCTTCACTTTCCTCGTGAAATTGGAAGTGACACCGGATTTCTACGCCTTCCTCGTGAAATTTGAAGCGATACCGGGTTTCTTTAAATCCGAAGCGACACCGGATTTGTTTTGTTCGAGTGCTCTAAGTCACGGATTCTACTCAATCTCGATTGACCAAGGGCCGCCGGCCGTGACATCTAGTATGTACGTACCAGTCCGCTCGATCTTGACCGCCTGCGATCCCTCGTAGCTGCCAATCTCGTTAACAATTCCGCTGACCGGTACGCCATTCTCATCAAGCAGCGTTACGATGAAGTTGGACTCGCCCCGGTGCTTTAGCTTGATCCGGCAGAGCCCCTCCAACAACTTGAACTGGCGAGTGGCCGAGGTCTCCTCCCCATCGAAAAAGAAAGCAAATTCGGTCTCGCGCGGCAGTGGCTGTTCGTTGGTAATCTCCCAGACTCCCTCGGCTTTCACGTTCAGGAGATACTCGCCGTCCCTGGGGACTCTAACGGCCCGAGACATAGAACACGAACCTATGACATTCGCGAAGGTTAGAACGCGGTCGCCGGCATCGTTGACAAGCGCGACTATGAAATTGGACGCCCCACGGTGCCTCAATTTCACAACCGCTAGCCCCTCTGCCAGGGAGAAGCCCCGCGTCGCCTCTTGCCCGAATCCCTTGAAGGACCGCATTCTCCGCTCTTCTCTCGCAGCAAGCACGGCCTCTTTCGTCTTTCGCTCCTCGGCGATTCGCGCCTTCTCTGCTGCCCTCTTCTCTTCCGCTTCCTTGGCGATCCTCTCCTCTTCGAGTCTTTTCAATCGCTCGTCTTCCGCCCGCGCCAGTCGCTCGGCTTCCGCCTTTCGCTTCGCTTCGTCTCGGCGGGCCCGCTCGCCAGGGATCGCTGCCAAGATATTCCGCCTGTAGATCCCGCGCAGGGACTCGTACTTGGTCTCAAACTTCAAGATCAAGGAATTCACAGCCGACGCGTCAACGAGTTCGCCGTCGCTCAGTGCCGATAAGTTACGAACGATGCTATCCCCCGACGTGACTCTCCGAACGTCTTCGATGATGGCTAGGGCTCGCGCTTTGTTTGGGTCTACCATTGCCGATACGCGCGCACTCAGCGAGCGAACGGCGGCTTCAACCTCGCCGACAGTTATCGACCGCTCGGCCTTTTCGATCAGCTTGGCGTCCTCGAGATCGGCCATCACCGCTCGTGCCTTCTTCAGGAGTCGGCTGGCAGATGAAAGGTTGGAAGCGTTCGATGTGCCGGTGGCCTCTTCGAGCAATCCGATAGCTTCCTCGGGCCGCCTTTCGGCGATGAGAGCTGTCGCTTCAGAGACCTTTTCGGCAACGTAACGGTCTGCGTTGACCCTCTGAACGCGACTAATTATCGCAATGCCAATGGCTACAAGTATGGCCAGCCCTAATGCAAAGCCTACCCAAAGTAACGGCTCCCGACTCCTCTTTGCAGAAACGTCTCGCGGTCTATCTGTGGGCTCTTCCTCTCCATTTGTTGATGGAAATCCTACCCTGTGCCTCTTTCCACAGAATGGACATTTGACGCTCTTATCCAGCTGATCGTCTCGGCCAGTGAAGCCATTGCCGCAGTCGCAATCTACGTGAGCATTCATGCTGTGAGTCCCCGAAAGCCCCACGAGCGCTCTTTAAATCCGTCCCATCATGGAATCCCTGCCCATCGTCGAGCATAGATGAGCCTAAACCGTAAACCTGGACGTTGCAATCGTTTTACCATCATGCACGCCTAGATGTTCGCCGCTCGCATGACCGAAAACACAAAGTTTTCGGGAACCGAGAAGCGGGCGATCCCTCATAATTTCCCAGAATCGGTTCCTGGCGCCTTACCTGCCCCGACACCTTGTCTACCCCCCTCGCCGCGGTTCCGGTTCTACGCTGGTGGTATGGCGGTTCAGGACCTGGACTTCTGTCCCAGAGATCGACCCATGCTAACCATCGTCGCTGCGCTGTTTCTGATGAGTCCGCCCCCAAGCTTCACCGTTGCCAGAGACACCGTGAAGATCGGACAAGTCGTCTGGTATGACGGCAACGGCCAGAAGCATGTGACGGAACAGCCGTACCTCCAGATCCGGCTAACGGTGACCAATGATGCGGACCACCCCATGCGCTGGCCTGGCTTCCACCGGGCCCGAGTGACCTACGGCACGCGTTTTGTCGGGGGCGCGGTGCTGCCTGTCTCTTTCGGGCCCGGGTGCCGCTGGGAAAACAGCCTCGTTACCGACCAGGTTTTGAATCCGGGGCAGAAAACGACGATCCTGGTCGTTTTTGACCTACCCCGGACTGGCGGCCCCGCATCCCTGGAGGTCCAGTGGAAGGGGGAGTCTCCTGGGTGGAACATGACCGTCAAGAGTGGCTTCAAACTCCCGAAGCCCAACTGACCTCGGTGCATGATCAATAGAAAACGTCAGGGGATACCAGGGGTGTTCAGGGAGAACACTCCTCAATCCCTCTAGAGGGGTTGGCCCTAATGGGCATAGTTTGGCTGGTCTCCCCGCTGTCCTCTGGCCCATGGGTTATGAGCGTCCGGGGACGGGAATCGATCCGACTCCCGGCATCGGGGGCAATGTCGGCGGTCGCTTCCGGATCGCCCCGATGCCGACGCCAGCTCGGGAGTCAGCGGCCACGATGCAAGCATGACCACCCTCGTCATTGGCTTGGCCGAGCAAGTTCGAAGACGTCGCCCCGAGCGTAGAGCCCGAGCCCTTCGGTCTGGGGATCAGGATGGACAAAGCCCCGTTTCCCTCTGGCCCCGGGACTCATCCTCGACTCGAGCATTCGCTCTCGGAGAATCCTCTGGACGAGTTGTTCGCTGACGATGCGACAGCCCAGGGGCGTCAGGTGGGCATGCCCGAGCTTCCGATACAGGGGCTGGTCATCGGGAATCGTCTTGAATCGCTCGATCGGCCTTGTGACCCGCAGGCCGAAATCACGACCATCCGGATCCGTGGGGAATACATCTGTGGCATGATTGCCGATCCCACATGCGGGAATGTCCAAGACCAGCATTTGTGCTCCGTGTGCGAGCGACTCGCGCTCGATCTCTCTGAGCAACGCCACCGCCAGTTGCTCCTCCGGGTTGAGCGAGGGTCGCGACGCGGATTTCACCGGTGCGGGAATGGGCCCGGCGGGATTGACGGCGACTTCCACGACTCTCTTGTTTGTCGACCGGTTCAGGAAGAGTTGGAGACTCTTGGCCTTCAAGCCCGCCCACTCGCGGACGAAGCTGTAGAGCTGGCATCGTTCACAGAGCCAGCGATATATGCGATAACTGGCCAGCGTCTGGTTGATCCTTGTGCCGGGAAGGTAGCTGGAATTGATCTGTACGAGCTCGCCGTTCTCAAGCTTGAACAAGGACGATCGCGTGTTGTCCTCCATGTCATTCGGACTCCAGCAAACCAGGACCAGATCCGGGTCGTACTTGAGACCTTCTTCCCGAAGGACGATCAGCTCTTCGGCGTTGCCATGACCGGAAACGCTCAGATTGACGACCTCGCACTGGATGCCCGCCTGCTTGAGGGCCTGCTCAATAAGGGAGAGGAACATCTCGTCCTGATTGACCTCGTAACCGATTCCGAAGGAATCGCCGAGGGCCACGATCCGTTTGACGCCTGGAGACTTCTTGTAGGGGATTTCTCGGCTGGATCGAATCCCCTTGGAGTTCATCTCCATCCGGACATAGCACTCCGGCGTGATCTGATAATATACGTTGTTCGGCTGGTTGGCCCGGACGCCGTAGGAAGTCTCGACCACGTAGCGTGGCATGATCGGCACGGGCGCGATGTACCAGAGGTACATCTCGACGGCGAACAGGGTATAGGCTATTCCGAATGCGAGTTTCAAGATCGGCAATCGTCGACGTCGTATCATGTGCGGCTCTCCGCTCAACCCGAGACGTTCAGAACGCAAAGTAGATGAATTCCCGGGACGTTTGTGGGGTCTGGCGCAATAGTTCCATGATCACAAAAATCCAGATGTTGAGCCGGAGGAACCAGTGGAACTTCGGCATCACATTGAGCGTGCCTGTCGCTAACTGGACGAGTTGGAAGGCGATCAGGAACCAGCCGTGAAACATGATCTGCCCCAAGACCTTCCATGACTCGGGCGAGCCATGGAAGTGGAAGAAAATCGACTCCAGGAAGATCCGGACGGTCGTCATGTTCTGGGCACGGAACAGCAACCATCCCAGGCAAGTAAGGTGGAACATCACCAGGCCCATCAGGATGTTGATCCACAAGGAACGATGCCTCTCCTCGCCCCCCAAGCCAACCAGCCGATAGACGATCAGTAAAGTCCCGTGATACACGCCCCAGAAAATGAACGGCCAGGCCGCCCCGTGCCATAGCCCCCCCAGGAGCATCGTCAGAAAGAGATTCCGGTAAGTGAGCAGCGGCCCGAAGCGGTTGCCCCCCAGGGAGATGTAAAGGTAGTCGCGGAGCCAGGTCGAAAGGCTGATATGCCAGCGCCGCCAGAAGTCCGACGGGCTGATCGCGAAATATGGCAGGTTGAAGTTTAGCATCAGCTCGAAGCCCAATAGCTTCGCGGTGCCCCGTGCGATGTCGGTGTAACCTGAAAAATCGCCGTAGATCTGGAGCGCGAAAGCATAAAGCGCGAACAGGAGCCGGATGCCGTCGGAGGGCACACTCGCCTGGCTGGCGAGACCGTCGAAAGGTCCAAACGCGTCGTTGGCAAGCACGGCCATGTTGTCGGCGACGACCATCTTCTTGAACAACCCCCAGACGATCAACCAGAGCGCATCGCTCACGCCCTGGCTATCGATCTGGGGTCGCGGACGCTGGAACTGCGATAGCAGGTGAGCCGGCCGTTCGATCGGGCCGGCCACCAGTTGCGGGAAGAACGAAACGTAGGCAGCATACTCGAGCAGATTCTCGCTCGGCTCGAGCTTCTTCCGGTAGAGGTCGATCGTGTACGCCATCGACTGGAACGTATAGAACGAGATCCCCACCGGGAGGATGATCCGGACAGTGAAGAGGTCGGGTGGGACGCCAAAGACGGACTGCCAGAGCTGGCTGAAAGTATCAGCAAAGAAGTTGAAATATTTAAAGAAACCGAGTAATCCCAGATTCGCGACGATGGCCAAGGTCAGCGCGACCCGACGCCGGGAGGCGTCATCGAGCCTCAACATCAACGGGTAGGCCAGGTGAGCGAGCAGGACGACAATCCCAGAGAACCCGATCGCCAACCAGATCGCACGGTCCGTGGTCCAGAGGGACAACCAGTCGACGCTCAGCCGCAACGGCCGAAGGCTGAAATCGACGGCGCCCCAGTGGATCGCCAGGAAGGCCACCGCCGCGAAGGCTAGCCAGACCGTGACAGCCAGCCGCTGCTTCCACGGCATCGAGCCGCGGCCGATCAGCAGCCCAGTGCTGTAATCCAGCGCTGTCGAGAGCACGATCAAGTACAGGAATCGCAGATCCCACCAGCCGTAGAACACGGCAGCAGCTAAAAGCAGTAGCAGGTTCTGCAAACGGTATCTGTCGCCCAGAAGCCGGTATAAGCAGAAGACAATCGTGAAGAAGATCGGAAATTCGTAACTGTTGAAGAGCATCGGGGGGTATCTCGCTCAGACTTGAGAATTGACACGAGGGGCGAGAGCCTGGGTTCGAGGAAGTCGTCGAGGGCGCGGTAGGCCGAGGACGTCAGGTGGAACTCGTCGAGGGCGAAGGGCGGCCGCATCCGGCCTCCTTCCGCGAGGAGGGGCTCGCAGTCGATCAACGTGACATGGAGGCCGGCCAGCCTGGCCAGCCGCTTGTTAACCCGTGCGACCGCATCGAAGATCCGGTCTGACCAGATCGGCAGTCGTGTCAGGGGCACCGGTCCGACGGGGAAGATCGGCAGCAGTACTATCTCCACACCCCGGTCACGGAGCCGCGTCACAATCTCCTCCAGGTTCTGCGCGCACTGGTCGACGATGGCGTCTTCTTCGCGAGTGAATAGTCCGATCCCTTTCAGGTCGTTTATCCCTTCTTGGATCAATACCATTCTGGGCCGAAGCGCTATCACATCGCGATCGAGACGGAGCAATCCCTGGCTCGTCGTCTCTCCGCTCCACCCGCGATTGACTATCTCGCACCGATCCAGCCGGATACCCGGCGACCAGAGGAAGATCCGAGAATCGCCGAAGAGTACGACCCGGGGCTTCCCCTCCTCCGGGGGCGGCAAGCCGGCATTGGGCCGGACGTACAACGCGGCACCCGTTGGATCCATCCGAACTCGCTGCTCGCTCTTGTAGCGGCCCAGGGCGAGGCGGAACAGGACCAGGTTCAGGCCGATCGAGCCAGCCATCAAGAGGATGACGACGGCCCCGACTCCCCATTGCAGCCAAGGATGTAGACGTGCACACACATTAGTCATGAGCAAACCTTTGGAAGGCTGCGAAACTCAGATCGCTGGCTCCTCGAATGCGGTAGGGATCTCGATGGAACTGCCCGGCAAAAAACCCGACACACACCCTATTCGTCATACAAAACCCGTGTCAACCGAAATTTCCAGGCAACTGATGAGATGATGAGACCAATCGGTCTTGAGGAACACAAAGGTGTCAAGAACCGAACAGCGGGCGATTTTTCACAGCTTCCTGGAATCGGTTCCTGACCGCTTGTCTGCCCCCTGCGTTGACCGCCGTTGCGCCAGGCCATATCATGCATGATGAGGGCGCCGTCCATGAGCACGAATCCGGGATCCGCTGGCGGTTGTGTTGTGACGCCGCTCGTGGCAGGCCAGCGGCTCGATCAGGCGACATTCCACGAGCGTTACGAGCAGATGCCTGCGGGCGTGCGCGCCGAGCTAATCAACGGAGTTGTCGACATTCCCAGCCCCGTTGGTCCGGAGCACGCTCGCGCGATGGTGTCGGTCCTGGTCTGGCTGAGCTATTACCAGGAGCATACGCCCGCTGTCGATGTTCTGGACAACGCGTCCACGGTCCTTGATGTCAAGGGGGAGCCGTAGCCCGATGCTCAGTTGCGTGTCTTGCCGGAACACGGCGGGCACACCCAGACCGATCGACGATGCGTCCGCGGGGTTCCCGAACTGATCGTCGAGGTTTCTCAGGCAACCCGATACACCGATCTCGGCCCGAAATTCGACGAGTACGAGCGGGCTGGGGTTCTCGAGTACATCATCCGTGCGCTCGACCCTGACCAACTGCTCTGGTTCGTGCTACAGGACGGAAAACTCGTCGAGCTGCCCGCCGATTCCGACGGTCTCTATCGCTCCCGAATCTTCCCTGGTCTCTGGCTCGATTCCCAGGCGATGATCGTGGGGAATACCCGCCGGCTCCGCGAGGTTCTCGACCGCGGTCTGGCGACCGATGAGCACGCCTCCTTCGTTGCGCGGCTTACCGCGGCCCGCGCTGTGTGAGCACCGGCGAAGATAGCTCAGAAGCTGAAGATGCTCTCAAAGGCCAGAAACGATTTCAGATTCCAGATCCAGTTTTCGTTTTTTCTATGGGTAGGGTATAAGACCCCATAGACGAAGGATTCGGGGCGGCGAAGTAATCAAGAAATCTATCTGACCCCGGATGACACAGGTGCCTTGCGAACAGGTTCATCGATGTCGAATCAGGGTGAGATAGCTGGGCCCTCATGCGATCAATTGATCGCAGATTTATCATCCTATGCCGACACTTTCAGTCGGCCAGGGTATGCCCATGGAGTCCGCACGAAAGATGAAAGCGCGGGTGCATCGGTCATGTTCTCCGAGGCTACACGCGACTTTTTGGATAAGGTCAGTAAACTCAACCATCTCTTCGCATCGCACGCTACCGAGCATGGCTGGGGCGATGACTGCCCCCACACAATCTGTGAGCGTGTTGGCCATAATCTCGAGGAAGTGCGATCCGAGCAAAGTCTCTTCAGGCTCTGTGTGCTGCTAGGCATGAACCTGCGAAGCGCCGGTTGCTGGGGCACCGACTCCCAGCTTCTGTCGCTCCTGGAGTCCGATTATCTCCGTGAGATCCTTCGTCGCATCCACGAACTTAGCAACGAGCGAATTCGAGGCGGAAAGTGCGAGCTGATCCTCGCGTTCCGCCACATTGGATCCCGCGCTCCCCAGCGTACGGGAGACCATATTCTGAGGGCTATTGCATCTGCGCTCGAGAAGAATCGCTATTTCATCGATCCCGCCGACGCTTGGGACCCGTTCTGGGGTATCCGCGCTTCGGACGGCAAGCTCGGCTTTGCCGTCGGCCTGGTACTTCATGAACCTAATCCGCTAAGGTGGTGGCACCTTTCACTGGAGGACCGTCACCGTCGCCGATTGGAAAACCGTTCCCTTCGGGAGCGGTTGGAGCATATCATACACTCCGAGGTCGCTGCACTGCCGTTCATCCAGGATGTCACCTGGGTTCCTGATCATCGGGACCTCTTACTCGGCCCCCGGAGCCTCCGGGATCACTAAGCCTCCGGGGTCGGACCGATTTTCTAGGTTGTTCGTCTTGGAATCCCCCTCCTTCGGGGACCGGATATGCCCCAGACCAACAACGATTGCTAGGCCCGACCCTCGTGGGCCAGGGGCGGTCATGAAATCAGTGAACTAGGTTATAAACAGATATTCATTATGAAGATATGAACATATCTTAACTACAAATCAGCATAGAATTCGGCGAATTGGTCCTGGTTTTGGTGTAAAATTCGCCATTGCCTGCGCAACCTAGGCTAGACGAGGCACTACTGGACGAGCTACTCGCTGTAGTGGTATCTTTTCGGATGAGAACGTACAGAATGGGACAATGCTTCCCGTCACATTCTTCTTAAAATCAGAACGGCGGTTGTCATGGAAAGTGGGCCATTTGGATCTCGTCGGCAATCGCTTGAGGAGAAGGCTGTCGCCTTGTTAAGCCAAGATGTTGACCGCCTCTCAAATGCGACTCAAGCTTGTATCCCTGCCGGCGACTTGTCTCAAGCCAGGGAAAATCTTACTGTCCTGGGGTCACGGCTTCACGAAGTCGAGGAGCTTCTCCGCGAAATAGAGCAGTCAGCTTCCGAACCGACTTATCCCGCGGAGGCACAAGCTGCACCCCCTGAATCTGAAAAACGGGACGATCGAGTTTTCCGAGCGCCTTGCCCCGCATGCGGGCAAGTGTATCCGCTGCGCGTTTACCGAGTAGGCTGGCGTTATCGGTGGTTATGTTACCGCTGCCGACAAACCCAGTTCCCGGCGTCGACCCCACTATCCCCCGGGACGTAGAAGACGAGTGCCCCGCAACGGGGTATTGACAGGTTGCCCTGACATCTGTCCCACGTGAGCCTATGGGGTCAGACCATTTTTTTTTTTTCGACTCGGAGCCCCGCGCCTTTGGGGACAGGGTTTGACCCCCGGACCAAGAGCGAATACCCGGCCTGACCCTCAAGGGCCAGGCCTTCGTGGATCATGCTGTCCCCAAAATTCCGCACGGTCGTTGTGATTGCAAAGTGTGGGCGTCGTTTTGTTTGAATGCCCACAGTCGTGATCAAAGCCCGCCGCACGCGGCGATCATCCCGAAGAAGAGGGCGGAGAGCGTCGCCACAGCCGTGAAGGTAACCAACGTCGCCCGAAGGCTCCGGCGATAGTGCGCGTAGCGCTCCTCCGCGGTGAAGGAGAACAGGTCGCCGCTGGAAGCCAAGCGCGCGGCCGAGGAGTGCTGCGGCCGCCACGAGCCCAGGGTCTCCGCGCCATCGCCCCGCGCGGGGGAGCGGTGGAACCAGTTCGTCGATGGCCGGATCGTCGTTAAGATGTGGTCGAGCGTATGCTTGCTCTGATGATGATTCATCGTTTCCTCTCCATTGCGCAACTCATGGATCTTCTTGCCACGAGCACGAGGTCAGGAGATTGCACCGATAGCCTGTTCCGATCGCGTCGCAACAGGACTCAGGGACCAAGCGGAAGGACGCTGGGCCGTTCATCGAAGGTGGTCGCCGTACCCGAGCCTCATGGTCGGGCGGCGGCGGGGTTGATGCGGGGGTTGTCGAAGTCCAGTCCGAACCGGCCACAATAAGCCCGCATCAAGCACAGGGCGGGGCCGTGGCCATGGTCGTTCCAGAGCGCCGTCTTGTCGGCGTGATCGGCCGCGTGATGCTCGCCGAGGGCCTCACGGAAGGAGCCCCATGAGCGTGTGCGCCTCGGCCGAGCCAGGCGCCAGGTCCAGCGCTTTTGGGAGCTGGGACTCGGCCACGGCAAATTCGCGCCAGCATAAGGCCCGCCGCGCCAGCTTCAACAGTGCGTCGAGCGGCTCGTCGGTTGTGGCGCGATCGTGTATGGCCCCGTTGCTCCGATGCCCGGCACCAATACGCCACGCGGATGTCGCCTCGTTATGTTTGAACCACTCCGACCTAAAGTGGTTAACGTACAAGCCCGTCTTCTGGGACGGCATGATTCTCTAACCCCATACAGTTCGGTCCAAGATATCTTGCCCAGGTTCAGGAGGTGACACTCCGCAACTGGGTTGGGAAAAACCGCCCTCCTGTGAGAAAAGCGGCCTGCGAGCCAGAGCTGAGTGTCGTGTTTAAATGTCCGTATGTGGCTTAAGCAAGGGCCGTGCCGCCCTCACTTCGGAAAGCGCAAGTGGCTATTGCTAGAGCGTTTGGAAGAAGAGAAGCGGGCACGCGGCGGGCACATGGGGACAGCTCGATCGGGCGATTTGCAAGGTTGCAATTCAACCTGCACGATGTCGCTGGTCAGAGGCCGATTCGCTTCCGCTATGCAGGTCCGCAAGAGGTTTTTCGTCCAACTTTCGCCGTCGTCGAGGGTGTGGTGGGCAGCTGGGTCGGAGCGAAGCGATGCCCCAGGACGGCGACGCGGCGCTTTGGCTGGTGTCTGCCGTTTTAAGAAATGTTGCTGCATATGACAATAATTTTTTTAAACATAATCTTGTAACCTATGGACCGCGATATCGCTAATCCTGCGACTTGGATACGGCTCGATTATCAAGTTGTCCTTTTGGGGGTTCGCAGGTAGGCAATGAGGAACAGCACCAACCACGTTGCGTCCATCAAGGCGAAGCCAACCCCGCTGAAGGTGACTCGTTTCAGGGCGAACAGGATCGTGATGGCGATCGCAAAGCTCGCTTTCTCCACCATCGCCGGGATCATCGCTCTTCGTAACCGAATCGGGTCGGAGCCGATCACCAGAAACATGAACTGCCAAGACAGGGTGACTCCAAAGAACCCGTAATAAAACTCCTGGTGATTGACTGGCGGTGGATTGACTCTACCCAACTGCTCCTCCAGAAAGTACGCCGGTACAAGCATCAGGACGCCCGTGCTCCCAGCCAGCAGGAAGACGCATTTGGCAAAGCGCATGGATTCACGGTCCTATTCCAGCACAGTGACAAATGCTTCGCCGCCCGGCACCATGATCGGCTTCGCCAAATCCACCCAGCCGCGATTGCCCAAAGTTGCTTCCGCGATCACGCCCAGACGGCCCACACTGCCATTCTCGACTTTGAAGACAGCTATCCACCGCCCAGACTAAACGCCTTCGGCTCGGAATCGAGGGATAACCCTGTCGTCGGCAAATCGAAAAGTGAAGTGCGGATCGTGATAAATCGGCAGCATGGGTGCTCTTCGTTCGTCCTTTGAGGGCGTAGGATTAGAACGAAACTCGTGGCTCTCCAAACGCCCTTCTGCCGAGGCGTGAGCTATGGATGCGATCTCTCCGACTGACCCCAATTGGCCTTGTTGAATTGTTCCGAACCTCCCTTGGGAATCGTCAGGGTGTTCCACCTTTCCCCAGCGTGAATCCTGGCGACCTGAACGATTTGGCCGATGTGGTAGCAGGTGTGGCCCAAGGAACGTTCGAGGGCCATCGGCACGGAATGAGGCTCCCCACGGATTAGAACGGTCTTTTCCAGGTCTTCCGGTTTCAGGCTCTTAAGCGTCGTCATCAAAGAGGTCCAGCCTCGCTCCCAGAGCTCCAGCACTTCGGCCCGGCTGCCGAAGGAGTCGACAAACTCATCGTCTCGATTGCGCCACGGCTTCTCGCCGTCGGTCGTCAGGAAATCCGCCCACCGAGAGATTAGATTCCCGGCGACATGCTTCATAATGACGGCAATAGAGTTCGTGCTCGCATCGAGGGCGGCATGGAGTTTGTCGTCCGGCACTTGCTCGACGGCTCGTTCCGCCAAACGTCTGTTGGCCTCGAAAGCGTTGATGATGGCTGACATGAATTCGGCGGCAAGGTTCATCTTCTTTCCCTCCATCTACTGTGCGCGGGTGCAGACAATCTTGCTCGAAATGACTGAAGTGCGCATCGTGGTAGTGTGGCCGCATCGACGTTCTGCGTTCAACCTCCGACCTGCTTGACCTTGTAGCCCAGCTTTTCCAATTCGACGGCGACCGGTCCGGTTGGTCGCCTTGAATCTCGATGCGCCCGTCTTAGACTGTCCCTCCGGTGCCGCATCGCTGTTTGAGCGTGGCGGCATGCTCCCTCAACTTGTTCTCATCAAGCGGCGTGTCGAACAGGTGCTTACCGCCTTGCCTCGCCGCCCTGCCGTCTCCCTGCCTGCTTTCACGGGGTCTGCGGGGTCAGACAACATTCTTAGCTATTTCGTTCCGGAGTTCCATGCCCTTAGGATCTGACCCCTTGGCCGCGATGTCGACGCTGGCGGAGCCGATGGAACCGATCGACTTGTCGTAAACTCAGACTATCGGCGCTGCGCTGGCTCCGCGCGACCGTGACAACCGGTTGAGGGTTTCGATCTGCGCGCCGAACCGATGGTCCCCTCACTTGGGCCAAGACAAGGACCCGACGATGTCTCAAAATGTCTCACTTCCAGCGAGAATTTCGCCGGCTCAAGCGCTTGCGGTCGCGGCCCTGGCGAGCGGCTCGAACATCACCGAAGCCGCTGAGAAGGCCGGTGTGGCCCGCAAGACGGTCTCGCGATGGGTGCACGGCGACCCGGATTTTATAGCCGAGCTTCAGAACACCCGGGCTGAGATAGCGGCTCAGCTCCGTTGCGCGCTCGAGACGCTTGGCAAACGGTCCATCGTGGTCTTGCGCGAGGCGGTTCAGAACTCGTTCACTCCGGGGACAAAGCTCAAGGCTGCCTGTGCGGTGCTCAAGTTGCTGGGCGCTGATCGAGCCGAAACCATCTCGCCGACTACGGCTGAGGAGGTGCGGTTACGGCTCCTGGAGCGCGAGGATGAATTGCGGAGGAGACAGTGCAGGTTGGAGGCGAATGAGCTCGTCATCAGCCGGTCGATCGATGTGACACATGCCGCCGAGGTGGCGCTCGCCGCGACCGGCACGGACCAGGGCTCGCCGCCGGCAACAAAGAGAAGGCAGTGAGCGTGTTCCGAGCCCGGCGGAGTTCAGGGGACAGCCACGCGACTTCAGAGAGACAATACTCCGTTCGTTCGGAGCAGTCGGGCCGTCAGAGGGCGCAGCTCTATTCTGGTCGGGTGGGGTCTGATACGAATATCCGTTTTGACCCTGTGGGAGCCTCAGGGGAGCAATTCCTGGGGCCACTGGCCCCGAGCTCCCGGCGGCTCGCGCACCCCTGCCCCGCCGCGGACTCGCGCCAGGGGCCCGGCCGCAAGCGACTGTGACGGCAAAGCACGGCTGGCGGGCGTTTTTGTGCAACCGAAATTTTTCACGACGATCTTCAGGCCTTGCCGCGATCGTGCTACGCTGTTTCTTTGGCGGACGCCAGAATCATGTCTCCGACAAGGCTCCGAGATCGCCAGAGGGAGGAACGGTATCATGGCCCACTTTATGTTTCAGTGGACGTATAAGGATACCGCAGTTCAAGCCATGCTCGCCAAGCATCAGGATCGCCCCGTGGAACTGCGCAAAGCCGTCGAGGCATTCGGCGGCAAGGTCGAGCACTTCTTCTTCACCCTCGGCACGTACGATGGCCTTGCTATCGTTGAATTTCCCGACACTGAGAGTTGCATTGCCTGTAGACTCATCCTCGCCGGAGCTGGTGCCAACGACAACCTGACGACCACTGTCCTGCTGTCGGCTGCGGAAGGTTCTCAGGCGATGGAGAAGGCGAGGCAAACGCAAAGCGGCTATCAGGCTCCCGTCGGCTACGGGAGCTTCGGCTGACGCGGTTCGCCCCGGTCGCCAGCCGGGGTCGCGAAGCGATGGGAGGGCAAAAGGCGAAGGGCCGTGTGCCCGAAGCGACCTCCGGGAGCTGATTCACTCGGCGTTGGGTATTTGACGCCGAGGGAGCTTGAGCCATCATAGCCTAGTCCTGAAACAAGCGTGATACGAAGATTGACATAGTCCTGACAGTGGCTCGCGCCCTGTAAGACAAGCCACGAAACGAGACGATGGAATTCGGAGACGCGCTCACTCGAAAATGGCGATCCCCT
>JBKQMU010000020.1:0-9957 GCA_052146555.1 Isosphaeraceae bacterium
CTTGATGCAAGCGGCTTAGGGGTTAAGGAAGCGCTATTCAGTGATGTCCCTTTTCCCCTCACTCCGCAAACCGGGCATCTTGCCGCAACAATTAAAAACGTCCCCTTTGTTCGCACGGGGCTGGGCCATCACCGTGGCGCGGAGCGGAGCAGGCGGCGCATGAGTTTATTGGACGCGGTCCGCGGCAGCGCGTCGATCAGGACGACCTCGCCGAGCTTGAACAGGGGATTCAGCTGCTCCCTGAGCAGCGACTGCAACTCCCGCTGCAGGGTCCGGGCGTCCGGGGCCGGACCGGCCGGGACGAGGTAGGCCACGAGATATTCCGGCCCTCCCCCGGCGTCCTGGACCGCCACCGCGGCCGATTCCCGGACGAGCGGGTGCCGGTCCAGGACGCGCTCGATCTCGACGGCCGAGACCTTGATGCCCCCCAGGTTCATCGTGTCGTCCACCCGGCCCATCACGCGGTAGAAGCCCCCCGCGAGCCGCTCGATCTGGTCGCCGTGCCTCCGCAGCGCCGGCGCCTCCTCGGGGACCCCGGCGTAATAGACCGCGTGGTGGTCGCCCTTGAGCAGTTCCGTGGACAGGCCCACCGACGGGCCGATCAGGAACCCTTCGCCGCAGTCCGCCGGCCGCCCCCGATCGTCGCGGATCGCCAGCTCGAGCCCGTAGGCGACTGTGTTGAAGCAGCCCGGCGCGTTCGGGAGCAACAGGGAACTGGTGAGGTAAGCCCCGCCGATCTCGGTCCCGCCGCAATACTCGATCACCGGCCGGTACCCGGCGCGCGACATCAGGTAGAGCATATCGCCGGGGCGGGAGCACTCGCCGGTGGAGCTGAAGAGCTTGATCCGGCTCCAGTCCTGGTTCGCCGGCCAGTCATGTGCCTTCCAGGCCGTGACCAGACTCGGGACCAGGCCCAGGATGGTGACTCCCGCCTCCGCCACGAACCGGCAGAAGTCCTCGGTGCCGGGATGCCCGTCGTAGAGGGCGATCGTCCCGCGGTTGAGGAGCGTGGCGAAGACCAGCCACGGGCCCATCATCCAGCCCAGGCTGGTGGGCCAGGCGACCACGTCGCCGGGCTGGATGTCCTGGTAGAGGAAGCCGTCGGCGGCGGCCTTGATCGGGACCGACCAGAGGATCGTCTTGGGGTCGCCCGTGGTCCCGGAGGAGAAGAGGAGGGCCACGGGCACCGCCGGCTCGCGGGGGACCGGCGTGAACTCGTCGCGCGGGGAGAGGAAGTCGCTCCAGAGCCGGTCCCCTGGGCGGAGCGGGGTCCCCAGTTCGCCTTCCGACGGGATGACGACGGCCCGGACCCCGGTGGCCAGGGCCAGCTTGGGGTAAAGTGGCAGGCGGCCCCCGAGCCGGGGGATCGTGTCCTGGGTGATCACCAGCCGCGCGCCGCCGATTCGGAGCCGCAGCTCGATCTCCGGGGGTGCGAAGCTCTCCGCCACGGCGACCGCCACGCAGCCGGCGCGGATGATGCCCAGCAGGACGGCGATGGCCTCGACGGTCATCGGCAGCAGCAGCCCGACGGGATCGCCGGGGGCCACGCCGGCCGAGGCCAAACTGTTGGCCACCCGGTTGCACAGCCGCTCCAAGGCCCCATAGGTCAGCTCGCGAACCTCCCCGCGCTCCGTGTGCTGTCGCAAGGCGATCGCTTCGGGGTCGGCCCGGAAGCAACTGGCGGTGATGTTGAGCATCGCCCCCGGGAACCAGCGGGGGCGTTCCGGCCCGTCGGTCAGGTCGACCACGGCCTCGTAGGGTCGGTCGAACTGGATCGCCAAGGCGTGGACCATGGCTGCCCAGAAGCCGGCCCGGTCCCGGACCGACCAGGCCCGGAACTCGGACTCGGTCGCGAAACCCAGCCGGTCCAAGAGGCGGCCGAGGTTGCACCGTGACCGGATGTCGTCGGGCGGGATCCAGGCCGGGGGCGGTCCCTTTTGCAGGTCCCAGGTGCGGTACGTCTCCTGGTAGAGGTCCTCGTGGACCGAGGCCGGATGGTGCGGCCGGAGGACCTGGCGGCTGAGGTAGGACCATTGGCTCGGTTCGTCGGCGAACCCCGGCGTTGCGTCCAGGTTTCGCAGGAAGTCGATGGCCTCGTGCTGCGGCATGCCCCTGCGAATCAGGTCCTCGAGAGAGAAGTGCTCTCTGATGTTCATGGGATCGCCTCCACGGTTCGGGTTGCCTTGCTCATTGGTTTCGGTTTCCCCTGCCATTCATGTGCCATTCATGGCCCTAAGGGCTGGAAGATATGGTTCATCCGGCGGAAGCGCGCCGGGGTTGAAAGAGGCGGCCATGCTGGTTCCATTTGGAGTTGCGTCAAAGGGCTCCAAAATGGAAGATCAGCATGTGCACCAGCCTGTTGTATCACACCTTCGGCATCCGCGGCTACGAGTACGTTCGCACCGAATACCAGGGCGGCCAAGTGGATCTTCACCATCAATCAAGACCTCAAGACTTGCCGCTGCTCGGCCTGTGGCGCACGCGAGGTCCGGCCACGAGGTCGGGTCGAGCGCCGTTTCCGAGCCCTGCCCATCGGCAGCCGGGTGACGACCCTGGTCCTGCCCATCCCGCGCGTGCAATGTCTGGCCTGCGGCGTGGTGCGGCAGGTCGAGATCCCCTTCGCCGATCCGAGGGGCGCATTACAGGCGGAGGCGCACGGCCAACAACCGCGCAGCCTGAGCTTCAAGGGGGCGCTTCAGACGATATCCAGGCTTATGGAACAGACTCTTAATGGAACAGACTCTTAATGGAAAACCCGAGTGCCATTCAGGACACCACCCGAATTTTATTTTTTATTGTTGACAAGGATTGGGCGGAGTGCTTTACTTGCCATTTAGATCAATTCACTAGAGCTGTTCAGAGGTCGTGTCCTACGCTCATTGAAAAGCGCTGAGGCGCCGAAAATTCGGCGCAGTTAGACCCAAGCGTTTCAGCAGGTTTGGGCAACACGAGGAGATCGGCTGCGCCTCGAGAAAACCCTGGAAAACAGGCCACTTCAATGACTCTGGGACACCACCCGTTCAGATCAATCGCATGAGGGTGATAGGCCGACTCAGTCAGAGGACATCTGGGAAATCCCGGACCACAGGAGGGAATGCGCGTGGACGCCCTTTCGCGAAATGTTCAGGTGCTCGGAATCGATGCCGGCGGCACCTTGACCGACACATTCTTTGTCGATGCCGAGGGCGAGTTCGTCGTCGGCAAAGCGCAGAGCACGCCAGAGAACGAGTCTATAGGCTTGCTCAAATCCAGCGAAGATGGTCTCGCCGACTGGAATCTCGCTCCCGAAGATGCGCTGCCGCAACTGCAGACGGGGGTATACTCCGGCACCGCAATGCTGAATCGCGTGGTGCAGCGCAAGGGTCTGAAATGCGGCCTAATCGTCAATGCCGGCGTGGAAGACTTCCACCGGATGGGCCGCGCGGTGCAGAGCCATCTGGGCTATGCCTACCCGGACCGCATTCATCTGAACATCCACTACTACGATCCGCCACTGGTGCCGCGGTACCTCACCCGCGGCGTCGTCGAGCGGACCGACATGCTGGGGAGGGTCGTGATCCCGCTGCGCGAAGACTCCGCTCGCGCCGCGGCAGAAGAACTGATAGCGGCTGGCGCCGAAGGCATCGTTATCAGCCTGCTGCACTCGTACAAGAATTCGACGAACGAGCGTCGGGTGCGCGATATCGTGCTCGAGGCTGTCAAGCAGTCCGGCAAGCCGATCTCGGTGTTCGCCTCGGCCGACTACTATCCAGTTCGCAAGGAAACGCACCGCACCAACACGACAATCCTCGAAGGCTACGCCTCCGAGCCGTCCCGGCAGACACTGAAGAAAATCTCGGACGCCTTCAAGGAGCGCGGCACAAAGTTCGACTTCCGGGTGATGGCGACGCATGGCGGCACGATCTCCTGGAAGGCCAAGGAACTGGCTCGCACGATCGTTTCTGGTCCGATCGGGGGCGTGATCGGCGCGAAGTACCTGGGAGCAACGCTGGGCTACAAGAACATCGCCTGCTCGGATATCGGCGGCACCTCGTTCGACGTGGCGCTGATCACGCAGGGCGAGCTGACCATCAGGAACGACCCAGACATGGCCAGGCTGGTGCTGTCCTTGCCTCTGGTCGCGATGGACTCCGTCGGTGCTGGCACAGGCAGCTTCGTCCGGATAGACCCCTATACCAAGACCATGAAGCTGGGTCCGGATTCGGCTGGCTATCGCGTCGGCGTGTGCTGGAAGGAGGGCGGCATCGAGACGGTCACTGTGTCGGACTGTCATATCGTGCTCGGCTATCTGAACCCGGACAACTTCCTCGGCGGCAAGTTGAAGCTCGTCCGGCAGCGCGCGATCGACGCCATCAAGACGCAGATCGCCGAGCCGTTGCGCCTTTCCGTCGAAGACGCTGCCGCCGGCGTGATTGAGCTGATGGACAGCGAGCTGCGCCACTATCTGCGGTCGATGATCTCGGGCAAGGGCTACCACCCGCAGAATTTCGTCTGCTTCTCCTACGGCGGCGCCGGCCCGGTGCATGCCTACGGATACACCGAAGGGCTGGGCTTCGAGGACGTGATCGTCCCGGCGTGGGCCGCGGGCTTCTCGGCCTTTGGCTGCGCGGCTGCAGATTTCGAGTACCGCTACGACAAGAGTCTCGACATCAACCTCGCCCCGGATGCCGACAAGGCGCAGCGGACCGAGGCGGCGAAGGTGGTGCAGGCGGCATGGGAGGAGCTGACGAAGAACGTCTTGGAGGAGTTCCGGATCAACGGCTACAGCCCGCAGCAGGTGCGGCTGCAGCCCGGCTATCGGATGCAGTACCGCGGCCAGCTCAATGACCTGGAGGTCGAATCGCCGCTGCCGTCGGCAAGCGACGCGGACGACTGGGACAAACTGGTCGTTGCCTTCAACGACACCTATGGGCGCGTCTATGCCGCGGCTGCCCGCTCGCCCGAACTCGGCTACTCGATGACCGGCGCGATCCTGCGGGGCGCGGTGCCGATCCCCAAGCCGAAGATCCCCAAGGAGGCCGAGGAAGGCGAAGTTCCGCCGGCCGACGCCTTCACCGGGCACCGCAGATTCTACCGCAAGAAGGAGTGGCTGGACGCCGCGATCTACAAGATGGAGCGCCTGCGGCCCGGCAACACCATCACCGGCCCGGCGATCATCGAATCCGACGCAACCACATTCGTCGTGCCGGATGGCTTCGAGACCTCCCTTGATGGCCATCGGCTGTTCCATCTCCGCCAGTTCTGATGCCGGCACACCAAAGGGAAACGAACCCATGACCGTCGAAATCCAAGCGAAACCGTCGAAAATCGAAGACCAGGTGAAGTTGCCCCCTTCCCCAAAAGGCATCGTTCGCGGCGGCGAGACGCTGAAGCAGCATCGCGACCGGCTGATGGCGGCGACCAAGGTCACCGGCCACTATGCCGGGCTCAGGCGGCTCGTCCTGCGCCAAAACCACCCGATCCTCTACAACAAGCTGTTCTCGCAGTTGCGCGCTGGCATCGTCAACGCCCGCGAGACCGCGAAGAAGATCGCTGCTTCGCCGATCGTCGAGCAGGAAGGCGAACTCTGCTTCTCGCTCTACAACGCCGCCGGCGACTGCGTCCTCACCTCGACCGGCATCATCATCCACGTCGGCACCATGGGCGCCGCGATCAAGTACATGATCGAGAACGGGTGGGAGGAGAACCCCGGGATCGCCCCCGGTGACATCTTCTGCAACAACGACTGTCTCATCGGCAACGTGCATCCCTGCGACGTCCATACGATCGTCCCGATCTTCTGGGAAGGCAGCCTGATCGGCTGGGTTGGCGCCGTCACGCATGTGATCGATACGGGCGCGGTGGGACCGGGTTCGATGACCACCGGCCAGGTGCAGCGCTTCGGCGACGGCTACTCGATCACCTGCCGCAAGGTGGGCAGCAAGGACACGCTGTGGCGTGACTGGCTGCACGAAAGCCAGCGCATGGTTCGGACGACCCGCTACTGGATGCTGGACGAGCGCACCCGCATCGCCGGCTGCCACATGATCCGCGAGCTGGTCGAGGATGTGATTGCCGAGGAGGGCATCGACCACTACTGGAAGTTTGCCTACGAAGTGGTCGAGCACGGCCGCCAGGGGCTGCAGGCGCGGATCCGGGCAATGACCATTCCCGGCAAGTACCGGCAGGTCGGCTTCGTGGACGTGCCCTACAATCACGAGGATGTCCGCGTTCCGTCCGACTTCGCTAAGGTGGACACGATCATGCACGCGCCGTCGGAGATCGTGATCCGCAAGGACGGCACATGGCGGCTCGACTTCGAGGGCGCCAGCCGCTGGGGCTGGCACACGTACAACGCGCACCAGGTCAGCTTCACCTCCGGCATCTGGGTCATGATGACGCAGACGTTGATCCCGACCGAACTGATCAATGATGGCGCGGCCTACGGCACGGAATTCCGGCTGCCCAAGGGCACGTGGATGAACCCGGACGACCGTCGCGTCGCGTTTGCCTATTCCTGGCATTTCCTGGTGTCAGCTTGGACGGCGCTATGGCGCGGCCTTAGCCGGTCGTATGTCGGCCGCGGCTATCTGGAGGAAGTGAACGCAGGCAACGCCAACACTTCCAACTGGCTCCAGGGTGGCGGCTTCAACCAGTACGACGAAATCCATGCCGTCAACAGCTTCGAGTCCGCCGCCGAGGGGACCGGCGCCTGCGCCATGAAGGACGGGCTCGACCATGCCGCCGCGATCTGGAATCCGGAGGGCGACATGGGCGATATGGAGATCTGGGAACTCGCCGAACCGCTGATCTATCTCGGCCGGCACATCAAGGCCAATTCGGGCGGCTACGGCAAGTATCGCGGCGGCTGCGGCTTCGAGAGCCTGCGCATGGTCTGGAACGCCAAGGACTGGACCATGTTCTTCATGGGCAACGGGCACATCACCTCCGACTGGGGGCTGATGGGCGGCTACCCATCGGCGGCCGGCTACCGCTTCGCCGCCCACAAAACCAACCTCAAGGCGTTGATCGAAGAAGGCAAGCCGATTCCGCTCGGCGGTGATAGGGACCCGGAGCATCCGACCTATGATGCGCTGATACCGGGGGCGGTGATAAAGCGGGACAAGCAGGCGATCACCACGGAGGAGATGTTCGCCGACTATGACCTCTACCTGAACTATCTCCGTGGCGGCCCGGGTTTTGGCGATCCGCTGGATCGCGAGCCTCGCCGCGTCGCCGACGACCTGTACGGCGGCTACCTGCTGCCACGCTTCGCGGAATCCATTTATGGCGTGGTCGCCACGCAAGGCGCGGACGGCTCCTGGAGTGTTGATGAAGCGGCAACCAACGCGAAACGCGCCGAGATCCGCAAGTCGCGCATCGCCACGGCGAAGCCGACCCGGGAATGGATGAAGACCGAGCGGGAGAAGATCCTCCGCAAGGACGCTGCCACGCAGGTGCAGCAGATGTTCGCGGCCTCCTTCAAGCTCGGCCCGCGCTTCGAGGAGCAGTTCCGCGTCTTCTGGGACCTGCCCACCGACTGGTCGCTGCACGAGGAGGATCTGGGCATCCCGACCTACGGTTCGAGCTACCACCAGGATCTGTCCGAACTGCCGGATATCCGTGTGGTGCAGTTCGTCGAGGAATGAAATGAAGCGATGCCGGTGACGGGCTACGCCCGTCACCGGCGACCTGTAGCTTCACCGGAAAGAACCCTGAGGAAAACGTCATGCCAACCTACACGCGCACCAAGGTTGCCGAGTTGATCGACGGCACAATCGATCGTGACACACTCAACCAGATGCTCTCGGAGCCGAAGGATGCAGAACGGTTCACGACCTACATCGACATTCTGCAGGAGCGAGTGCCGTGGAAGGACAGGATCATCCTGCCCTATGGGCCGAAGCTGTATTGCGTTCAGGTCGCGGCGACGAAGCAGTGGACGATCCGCTGCGAGTGCGGCCACGATTTCTGCGACCAGAGGGAAAACTGGAAGCTGCACGCGCTGGTCAACGTGCGGGACACGCAGGAGAAGCTGGAGGAGATCTATCCGCGCCTGATGGCGCCGAGCAGTTCGTGGCAGGTGTATCGCGAGTACTTCTGCCCCGAATGCGGCACGCTTCACGAGGTCGAGGCGCCGACCCCCTGGTACCCGGTCATCCACGACTTCGAGCCGGACATCGAGACATTCTATCGGGACTGGCTTACCCTGCAGGTTCCGGAACGGGCCGTCACATAACGGGAAACGATGTGGGGCGGCGGATGGCATGTTTAGTTCTTGGGACACTATACGTAATTCTTGACCGGCGGTCCTGCAAGTAATAGCCGGTTAGGGTGCGTCGAGTGTGATGACGCACCGTCCCCCGCGACGGCATTGCCGGCACGCGGCCAACACGGATGGTGCGTCTGCGCGGACTCGGCGCACCCTACGAATACGACCCTGTAACCTTCGCCCCGCCTCACACCACCGAATAGTCACGTGGTCGGGGCGGGGTCCTGGATCGTCCACGAGAGCTGCTTGCCCAGCGGGAGGGAAAAAGGAACATCACTGATGTCGACTGTTTGAGAGGGGAGGGAGCCTCGGAGACATGCACGTAAACGCTTGATGCAAGCGGCTTAGGGGTTAAGGAAGCGCTATTCAGTGATGTCCCTTTTTTCCTCATTCCTTTTTCCCTCATTCGTTAGGGGTTAAGGAAGCGCTATTCAGTGATGTCCCTTTTTTCCTCATTCGCTCACGGTCACCAACGGCAACTTTACAGGCAACCAGGCCATCGGCGGCAGCGGCGGTCCGGGTTCCCCGGGCGCCAGCGGCGTTGGCGGCGGCATCTCCTCGACTGCGATGATTACGCGCGGCCTCTTTCTCGATAACCAGGCGCTTGGCGGCGCCGGTGGTTCGGGAGCCACGGGGGGCGTCGGCGCGGACGGCGCCATTGCGAAGGGTGTCGGCTTCGGCGACTTGGTCCTCGAGTCCCACGGTCTCCTTCCTGACACTTCCTCCCTCACCCTTGACCGAAGTACGCTGATCCCCAACGTGGCCTTGGGCGGCAACGGCCTGGGCGGCGGACTCTTCGCCGATCCGGACACGACTGCCACGATCTCCAACAGCTCGCTGGACCTCAACCAAGCTATCGGCGGCGCAGGCTTTGACGGCGGCGACGGCTCCGGGGGCGGTATTTATGTCACCAGCGACGCCAGCGTCTCCCTCAAGAAAACGAAGGTCTCGGCCAACTACGCCTCCACCAGCAACAACGATATTTATGGGACCGTGACCTACGTCTGAGAGCCAACCGCGATCTTTTCTGCTCGACCGTCACTCCCCCGGGCGCGCATTCCGCGCATGGGGTAGGACGGCCGGTTCGTCATTCAGCAAGACGTCGTGAAGGCAGGGCAGCGACGGGTGCTGGTGTATTTGTCCTCAATCGATGTCTGCTCCGCAACGGCGCGTGCCCTGATCGCGCTTCGGGAGTTGGCGAGCCAGCGGTCAATGGCGATCAACCCGGTTCCATGAGTGTGGACGCGAAGTTCGTCAATGCGCCGTTCCAGCTCGATCAGCTCACCGGGGCTCGGGGTCGTTTTCCTCAGTATCTGATGGAGATCGTGCGCGATCTGCCTGACTCCCTGTGCAATTGCCGCGGGATCAAGGTTGCTGACGGGAAGTGATTAACCGGGTCGCCTCAGCGTCTTATGGCATACTCGCATCGAGAACCTCCTTGGATCATGTTCGGACGTACTACAAAAACTGTAGGCCTGGCGATCGTGAATGGCGGCCATTCTGGTTTTTCCTGATGCCGCGATCGCAAGCGGACGTCCCCTGAAGGAAAACCTGCAACACGAATTGCAATCAAGATTTCCGTGAAGTATCTTGCACGCTGTACTTCTTGGTGGCTCACTTTGCTCTCCTGAGTTCCTGGGTACCAGTGCGGATGCCCGACGAAATCCTCTTGCTCGTGGACGGCGCCGTCGAGAACCGTCTGGAAC
>JBKQMU010000021.1:0-14259 GCA_052146555.1 Isosphaeraceae bacterium
CCGATCGGCCCGGGGCCAAGCCGGATGGATCTGGCCGTGGCGCAAAAGCCGCACGATGAGCTCGGTCTCCCACTCTTCCAGCGGAATGGTGATCGCCAGACGAAGGGCCGAGACCGCGGGCTCGCGCGAAAGTGGGCCAGGCACGAGAGCGACGGCCGGCAAGCCCCAGGCGCGGAGGGTCTCGACCGTCTCGTCGGCCTCATCGCTCCAGCGTCGGAACAAGACTAGGATTTCCTCCGGCGGAACGCCGCGATCGCGCAGAGCGCGAACCTCGCATGCCAAGAGACGGGCCACGCCGTCGCCAAGCGGCGCTCCGCGAATGGACAGGCCCCCGGTGCTTGAAAGTTCGGGACAGTCGGAACGCTCGTTCCGAAAAAGCTCACTTTCGGCCTGGCACAAGCCTGCTGGCCGCCCATCCGCCGGGGCGACCGCCGTCTCCTCGAATCCAGCCTCCAGCAGTCGCGCGCAGACGGCCTCGGTGGCGAGGTACACCTCAGCCATCGCAGGCTCGGCCTCGTACATCAAGCTGACGTGAAGCTCACGCGAGGTCGCATTGGCGCGGTCAATGATTCGCCAGCGAGCGGGCGTGGGCTCTCCCACGTCCAGGAAAACGATCGGTCCTGCATGCGGAGATTCCGCCCAGAACCGGGGGCTGCGTGCCAATCGCCGCGAAGCCCAGACGGCAAATCCTGCGTCGTCCTCGGCGCTCAGCTCGCTGAGAATCGCACGGTAGGACTCGAAGACGGACCACTCGACCGCCTCGATCTCGCTGCCCGCACGTCGACCACGACGACGGACCGGCAGCTCGGCAGTCGTCCAGTCCGCGATTCGCGTCGCCAGTTGCCGGCGGTATCCCGCTTGCTCAAAAGCGTGGTCCAGAAGCGCCGGGTGGTCCTTGTCCCGCACGCGGCGGATCGCCTCGTCAAGGACGACGCCCGTCGCGGACTGCGAAAGCCAGGCCGGACCGTCCTTGGCGCTTCCCCGCACCAGCCGGCAGAGATCATTCCAGCAAAAGACCTGCGCGGGAAGCCGCAGATCCGCCTTCCGCAACGTCAGGGCCACGGCGACCTGGTCCCGGGCCAGTGGGGTCGGAACGATCCAGAGGCCGCCGGGTGCCGTCGCCAGGAGGTCGAGCAGCTGGTCCCGGATCGCGGCGCCCGGTGGTCCGGTCCAGAGCCTGCGCGGGGCGTCCATGGGGCGATCCTCCGGTCAGCGCGGAGACGGCCAGAACCAATGTTCCCAGAATGATCAAGTATACAGAAAAATACCATAGCCGGCCGCCCCGAACAACCCGGATCAGCCAGAGGATGGCGAAGTAGCCAACGATGCCCGCGACCACGGTGGCCGCCACGGTCTGGCCAATGCGGACGGGCGTCAGTCCGAGCGTCTGGGGGTTGGCCAGGGCATCCTTCAGTTCCGAAAGAGCCGCACCGGAGATGGCCGGAACCGCGATCAAAAGGCTGAAACCGACGGCCCAGGCCGGAGAGAAGCCACGCACAAGCGCGCTGGCGACGGTCAGTCCGCTGCGGCTGACTCCCGGCAAGGGGGCGAACATCTGCGCCAGCCCGATTGCGAGTGCGTCCAGCCAGGTGGTCTCTGCGGGTCCTTTGCGTCCCTTGTGTTGTGCCAGGCGCCAGGTGGAAAAAAGCAGCACGGACGCGGTAATGAGAAACCCGATGCCCGCGGCCCGTTCGCTTTTGAATGTCTCCTTGATCCAGTCGATGAAGAAGAGCTTCAGCGGAATCAGCGGCAGTGTGGCCACGATCGCCAGCAGGCCGACCCGCCAGATCGACGCCCGGTCAAACCCCGTCGGCACATCGCGATCGCCGGCAAGAAAGCCGCGCGCGCCGCTGAAGATTTCCTTGCGGTAGTGGAAAAGGATGGCCCCCAGAGTGCCCACATGGAGCATGACGTCGAAGAACAGGTTCTCCTCGCCGCTACGCGAATGCCCGGAGAGCCAGGCGAAGATCTTCTGGGTGACCACGAGGTGGCCATCGCTCGAGACCGGGAGGAACTCGGTGATGCCCTGAACAACTCCTAAAATCAGTGATTCGAGCCACTCCATCGTGTGTCTGTCCCTCTTGAGTTCGTCAGTCGCGGGTCGCCTGGCTCCGGAGAGCGGGCATCGCTCCGATCAAATAGCTGGCTCCGCTGTAGATGGTCAGGGCGACGGCAAGCCAGGTGAGGATGTCACGCACCCAGAGCAGCCAGCCGGGCGAGGAAGAAAGTGACAGCGCCAGAAGCGCCACGGAGATCGAACAGCACTGCGCCGTCGTCTTGAGCTTGCCGGCCATCTTGGCCCCGAAGGCCTGCCCTTGACCCTCCAGCAGGCTGCGCAACCCCTGGATCAAGAGTTCGCGGACGACGTTGGCCGTGACCATCCAGGGAAGCACTCCCGTGCCGGGAATGGAGGCCAGGTAGATGTAGCAGCCTGAGACGATGACCTTGTCGATCAAAGGATCGAGCTGGCGGCCAATCGGCGTGCCTTGTCCGAGAAGGCGCGCGAAGTAGCCGTCCAGCGCATCGGACAGCGCGGCGATGAGAAACGCAGCCAGCGCCAGGGCATAGTGCTCACAGGCGATCAGGGCAAACACCACGGCCGCAACGAACAGCCGACCTATCGTCAGCGTGTTGGGGACATTCCAGAACCGGGGTGGAGACGCGGAGGCTAAAGCGGCCCCGGTATCGTCTAGGAGGGCCTGATCGGTACCTGGGTTCATTACGAGCCCTAGCTATAGCTATGGGGTGTCTGACGCGCCCCCGTTGGGTTCCGGGGCCTGCGCCGGCTGGGGCCCGTGGGTCATTGCCAGAGACGTCACCAACCCGACCTCGATCACTTCCCAGCCATCCTTGGTTGCGCAGATCGCCACCCGCGGAGCGTCCTCATACCAGGCCACGGCATCCGGATGCCTCACATCGACCTCTCGCCCGTCCGCCATGCGGATCATGAATGGCCGGAACGGCCGCTGATCCTTGGCTTTCTTGAGTTCTTCGATTCTCATGGCATCCCATCCAGGATGGTAAGCGCGCCAGGCGGCTTTCTGCGCGGTTTAGGCCGAGGCCGCCGCTCGTGCGTGGCGGACTGCCGCACCGGAACGAGCCCAGAGGCATCAACGGGCCGGGCATAAAGATCGTAGCCCATCGCATCTGTGATCTGGCAGGAAATTAAATCTCCCGGTCCCACGCCCGAGGCCGTAACCAGCGTGATTCCATCGACATCGGGCGCGTCTGCATAGGTGCGTCCGAGCCACTGGCTGCTGCCGCCGGGAGCCGGGCCGTCGATTAGCACATCGAGCGTACGGCCGACGAGCGTCCTATTGAACGACTCGGCGATCGGCTGCTGAAGTGCCATCAAGTGCTCGCGACGGTCATTCTTGAGCGCTTCGGGAAGGTGGTCAGTCAGCTTCGCCGCCGGCGTATCCGGCTCCAGCGAGTAGACGAACACCCCTAGCCGCTCGAACCGCGTCTGACCAGCGAACTCGATCAGCTCTTCGAATTCGGCCTCGGTCTCGCCCGGAAAGCCTACGATAAACGTCGTTCGCAGCACCAGGCCGGGGATCGTCGCGCGCAATCGCGTAATGATCGCCTCGGTCTGCGCCCGCGTGTGCCGGCGATTCATCATCCGCAACATCCGGTCGTTTATGTGCTGCAGCGGCATGTCCAGATAGGGAATGATCCGCTTCGCGCCGCTGAGCACGTCATAAAGCTCGTCGGTGAAGTAGCTGGGATAATTGTAGAGAATCCGAATCCAGTCGAGCTCTTCGATCTGGTCAAGCTGGGATAGCAGCTCGGCCAAACGTGGGCGGCCGTAAAGATCGACGCCGTAATACGTCATGTCCTGGGCGACGAGGATGAGCTCGCGCACGCCGTCGCCGGCAAGTTCCCGGGCTTCTTCCACAACCTGCTCGATGGGTTTAGTCACATGCTTTCCACGCATGTAAGGGATCGCGCAGAAGGTGCAGAAACGGTCGCAACCCTCGGAAACTTTCAGGTAAGCCAGGTGTCTGGGCGTGATTCGCAGCCGCGCGCGATCGTCCTGC
The DNA here is from genome assembly GCA_052146555.1 of Isosphaeraceae bacterium. Classification (GTDB taxonomy): domain Bacteria; phylum Planctomycetota; class Planctomycetia; order Isosphaerales; family Isosphaeraceae; genus Aquisphaera. The sequence continues at coordinate 4,041 of JBKQMU010000021.1, forward strand.
GCCTGCACCGGCGCGGGGCGGAAGACCGATCGTTGCTCGCAGAGCCCCTCGAGCATTCGCCGCGAGATGCGGGCGATTTCCTCACGTCCGAAGACGCCCACGATCTGGTCGACCTCGGGGAACTCTTCCAGCAGCACGTCCTTTTGACGCTCGGCCAGGCAGCCGGCGACGATCACGGCCCCGACCTCGCCGGCACGCTTCCGCTCGAGCATTTCCTTGATGACCCCGCACGACTCTTGCCGAGCTGCGTCGATGAACCCGCAGGTATTGACGATCACCAGGTCCGCGGGCTGACCCTCCGTCACCACCGCGAAGCCATCCTGCGCCAGGAGGCCAAGCATGCGCTCGGAATCGACGAGGTTCTTGGAGCAGCCGAGGCTGACGAAGGAAATGGTTGCGAGCGGCTGGGATTGGTTGTTCATCAGTGGGCTTGGCATAGAGGCAACGCGGAGCGGCCAGGCGAAAGGTCGGGCCAACAGGCCCGCAGCCCGGGCTGGGAATTTCACTTAACATAGGACTTCGCAGTGCGCTCCGTCAAGCCAGGGTCCTCGTGCCTTCACGGGCACTTTACGAACTGGCTCAGCCGGCTGCTTGTCTTGACCCGTGGCCCCGTTATACTTTGAAAGCATGCGCCCGTAGCTCAACGGATAGAGTCGCGGACTTCGAATCCGAAGGTTGTAGGTTCGAATCCTACCGGGCGCGCTTGGCGAAACTTCTGATCTAGGCCCAAGATGGGTTTACCTGTCGGGACACTGAAAGCGTGCCACTGTGGGCCCTGAAAGCCGGTAGTTTACCGGATTCGGAGTTTTCCAGTGAGCACGCGAAGACCCACCGATCGCCTCCACAATCCCATCGGTGAGAGTTCCGCGGCCACGATCACCCGGCCCGCACTACACCGGGGACAGAGACGGGCCGGGTCACCGTAGCTTCGAGGACTGGCGGCGGGATCATATCGGGATCGGTCGGGGCCGTGTCATCCTGCGGCGTCACGGCCATGCCGAGCAGTTCGCAGCACCGCGCCAGCTTCTCCTGGCGTTGGCAGATGGCCAGTCGACCGTAGTGCCGCACGTGCACGAAGCCCGATGGCAACGCGTGCGCAAGGAACCGGCCGACGCACTCGGCCGCCTCGAGCATCATGGTCCCTCACCTGCCCCCTCGGCCGCTGTCCTTCCAGCGGAAGGCGACCTGGCCGTCCACGAGGCTGATCAGCCATTTGACTCCACCGCTGCTACTTTACAAAAAAAACGAAAATTCTTGGCGCGTTTCGCGTCCAAACGTGCATGTAGTCATGTCGAGCACGCCGAACTGCCTGGCTGAGAACGGGTGGGCGGGCTCGACCGGGGCGGCTAGCCTCTTTCCCGGAACGTAGAGGGGGTCGTTCATGCAATCCACCGTGGCGTCCCGGTGAGATTCCCAAGACTCGCGCGTGAGAGTGCCCATGAGGATTCCTGGACATCATGTCTAACTGACAATTAGATTTCCGTTATATCCGGACTGTTGAACATGAAGTCCCGGGACTCCCGGAGGAGTCTCAGTAATCCGAGGGAAGTTAAGTACGCTGCCCCCAAACTACTATCAAACCTTCGAGGAGTGTCTCCGATGAGTCGGTTCCTGTTCGCGTTTCCTGTCATTGCGGCCTTGGCGATCAGTCCATCGTCAGCGTTGGCAGAGCATCATCACGGCGTCTACCATGGAGGTGGCTGGCATGGGGGCAGTAGTGGATACTACTACCACCATCACCATTACCCGTATGGGGGCGGCGTCTTCATCTATGGCAGCGGCTACCAAGGGTATTACCCACCGCCAGTGGTGGTTCAGCCTCCGCAGCAGGCGTATCAGATCCCACCTGGATACGCGGGCTATCCAGATGGCGCGGTCATCTACTACGGCGGCTACAACTACGTAATCACAGGTGGGTTCATGTATCCGGCCGGATGACATGCGAGTGGTCCTGTTTTCCGGAAGGGCGGGAAATCCGCACGTCTGAACCAGTCGGAGCCCTGGGTGGGTAACCCCCAGGGCGCCCCGACCAGCGGCTCTCAAGGCCAGATTTGATTCTGTACCAGAGAGAGGTTGAGGCTCTTGACAAGGCCGAGACGTATCAGGCACCAACCCTGCCCTCGATGCGAGGTGGCCGACCTCTCCACGCGCCGAGGCAACCTGGGCTGCTGGCTGTCATCACGGCCGACGGCACCTGATTCTCCAAGATCCAACGTTCCTCCCGAGTTCCAACGAGTGTGAACCAGAGATCAAGGATCTCCACTTGGAACCCCTCTTGGTGTTGCAGCGGCGCTGAGTTCGCTGATCTCCGACTCATTGCGGTTGCGCCGGGCTGTCTTCAGCCCATACGCCTTCAGTTGAGATCACCGGCGAGCACGAATGCGGCCCAGTAGTACGGGTGGGCATAAAGTCGGTCGTCGGCTGCCCCGGCCGGCACTCCCAGCACCGGTGCCGCGGGCGGCCGCCGCGTTGCCCCCGCGCCACGCGCCTCGCCGCCTGACAGCTTCGCCGCGGCACGCTCCACGCCGTCCGACAGCTTCGCCACCAGCGCCGTCACATCCTCACGACGCAACCCGCGGAGCCAGGTCTTGGCCTCGGCGAGCGACTCGACCTTGCGAAGCGGCTGCGACAACCCGGGCCGAGCGCTCAGCAGATTGGCGTAGAACCGCTGCATCAAGAGGGCAGTGGCCGTGTCGTCCACTTTCCAGAGCGAAAGGCAAACGCTCCGCGCGCCCGACATCAAGAGCGCCTGGGTGAAGCCCACGAAGCCCTCGCCGCCGGCGTCGCGGCCCAGCGCGGTCTCGCAGGCCGAGAGCGTCACCAGCTCGACCTTCAGGTCCCAACTGCGCTGGATCTCGCGGACCGAGAGCCGGCCTATCGAAGACAGGCTTGTGGGAGAGCGCCTGCTCCAGCGGATCAGGCAAGCCGGTCTGGGTCAGGATCACCGCCGAGCGGGTCGGAATGGCCTCGTCGATCACCCCGTGCGTCGCCAGGTGAATAGTGCTGAACTTGCCCAACTCGCCTGCGGTGGCCAGGCGGTCAAGCTCGGGCTCGCTCGCCTCGGCCCCGAGCAGGGACCGGGTGGGACGATTGTTGGACTTGAAGAGTTGGGCGAGCGCCTCGACCTCGTACCGCGTGCCCGGCAAGGGGGCGAAGTTTTCATCGCCCGACCGCGCCGTGACGAGCACCTGCTTCAGCTTGCGCTGCTCGGCGATCGCCTCGGGCGCCGGCCGGTGGTCGAGCACCACGCCAAGCTTGCCGGCGGCCAGGTCGCGCCGGGACGTCCGGCCCTCGCGCCAGACTTCGACCGCTATGGGCTTGTCTCCCTCGGCTACGAGCTTGAGGTCTTCTTTCGTGTTCAGCACCTGGCTGTTGTAAGTGAGCAAGACATCTCCCGGCTTCACGCCGTGAACTGCGGCGTTGGAGCCGGCTACGACCATGTTGACCAGCAGGCCATGGTCGGGCAGCGGTTCGGGTTCGCTCGATTTGTCGGGGCGATCGTAGATCGGGTCGCCCAGGGCCAAGAGTCCGGCATGGCGGTCGGGCCGGGGCTGCTCGCGCAGGGACTTGATGTCTCATTGTGGGATCTAAAATCCCTCGCCTTTATGCGACCCCTTCCAGTAAAACCGAGGGATGGAGCACTACCGTCGAACGGCCCACACACGTTTTTTACATCAAGTTCCACTTGGTGTGGATCACGAAGCACCGCAAGAAGTTGTTGCGAGGCGACGTCGGGCTCCGGCTCCGCCAGATCGTGCGAACGATCTGGCGGAGCTGGAGGTCGAGATCATCAAGGGTCACGTCAGCCAGGACCGTGTCCACCTGTTCGTCTCCTGCCCTCCGCACGTATCGGCGAGCTACCTGATGCAACGGGTCAAGGGGAAGAGCTCACGAATCCTGCTCCGGGAATACAGCCACCTAAACAAGGCCTGCTGGGGGAGGAACCTGTGGGCGAGGGACTTCTTCTTGGCGAGCTCCGGGAACGTAACCGACGAGGTGATCAAGGAGTACATCCGGACGCAGGAGGTAACCAAGGAAGACGACGATTTCAGGGTGGACCACGGTTAAGCAAGCAGCCCACGGTCGGGCTTTCAGCCGACTATTGAACCCACCGGCTTCCAGCCGGTTGTGATTCAGTTTGCCAGCCGCGGAAATCGGCGTTCAGGAGAGTAGGATACTTGGGAGGGACAGGTTTTCGGTGTTCCATGCTCCAGGAAAAAAACGATGGGAGAAACCCAGCGTCGATCGCATCATAATTGAGCATAAACATATCACATTAAAATACATGTGAATTTAAAGATGCTTGAGCTTTGACCAAAAGCACGTCGGCATGGACTCAGGGGCGGTAGGGGCGATGCCAAGGCACTTCCGCCGAATCGACTTCCTGAGCCATCGGCTGGTGTACCGCCAAGACCAATAGGCCGAGGACAAAAACACGCCGGGAGAAGCCCCGGCGTTCATCGCGTCGTAGTTCATGCTGAGGTGGGCTCAGGACGACAACGCACTGTAGACCAGTCTGCGGACTTGCCTCAGCGCGGCCTCGATCTCGGGCAGTTCACCGATCCCCATGACTTGAAAGAGCAGCCGATCAATCTCGGCTTCCACTCCTAGGAGAGCATGGGTACGGTCACTTTTGCTGCCTCGTGGTTGTGCGACAGGCAGTACGGTGACGGGGACACTCGCGTCCTTTCGAGGTCTCCCTCGTTTCTTTCCGGTCGTGGTTGCCTTGGGGGCTGTCTTGGATTTCCCACGCCCATTTCCAGTCAGCCCCAAGTCTGATCTCATTTTGCCGACAAGGGCCGTGCTGATCGTCCCGCTCATCCCGGCTTTCGTCCACGCTTCGTTCACGGCTCTGACGTTACCCCGTGGGTTATCGTTGAGAAACTCTTTGACGAAGCTCGTCTTGCCCAGAGTTCCGGTCGCTTCCTTGGGTTTGCTGGCGGCTGCCTTTGCCTGGGGAGCTGTCCTGGTTTTTCCGCGCCGCACTCCGGTCAGCTTCACCCTTGTCTTGTTGAAGAGCGTGGGGCTGATGGTCCCGTCGAAGCCGGCAGCTTTCCATGCCGCAATGACGGACTTGCTGGTGCCTTCGGGATGCTCGGCGATGTATTGCTTGACGAAGCTGGTCTTGCCCGGGGCAGAGGTGGGGGCTGCCTGCTCGTTGGTCTTCGCGGTTGCCTTCTTGGCTGGTTTGATGGGTTTCCCAGGGCGATTTCCGGTCAGCCCCAGTTGCTTTCGTACCTCGCTAATGATGGGGTGGCTGATCGCTCCTTCCATCCCGGCAGCTTTCCACGCTTCGTTCACGGCCTTGGTATTCCCTTCGGGATGGTCGTGGAGGAACTCCTTCACGAAGGTGGTCTTACTCACGGTGACTGTCGCCATGTTGTCGTCTCCCTGCTCATGAAACCTTCACGCTGCCGCACTAGTAGACCAAAAGTAGAAACCATTGTGAATACACAATCGAACCTGTAGAGGCTCGAGAATAACGCTGCTGCAGGACGCTCCGGATCATCCCACGTTTCCACCGTGGCGACAGAGTCAGCGCGATCTGTCCTCAAGCCAACGTGCTGGAATTATCTCCGGTCAAGGGCTTCCTGCCAACCTGACCATCCAGAAGCCGCACCATCGCCAGGGCGATCTCGACAACCTTCTCCACTTCGAGCTGCTTGACGCTAATTTTGACGTTCGTGCAGTTCTCGATGTGAATCGACTGCCCTTGCAGCAATGTGTTGACCTCGATGTCTTGCATCTCGCCGTCGGGCATCCTGAGAAGACGCATCAAGAGGTCCAGTCCTCGCCCGCTCCCTCGATTGAGAGATTTCAGGCGTCCCTGAAGATCAGAGAGAGTCAGCAGGGATTGCAATACCTGGGCGCACTGGACCTCCGTCAAGTCGATCGTGACGCCTTCGGAATCCTTGATGAACAGAGTGGTGGACTGCCGGTTGGTCTCCTTGTTGAAGTCTTGCTCTTGTCTCGCCACGGTATTCCCCCCTTTTGGAATTGCCATCGCAGCCGCGATATCCCGCCCATGATACCATCGCCCCTCAATTCGACTGGTTCACGTCCGGACTGTTCGTGCCCCGGCGAGCGATGTGCCGAGATCAACCATCTGGTCAAGCCGATGGGACGGCTGACGGGGCGTAGCCGACGAGCAAAGCTTCCCGATCAATGACGCGGCGGTTTTTCCTCGACGTGACGAGCCAACGGATCCGTACCAACCAAGAGCCCAGCGACCTGGTCAATTTGTCACCGAAGAAACGAGAACCGCCCAAAATCTTTTTTTGACGGTACGGTAGAGAGTTCATAGTGGAGCTGCTATGACCGAACCACGCGTGACCATGCCCGCCAAGAGCTGGAGCAATCCACAAGGCCCACCGGGAGATTTCGCGGCGACCCCTCAGACGAGACGAGTCATGTCTCCCGGTCTTGCGATTTCTCCCACCGAACGGATGTCACGCTCGGCTCGATATTGATGCGGGACATGAGGTCTTCCATCGCTCGATCGTTCCGTTCCATCGAGAAGATGTGGGCAATCACAGCCGCCTGGTCCGACCGTTCGGCATCCTCGGTCGATATTCGCTGGATCGTCATCTTCGGGTTCGAACCGATGTGGCGGAGGAGAATGGTTCGGATGATCCCTTCGTGGCTAACATTACAGACCACTCGAAATTCATAGACGGTCTCGACGTGGACCGCGGTTCTCAATCGAGAGTCGATCCAATGCGAGATCGGACGAAGACTCAGGTGCAGAGCAAGAATCGTGATCGTCCCGATGAGTCCGTGCAGAGGGAACCCTGCCCCCGACAAGCTTCCCACCGCTGCGCTGCACCAGACCGTGGCCGCCGTGTTCATGCCCCTGACGGTCATGCCTTCACGCAGGATGACCCCACCGCCCAGGAAACCGATGCCACTGACAACCTGTGCGGCGATCCGAGTCGGGCTGCTCTCGGGAGAAACCAGTCGGGACAACGAGACAAACAAGGCGGCCCCGACGCAAACCAGGGCATTGGTCCTCAGTCCCGCCGGGTGCTGCCGGTACTGCCGCTCCAGGCCGATCGCCACACCCATCAGCAGAGAGGCGAAGATGTTTAAGACAAAATGGGTCAGATCCAACGCGCCCTCCGGGGCAAAGCACAGGATACAAATTGGTGCGGCTTCTTACAGGAAGATTCAATGATGACCGGCTTCCCGGTGACCATCAAGCCCTGTGCGGTGATGTCCCTCCGGCGCCCTTGACGTCGAAACTTACCACGCGCCGGCGTGTTTCATGATTCCGCGCCGGCACCATGATCATGAGCGGAATGACTATCGAGAGACCTGGATGTTCTGTGACGCCGATGACTACCATCCAGTGGCGAAGATTGAGAGGATGCGACGGCGAATCCCGCTTCCCGCTGAGGACTTCAAACCTTGGCACCGGACTCTCGCCGAACTGATCGACGATGAACGGGACCGTTCGGATCGTCATACTTACCGTCTAGTCAATCGATTCCTTTTCGAGGAAGCTATGACACAGACTGTCTTTATCACCGGGGCGTCAAGCGGCATTGGGCGCTCGACCGCCCTGTACTTCTTGGAGCGAGGCTGGAATGTCGCGGCGACCATGCGCAGCCCTGAGAAGGCAAACGACTGGCTCAGAGGCGACCGCGTCCTGGCGTTGCGGCTCGATGTCACGGACAGCGGGAGTATACAGGCTGCGGTGGACCGCGCTCTGGCTCACTATGGGGATGTGAATGTCCTGGTGAACAATGCGGGCTATGGAGCGATTGGCCCCTTCGAGGCGTCCACGCCTGAGCAGGTCGAACGTCAGATCGCCACGAATGTCATCGGACTTATGAACGTGACCAGATCGCTCCTGCCTCACTTCCGAGAGCGGCGAGCAGGTCTGATCGTGAACGTTGCTTCGGTAGGCGGGCGCGTCACAATCCCGCTTTACAGCCTTTACCATTCGACCAAGTGGGCAGTCGAGGGCTTCTCTGAGGCGCTGGTGTACGAACTGGAGCCGCACAAGATTCGGGTCAAGATCATCGAGCCGGGACCGATACGGACAGACTTCTACGACCGCTCGCAAGATGTCATGAGCAAGCCGGGCTTAACTGCCTACGATGAGTTTGTTGCCAAAGTAATGCCGGCCATACGGAAAGCCAGCGCAAACGCACCGGGTCCGGAAATCGTGGCCCGAACAATCTACCGAGCAGCGACGGATGGAAGCCATCGCTTGCGGTATCCGGTCAACTCGGCGTCTATTTTGCTGCTTCGGCGCTTCATGCCGACCAGTGTGTTCATGGGAACCGTAAGGAGACTATTTCGCGCGTGACATCGAAGCGGAAAATTCATTCGTCCAAGCCACCGCAGAATCTCAGGATAATTCGTACATGACCAAGAAACGGCCCTCCGACGTCGTTTCCATCGGCAGGATCGACACCGTCGCTACTTCCATTCGTGAGCTAGAAACGCTCGGAAATCAGTGTGACCTTCACGCCGCGAGGTCGATGCCGGCGAATTCGATCAAATCGGTTGCCATGTCGTAAGATAAGAGTAGCGGCAGTGCGCTGGCTCGGCGCGACCGGAACAACCGGTCCAGGTTCGGTCTGCGCGCCGAACCGATAAATCTGTCGCTTGGGCTCGTCCAAGAACCTGGCAATGTCCCAAAATGTCCCACTCTGGGCAAAATTTCGCCGCGGAAGTATAAGGAAAAACAATAGTAGTGTGTCTAAGCGGCTCCGCGGAGGTTACTTCACGGTTTCGTCGGTCGGGTGGCTGGGGCATAATGGCCCGGGGCTTGCCGTCCTGGGACCTCGCAGCGTGTCACGCGACACCAGGTTTGATCGATTAATTGCGACACCAGCTTTGATCGCCTCCGGACAATGGTACAGTAGGGGCTGGTCGTTCAGATAGTGAACACTCTGCGATCCGTACCTATGCCAAGCCCCATACCTGTTCCAGTCCGCCAGGCCGCATTTCGTCTCTGGCAACAGGGTCGTCAGACCCATGAGATCGCCGCCTCGCTCGGTCTTGCGGGCTCGACCGTCCGCCGCCTCCTGGCGCGATTCCGCCATCGTGGCAAGGATGGCCTTGAGCCGTCGTACCATCGTCCCACGAACGCCCCGGTCGAGCCCCCCGCCGCGGTCCAAGCCGCCTTTAGGCTACGCCGTGAGCACCCGACCTGGGGCGCCGGTCTGATCCGCGTTGTTTTGCTCCAGGGGATGCCCGCGGGGGTTGTCCCTTCCGTACGCGCGCTGCAGCGGTGGTTCGTGAAACACGGCTTGGCGACCGCCCCGTCCGGTCGCCGTCCCGCTGTCGACATGGCCCGCTCAGTCCTGCCTCACGAGACCTGGCAAATGGACGCCAAAGAACATATACAGATCCGTAGAAAAAATGAGGTATGTTGGTTGCGGATCTCGGACGAGTGCAGTGGCGCGATCCTCTGGACCGTAGTTTTCCCCCCTGGGGGCCTTCACTCAGATCCCCGCTGTGGCCGTGCGGGAGCAACTCCGATTGGCGCTGACCCGGTGGGGATTGCCAACCCGCTTCCGGGTCGACAACGGCGCCCCATGGGGCTCGTGGGGCGACTTCCCCACTGCGCTGGCGCTGTGGGTGATCGGGCTGGGAGTGGGGATGCACTGGAACCGCCCGAGGACTCCGGAGCAGAACGGCGTGGTCGAGCGGTCCCAGGGGACGTCCAATCGCTGGTGCGAGCCTTGGACGTGCGCAACTCCGCAGGAGCTTCAAGCACGCCTCGAACGAATGGACCGGCTGTATCGCGACACCTACCCCTACCGCGAGAGGAAGAGCCGGATGGAATTCTATCCCGGGCTGGCGCATTCCGGCCGATCCTACGATCCGGCTCAAGAGCTGGTGCTTTGGCAGTGGTCGCGTGTCGCCGAGCATCTCTCGACCTACGTGGTGGGCCGGCGCGTGGACCAGTCGGGGCTGGTGTCGCTGTACGACAAGGGTCACTACGTAGGGAAGATGCATCAAGGGAAGGACGTCTTTGTGATGTATGATCCAGACCTGAACGAGTGGGTCATCTCCGATCGCGTAGGACGCCAGCTTCGCCGACGGCCTGCCGACCAACTCACTCGTGAGCGAGTCATGGACCTGAACGTCAGACATCGTCCGAGGTAGGCGCCTGTGCATGGGCGATCAAAGCTGGTGTCGCAATTAATCCTGAAGCAAGCGTGATGAGAGGCTACTTGGGACCTCACTCCTGGATTTAAGG
>JBKQMU010000022.1:0-14582 GCA_052146555.1 Isosphaeraceae bacterium
TCGACCTCACCACCACCACACTTGCGGACGGCTCCTACGGCTTCACCAATCTTCGTCCCGGCACATATACGATCACCGAGACGCAGCCAGCGGGTTATCTCGAGGGCAAGGACACGATCGGCACGCCAGGGGGCTCGAGCGCGACGCAGGACGTGTTCTCGAACGTTGTCGTCGCCTCGGGGACGGTCGGTACGAACAACAACTTCGGCGAGCTGGTCCCGTCCAGCCTCTCTGGCTTCGTCTACGTCGATCTCAACAACGACGGGATCAAGCAAACCGGTGAATTGGGAATTCCAAGTGTAACAGTCAGCCTGACGGGCACCGATGACCTCAACAACGCGGTGAGTCTCACGACCACAACGCAGACGGATGGATCATACAGCTTCAGCAACCTTCGTCCCGGCACCTATGCCATCACCGAGGCGCAGCCGGCGGGTTATCCCGAGGGCAAAGATACGATCGGCTCGCAGGGAGGCTCGAGCGCGACGCAGGACGTGTTTTCCAATGTCGTGCTCACTTCTGGCACCACGGGAGTGAACAATAACTTCGGTGAGACGGGTTTGACAATCGCTGGCACGGTCTTCCTTGACCCCGACGCCAGCGGCAAGCTCAGCCCCACCGACCAGGGCCTTGGCGGCGTGACTATCAACTTGCTCAACTCGAATAGCGTTGTAATCGGCACAACGACGAGTGCTCCCGACGGCAGCTATTCCTTCGTCGGTCTGCCAGCGGGCAACTACATGCTCGTGGAAGAGCAGCCAAACGGCTACGGTTCGAGCACTCCTAAGACACTGGATGTCACGCTCACATCGACCGGATCGAGCAACCAGAACTTCGGCCAAACACCGTCGACCCTGTCGGGATCGGTCTACGTCGACAGCAACAACGATGGAACTAGGCAGTCCAGTGAAGTTGGAATCGGCGGAGTGACCGTATTGTTGACCGGAACGGACGTCAACGGCCAGCCTGTCAGGCTCACCACGACGACCGCTGCCGACGGCACCTATAGCTTCACCGACTTGCTGGCGGGTACGTACACACTCACAGAGACGCAGCCAGCAGGATATTCAGCCGGTAAGAACGAGGCCGGATCTTTTGGTGGAGTGGTCTCGACCAGTGCCATCGGAACGATCTCGCTGCCGGAAGGCCAAAACGGCGTCAGCTATAACTTCGCAGAGCTGAACACGTCTTCGATCTCAGGCATCGTCTATTACGACTACGATCACAACGGCACGTACGGGGCCTACGATTTCGGCGTTGCCAACGTGCCGGTTGCCCTCACCGGCACTAACGACCTCGGCCAGAGCGTGAGCATTTCGACGACAACCGACAGGAGCGGCAATTACAGCTTCGACGGCCTCTTCCCGGGCACGTACAAGATCAAGGAATCCGCGCCCAGGGTCTTCATTACTGGCCCGTCGAACCCCGGCACGACGGGTGGGACCCCGGGTGTACGGACCCTCTCGAATGTTACGCTCACACCCGGGGTGTCGAGCACCTCGAATAACTTCGCCCAATGGCAGAGGCCCGGCTGCAATCTGGCGAACCTGGCGTTCCATGTCGGCCAGTCGTTCGCGCGGGACACCAAACTCTACGACGCCAACCCTGCTCAGTTCCGGGCTTTGCACCCGAGGCTCGCGTCGTTCCTCGCCGCAGGTGAAGTGCCGAGGGGTGTTGGAACTTATCCGATCGCCGCGTACTCCTATAGCCTGGTACCGACCCTGGGCACGAAAGTCGTCCCGTATGAGCCCTGGGTGGGACGGGTGAAGGTCAAGAACGGTCGCATCCTCCCCGCCGCAAGACCCTCGGCCGCTCCGCTGCATGTCAGCTCAACGTCCCACCCCGTGGGACCGATGAATCGGACCCACTCCCGTAGCGCTCACTGAGCTCCGGTGAGATGGACTTGGGACGAAGGTCAAGGGCCAGCTATTCGGGTTGGAGAGCCTCCGTCAGCCCTGGTCGCTGTCTACGAGAAACGATCGCAGCTGTCTTTGCCATAGCGGGATCGACTGGTGAGCCTCTCACTATACCGTCTCCCAAAGCTTGTTTCTCAGCCAAACCGGAGCCTTGAACGGGAGTAGAACACCACACCCTAATTCATTGGGAGACGCAGAGTGCGGTCTTGCGATCTGCGAATGATGTGGGGATGACACAAGTAGTTGCATCGCTTGCGACACGCGATGCTGGCGGGTCTCGAAGGCCTTTGTCCCACTTGGGACAAAAGGCCTTTTTTTTGTCGTTCAGCCTGGCCTCATCGAAAATTGGAGCGCCTGGCTTGCCAGCACGCTAGAATCCCGTTTAGCCTGGTTCGATAGCCTTTGGATTATCGCACCGCACGCTTGACGATCTGTGCACCCGAATGGCCCGAAGCCGCAGCAGCTCCCGGCGGACAGCCCTGGGCTCGCCAAGGCTCTAGATCTGATGCTGCCATTGTTCAGGCGTTGAAAACCGCATGCGGATACGTATTGGCTCAATCACTCAAGCTGGAGGAGCTCATCATGCCCGTTCCCGATTATGGAGTGCTGAAGGGGCATCCCACCGCAAGGCAAGTGCGGGGCCCACACCACCGCCCGCCGCATTTGCACATCAATCTTGAAGCGGGAGGCGAGCAGTTCGACATCGCGGTGAATATCCTTTCGACGGATGGTTCAGAGATTCTTTACTTCTTGAACCATGCATTCGCGACTCCGCACGCGAGCGAACTTCTGGCATTACCCGAGGGCCGGACTCTGCTCCCGCCCGCGAACCCACTGGCGCTCGACTTTGTCCGCCAAGGCATAGTCAACAGGGACGACATGGTCCCGCTCCGCGCTCGCGACGCGATGAGACTGACCGCGAGCGATCTGCATAACGAGATTGACGACATGGTGGTCCGAGGGATCCACGACCCATCGGCACAGTTCTTCGCGTTCGGCTCGGAATTCCCTGAAGGTATTCACGACATCCACATGAATCAGGGAAACCCGCACGGGGAATTTTTCCGGGACAATGGCACCTTCCAAGATGGAGCAATGTTCGCGTACTTTCCAGCCAGCGACCGCTGGCTGGCCGCATTCATCGCGTTCCAGTCGCAGAGCTGGAACACCGATGACGAAGGGAATCCGAATTGAGGAAGCGTTGTCGTCTTCCGACTTTGCAGGGAACAGGTTCGAAGAAGCGACATTCCGCATTCGTAAGCGGATGTCACCAGCCTTGCTATGGAGTTGAAAATCCTGCGACAATGCACCTGCCTGGGGCTAGGCTGGTAAGTCGCGGCGGGTATTCGTCGGGGACACCGCCCTAGGCGAGAAACGTATCGCGAGCCCCTACAGGAGACACGCCGGAATTCACACCGGGAAATCACCGATCGAGATCGTCCGGGAAGCCGTGCCTGGAATGGAACTGATTCCGGCCAGCGAACTGCCCAACCTGGGTCGCCGACGCCATTCGCCGCACGGCTATGCCCGGCCCCTCTCTCCAGCGTCTCAAAGAAGCCCCCGGCGCGCTCACCGCCTGGGCAGCGAGACGAGGCGCCGTCGATACGAGCCTTTTCGCCGGGGACGAGCAGATCGAAGCCTTCCGGGGCCGTCCCGATTAACCCTGATCCGCTGCTACTTCAGGCCTAACGATGGTCTCGTCCCTAAGCAGAAGAGGATCGGCCTCCTCCAGGGCTAGGCGGACCGCCGGATTCAAGAAGGAGCGACGTAGGGTGGACGCGACAGCAGTGGCCAGGTTACCACACCCGGGTTTGGCTGTGCCCAAGGAGTTCGCGTTCACGCCAGATGGACAAGCCCTGACTTATCTCAAGTCCGAGGCAGCCGATTTAAGTCAGGTCCTTTGGCGACTTGAGCTATCCGGAGGAAAACCGAGGGTCGTCGCCCGCCCGCCCGACCTCGGCAACACCGAGGCGAATCTGTCCGAGGTCGACAAACTTCGCCGCGAGCGGCAAAGACTCCTCGAAACGGGCATCACTCAGATCGCCCGCGCCAAGGAGGCCGACGTCGCAGTGACCACGCTTCTGGGTAAGCTCTATCTTCAGCGTGGTCACGAGCCTCTCAAACAAATCAGCGATACGCCAAGTGCCGAGCTCGATGCGAAACTCTCAAGAGACGGCTCGAAGGTCGCCTTTGTCCGGAACGATGAGCTGCACGTGCTCGACTTAGTGTCAGGAAGCGAGACCCAACTGAGTCGCGGAGTCGTGGAAGGCTTGTCCCACGGCCTTGCCGAATACATCGCTCAAGAGGAGATGGGTCGTACCTCCGGATACTGGTGGTCCCCCGACGGCGAGAGGATCGCCTACCAAGAGACCGACGAGCGCCACGTTCCACTCTACGCGATTGCGCACCAAGGCAGTGAGCGCCAATCGAGCGAAACCCATCGTTACCCTTTCGCTGGGGCTCCAAACGCCAAAGTCCGGCTCGGAGTCGTTTCCGTCTCCGGCGGCGACACCTGCTGGCTGGTGCCCTGGGAGTCCGATCACGACTCTTATCTCGCCAGAGTCACCTGGGAATCCCCTCGCGCGCTTCTCGTGCAGATCCTCGCGCGCGATCAAAAGTCCCTTCGACTCTTTAGGCTCGATGTCGAGAGTGGAGAGCGGAAGCTTCTGCTCCTCGAGACATCAGACACCTGGATCAACCTGCACGACGACCTGAACGTACTCGAGGCGACCGGCGAATTTGTCTGGTCGTCCGAACGCACGGGGTTTCGCCATTTGGAGCTGCATGATAGGGACGGGGGTCTGGTCCGCACGTTGACCGCGGGCGACTGGCCCGTGGATCGCGTTGCCGCCCTCGACCCCCAGCGGCGGGAGGTCTGGTTTACAGGAAGGCGCGAGAGCCCCCTCGAAGCCCATCTCAACCGCGTTAGCCTTGATGGCGGTCCAGTCATGCAAATCACGCGAGAGCCGGGGACGCACAGCGTCTGGGTCGCTGGCACGGGTAATCACTTCGTCGACAATCACTCCCAAACGGAGGTGCCCCCCCGAACAACTCTGCGCGACCGGGACGGCAAGATTCTCGCGGTGCTTGACGACGCCTCGGAAGACCCGCGCCTCAGGGAGTTCACTCTCGGTCCGCCGTCGTTGGAACAGTTTCGGAACCGTGATGAGATCAGACTTTTCGGAGCCTGCTACGCCTCGAGGTCGAAAAAACTTGAAGTGAATGGAAAGGCGCCGTTGGTTGTGATGGTCTACGGCGGCCCGCACGTCCAGACCGTCACCGATTCGTGGTCCTTGACCGCCGACCTGACTGCGCAGTACCTCACCGACCTAGGGTTCACGGTCTGGAAGATGGACAGCCGAGGTTCGGCGAACCGCGGGCATGCGTTCGAATCGCCCCTGCACTTGCGGATGGGGAGCATCGAGGTCGTCGACCAGGTCGACGGCGTCGCTTACATCGCCGCGACGCGGCCCCATGTTGACACTCGCCGTGTAGGGATCATGGGACGAAGCTACGGCGGCTATCTGACGCTCCGTGCGCTCATCGAAGCCCCCGACGTTTTTCAAGCAGGCGTCGCCTTTTCCCCCGTGACCGACTGGTGCGACTATGATACGTGCTATACGGAGCGATACATGGGAATACCTGCGAATGACCCGGATTGCTATCGCCGTTCCTCTGTCCTCGCAGGGGTCGGACAGATACGCGGCTCACTCCTCGTCATTCACGGGATGCTTGATGAGAATGTGCTCTTCCGTCACTCGGCGCGTCTTGCCACGGCACTGATCGATGCAGGGAGACCGTTCTCGTTTCTTCCCTTGCCAGAAGAGAGGCACTCATTACGCCACGAGGCCAGCCGGGCCTATGTCGCGGAGCGGATCGCCGAGTTTTTTCAAGGGGTGCTGGGGCCCTCATCGTCCAGATCGCATGGTGCACTCTGATGGATGATGACATGATTGACCAAGGTTCGGAACACCAGGGCCAGGATTGTGAGAGGCTCCATCGCTTGTTCGATGCCCAGTGGGAGCGGACTCTCCAAGAGTTTCCGCTCTTTGCCTCTGAGCTGGGGGTTAAGCGGCATAACGCCCGGTGGCCGGACCTCAGCTTTGACGGGTTCCGGCGGCGTCACCACGATGATCTGCGGGTGCTCGAGATTCTCCAGGCAATCGATTCAGCCGTCCTTTCACCCCAGGACAGGCTGAACTTGACGTTGTTCCGCAGGAAGTACGAATCGGCCGTCGAGGAGCACCGCTTCCGATGGTGGCTCCTGCCGCTAACAGCCCGCGAGGGAATTCAGGATGCCAACGCAGTTGCCGACGCCATTATATTTGAATCGGTAAGTGATTACGAGGATTGGCTGGCTCGCCTTCGCCTCTTCCCGGACTACATGGACCAGACGATCGGGCTGATGCGTGAAGGGATCACGGCCGGGATGCTCCACCCGAGGGTGGTGATGCGGCGGGTCCCCGACCAGATTCGCCGGCAGATTGTCGAGGACTCCGAGCAGAGCCTCTTCTTCAAGCAGTTCCTGCAAACTCCCTCAGGCATTCCCGAGTCGGTGAGGCGAGACCTCGCGAAGCAAGCCAGGGATCGGATCGCGGCGGGCGTAGTCCCGGCCTACCGCCGATTCTTGGAGTTTTTCGAGGAGGAGTACCTGCCCGCCTGCCCGGAGGAAATTGGCATCTGGAGGCTTCCGTTCGGCAAGGAACTGTACCAGTTTTTTGTGCGCAAGTTCACCACGCTTGACCTCACTCCGGAGGAGATCCACGACCTGGGGTTGCGAGAGGTGGCTCGTATCCGTGATGAGATGGGGCGGGTCATCGAGACGATCGGCTTCGGCGGGACATTTGACGACTTCCTCACGGACCTGCGGACCAACCCCCGCTTCTACTTCGCCGACGAAAAGCAACTGCTTGCGGCCTACCGGGAGACCTGCGAGCGGATCGACGCTCAGTTGCCCCGACTCTTCCATCGCCTGCCCCGGGTTTGGTACGACATCCGGCCCGTTCCGAGCAACATCGCCCCGGACACGACCACCGCTTACTACCGCCCCCTGTCGGCCGACGGTAAGCGCCCTGGGACGTATTTTGTCAACCTGTACCGCCCGGAAGTCCGGCCGAAGTACGAGATCGAGGCGCTCTCGCTCCATGAGGCCGTTCCGGGACACCACCTCCAGATCGCACTTGCCATGGAGATCGAGGACCTACCTGCCTTTCGACGCTATGCCCCCGAGGGTGAGTACACCGGTTTCGTCGAAGGTTGGGCCCTCTACGCGGAGTCCCTCGGGAGGGATCTCGGATGTTACCTCGACCTGTACTCCTTCTTCGGATGGCTAAGCTACGACATCTGGCGTGCGGTACGCTTGGTGGTTGACACTGGCATCCACGCGATGGGGTGGACGAGAGAAAGGGCCGTCGAATACTTTCGCGCCAATACCGCCAAGACACTCCAGGACGTCGAGAACGAGGTCGACCGTTACATCGCATGGCCGGGACAGGCGCTCGCCTACAAGATTGGCGAACTGACCATCAAGCGGCTTCGCGACGACATCCGAGCTGAATCGAGCGCGGTACTCGATCTCCGCGAATTCCATGAAGTTCTGCTCAGAGACGGGGCGCTCCCTCTGGATATCTTGGAACTCAGAGTTAAGCAGTGGTGCGCCAACAGAACCAGGGTCTCCTCATGAGCTGCCTCGGATCAGGGTTCGCGTGGGGATTATTGCGATTGCGGACGATCCGTTTCCGTGGGGAAGCGGACGGCGATTTCCTATTGACAGTGGTTTTCCTCGAACCGACGTCACGTCGCCGGTTGCTGTCGTCGCTTGGCGAGAAAATCCGTGTGACGGCTCAAAAGAATGTGGCCAGTTCGATGAAGACTTTGCGAATGCTTTCGATGTTTTCTCTTCTCTCGATCCCTGGGAAGCTTGTCGACCCCCGGTAGTATTTTCCGTTCGTCCGCTTGGCGATCTCGTTCAGAGACTGCGGGTCGGCATCACTGCCGTACCCGATCGTGAAGATCAAGATCGAACTGACTGATCGGTTCGCCCGATCAAATCTCTCGACAAGTTTCTCGAGTGTCGGGCCCCGCCTGGTGTCCTTGCCGTCGCTCAGGACGATCGCGGCCCGGGTCCGGCTCGGGTCTCTGGGCAGGAGAAAGTCGTAGGCTTCGTCGATCGCCTGGTAGAGAGGGGTGTCCCCGTCTGCAAGGAGATTGTCGATCGATCGCTTCGCCTCCTCCTTCCCTTGACGATCCGTGCGGAGGTCGCGCGACAACCATTCGACTTTGGCGCCGAAGATGAGGGCCGAAAGCGAATCACCCGGCCCGAGAAGGTCGATGAATGCCTTGGCGGCTGCTTCCGCCTCATGGATTTTCTCGCCTTCCATGCTCGCCGACGTGTCCACGACCAGAACGATGTCGGCATTTCGCTTGTTCAACTTCCAAAGATCCTGGATCATGCGGATGGCTGGGGCGGGCGGTGGACGAAGAACCTTTCGCGGCTGCGTCGGCGAGACCCCGAATTCCGGCCTGAGCATGGGTTTAACGTCGATCTCCTGCTGATTACTGGACGGACGGAAGCCGAGTCGGACAGCAAGCTCTTGCTGCGGGCGCTCGAGCAAGACATCGATGTAGAGTTGTCCGGCCTGGCGATGCTTCTCGGTGACCCAAGGCCGCTGGACCATGCCGATTGGGTGGTCGCTGAGGAAGGTCCCCTCCTCCGGATAGATCGCCACGATCTGGGGCAACTCCACGGCCGGGTTCCGCTGACGGGCCTCCTGGTTAGCCTGGATGACAAGGTTTTCGTACATGATCGCCGCTGATAAATAGCTCGGTCCCGCTGAAAACATGCGATCAGCAAAAAAACCTGTTGATGTGCCATAGTGCACAATCGAGTTTTCCACCCCACGCAGATAGCTGCTCACCTTCTCGACCTGGTTGCTGATGTCTGGCGCTGTGACGCCGTCGAACTTGTCCAGCGCTGCATACGTTTCCGCGAACAGCGAAACCAAACCGCTGTTCGAGAGATCGGGGTGAGTATGGCCGAATTTGAAGCTGCCCCATTCCGGCTTGCTCACTTTGCGCCACTGGGACGCGTCGCGCGCGTACTGGAAGATGTCGCGCCATTTCAGGCTCTTGCCGGGCCAGCCGATGGCTTCGGCCATCTCGCGCCACATTGCCACCACCACAGGAGAACTGACCACACTGGTGGTCGGTCCGACCAGGTCGCCCTGGCCCAGTTCGCGGGACTGGGCGTTGCCGAGAACAAGGAACGCCGAGGAGGCAGGGCAGACCAGATGAGCCTTCCGTCGCTGCGTGAGCACTTCATCGATCAGCTCGCCGGAGCCCACTGGTAACGCAACCACCTTGATCCGCTCACCGTTGGGCAGGGTCCGGCCCGAAGCGTTGAACTGGCGTGTGACCTCGTCAATCGACTTGTGTTTTTCTGATCCGTATGTAAAAACCAGCTCAAGCTCCGGCTGGCTCGGCTGGGGGGGCTTGATCGGCCGCGCGTTGGGGAGGAAGCCCGCGGCGCTGGCCAGCTTCTCGTACTGCGTCAGTTGCTGGGCGTCGAGCGTGATGGGAGTCTGGAACACAAACCAATTGACCGGCCGCGAGAGCGGAGGCGTGGTGAGCGACCCCCGGAAGTACCACCCTTGCTTGTTCGAGGGAAGCAAGCCCGAGAAGTCGATAGGGGCTTTGATGGTCGTCTGGCTGCCGGCCGCGGTGAGTTTCTCGGACGCGGCGCTGAAGATGGGGTCGAGCGCGTCGTTATGGGCTCCGTGCTGCAAGAACACGCCCAGCACCGCCTCCGCGCCTGTCGGGCAGACGTTCACGAAATGCACTTCCATCCTGTGTGCAGTGCCGTAAAGCGTGTTCTCAGCCGGTTCGTGAAGGTGGAACTGAGAAAGTGTGTACACGCGGCCTCCGACAGTGACGGTGTCCGAGGCGCTGGATTTGAAATGTACCCGGATCTGGTGGCCGGTGTTGACGACCTGCTCCGGCACGGCCGGGGTGTAGTTGACGCTCAGGACTCTGGAGAGGTCGGTGGCCGGGCTCGTGATATCGACCGGCGCGTCCAAGGGGTTTCCGGCTACCGTTGTGATCGACGACCAGCCAGCCGGACCGACGGGGCCTGCGGTCGGATTGGTGTTGGGGCTCGTGTAGTTCCAGGATCCTTCGCCGTAACCGGGTAAATACGTGCCACTAGGTTCCGCGTCCGCTAAGCTCGACGAGGTTTGATCGAGGCCAGTTGACGTGTCCTCGCGAACCCCCGAAGGCCCGTTCGATGTATCGCCAGACTGTTGCCGCCCCGTGGCAGTCTCCTGGGGCTTATTCGGATCGACCAGGGAAGGTGAAGCCGACCCCCCGGGCGCGGAGTCGGACTGGACCGGAGGCTTCGAGAGTGAAGTGGGGGGCTCTGTCTGCGCCCTGCATTGGACCGCCAATCCCAAGCAGGCAACAACCAGGCTAACGTTCGATAGTCGGTTCTTTCTCATGATGAGGCGTGTCCTTGACCTAGTCTTTGATCTTTGCCCGACTGGCTTGCTGGAGCCGACACACGTCGTACCACCTCGTCAAATGACCCATGAATTGATCCTAGGGTGAACCAGTTGTAACGACAAGAGCTCAAGGTCGTATGAATTCCAGATAAAGTGCGATTGCCGGTTTTTCTTGCACCTTGCCCCGGCGAGCGATTTGTGGCTAATTCCTCTCGAGCGGTGGTTCTGCGAGATTGCAGATCGGAGAATTTGCCGGGGCGTGTACAAAGGCGTCAAAGAATTGATTGCCGCGATCCAGGCCTATATAACAAACACCAACAGTGCTCCCAAGCCTTTTGTGTGTTTTGTGTGAAGAAGCCCGGGCGCAGAAAATTCTGGAAAAAGTTGGCCCCGCAAGGGCCGTCGTGGATAGGATCGCATCAGACTGAAATACGACACTAGCACTTCCGAGTAATCGTATTTCTTGGGTATCAGTATCCTGAGAGCACAGATAGGCAGTGAACTCGCTTACGATAGCGTCGGAGTCTGCCACGGCGATGCATAAGAAGCCAAGCCGATCAGGGTTCATCTCTCAAGAAGAGATGAAAGATCGTCCCGAGAAGTTCCGACTGCCTTGCCAGTTCAGAAGCAATCTTGTCGAATGCTCGATGGGCAGTAACCGCTTCGGTAGACTGCCTCTTTCCTCAACCACGTAGAGGGCATCCATGGAAATTGCCTATGGGACGTTGCTCTTCCTGATTTTTGCGCTCGGGACTGCCCTTACGTTCGAGTGCATCAACGGCTTTCACGACACCGCCAATGCGGTGGCGACGGTCATTTACACCAAGTCGCTCAAACCACAGATCGCCGTGATATGGTCGGGGTTCATGAACTTCATGGGGGTCTTGCTCGGCGGCATCGCGGTTGCCTTCAGCATCGTGCACCTTCTCCCAGTGGATTTGCTGGTCAAGATCGACACCGGCGCCGGTATGGCCATGGTGATTTCTTTGCTGCTGTCCGCGATCATCTGGAACTTCGGCACCTGGTACTTGGCCATCCCGGCTTCCAGCTCGCACACCCTGATCGGCGCCATCATCGGAGTGGGTCTGGCCAATTCCTATCTGGCGGGCCACTTTGGCACGGGCATCAACTGGCATAAGGCTTGGGAGGTCGGCCTGTCGCTGCTGATCTCGCCCCTGATCGGTTTCGTTCTGGCAGCGGGGCTGTTGATCTTGCTCAAGCGCATCGTGAAGAATCCTGAGCTTTACAAACCCCCCGATGGCGACAAACCTCCGCCCTGGTGGATCCGCGCCATCCTCATCCTGACCTGCACGGGTGTCAGCTTTGCGCATGGCTCCAATGACGGCCAGAAGGGGATCGGCCTGATCATGCTGATCCTGATCGGCCTGGTGCCGAGCCACTATGCCCTGAACATGTCGCAGACTCCCGAGCGATTCCATGAGGTGGCACAGGCCCCGACCAACATTCTGGATATCATTTGCGACCCCCAGGTCGAAGTCGCTCTCGCTGCTGGCATGCCGATGCCCTCCCTTGGGTCCGCGTTCTCCCGTCCCGCGGGCTCCCCCTCCCGCGCATTCTCGGAAGATTCCTTGGTCGGTACTCCTGCGGAAGACCGACTCAATAATCCCAACCTGCAGATGGCGCAGGAACTGACGGAGTCGCTCCACACCGACCTGGCGGGGAAAACGTCACCCAGCGATCTGAGCCAGGATTTGCGGTGGCAGATTCGCACCAAGACCCTGATGATCGAGAACGCGCTCACCCACCTGCAGGGCCGTCTTCTCCCTGTTCTGTCGGAACAGAAAGCGGCCATCCTGGGCCAGTCGCGCGCTAGGCTGCGCAGCAACGTCGAGTACGCACCGACCTGGGTGCTGGGAGCCGTCGCCATCGCGCTGGGGGGTGGTACGATGGTAGGCTGGAAACGCATTGTGACGACGATCGGCGAGAAGATCGGGAAGACCCACCTGACCTATGCCCAGGGGGCTTCCGCGGAACTGGTCGCCATGACCACCATCGGTATGGCCGACGTCCTGGGCATGCCCGTCAGCACGACTCACGTGCTCTCCTCCGGAGTCGCGGGCACGATGGCAGCCAACAAGTCAGGCCTGCAAATGGCCACGATCAAGAGCATCGCTCTGGCCTGGGTCCTGACGCTGCCGGTGGCGATGCTGCTGGCGGCGGGATTCTTCCTACTCTTTCGGCTCGTCGTTTGACTGGGCAGACAGGGCTCTTGGTGCTGCTTTTCCTTTGACGAGGAGTACAACTCATGCCTTGCCGAGCCATCAGTCTGGTGTTCGTGGCCTTCTCCCTGGCAATTGCCTCCTGCTCCGGCTCGATGGCCACGAGCGGAAGTGTCACGCTTCTAGGCGCCGGCGCGACTTTCCCCGCGCCGCTGTATCAGAAGTGGTTTGCGGATTACGACGCAGCGCACCCGGAAGTCCGTGTTAGCTACCTCTCGCTGGGCAGCGGTCCCGGCATCGAGCTCTTCACCGAGGGGAAGGCTGACTTCGGCGCCAGCGATGCTGGAATGACCGACGAGCAAATCAACAAGGTTGGAGGCGGAGTCCAACTCCTGCCGGTGACCGCGGCCAACGTCGTCCTGGCTTACAATCTGCCAGGCTTTTCAGGAAACCTCAAACTTTCACGCGATGCCTACGCCGGGATCTTCCTTGGGACAATCACCAGCTGGGACGATCCGAAAATCACCGAGTCGAACCAGGGCGCCAGCTTGCCGAAGCTTAAGATCAGCCCGCTACACCGCCAGGCAGCCAGTGGCACGACCTTTGTCTTTACCCAGCACTTAAGCGCGATCAGCGACGCCTGGAAGAGCGGGCCCGGCAAAGGCATGACAGTAGCCTGGCCCTCGGGAACGGCCGCCAGGGGCAGCGATGACGTGGTTGCCCTTATCCAGAAGGAACCCGGTTCGATCGGTTACCTGAGCTACGGCCACGCGGAGAAGAGCAAACTCCCCATGGCTTGGCTCCAGAACAAGTCGGGAGAGTATGTAAAGCCAAGCCTGGAGAGCGGTCAGGCGACTTTGAGCTCGGCTCCCCTGCCGGAGAACCTGCGTGGCTGGGTTCCCGACCCCGAGGGTAAAGACTCCTATCCCATCGTCACGTACACCTGGTTGCTCGTCCACAAGCACCTTGGGAATTCTCGCACCGCCGCCGCCCTGAAGGACGTCTTGAAATATTGTGTAACCGACGGCCAGAAGGACTCCCTGGCGCTCGGCTACCTTCCCCTGCCGGAACACGTGCAGCAAGCAGTTCTTCAGGCAGTCGAGGCACTCGCTCCATGAGAGCGTATTGCACGCTCACACGCTCAAGATCCGGCGAGGTCAACTTGCGTACCTCTAACCACGCACCGACTTGCTATTAGGCAATGGTTCGCTCGCTGACGCTGCCCGTGTCACCGGTATTGGTCATGGCGCCGTTCCGGCTATCTGTGCGACCTCCGCGGGGCACCCCCAATGGGATATGCCGAAGGAGCCTCTTATGCTATCGATTCACACGATCCTCCATCCGACCGACTTCTCCACGCGCGCGAGAAGCGCCTTCGATCTGGCCTGCGCGGTGGCGCGAGACTATGGCGCGCGACTGGTCGTGGTCCATGTAAAGCCGCCACGGATGATGGGTGGCGAGGTCCATGCCCTGATCACTACCCCGGAAGAGGTCGATCGTGAATTACGGGGGGAACTGGACAAGCTTCAGCCGCATGATGCTTCCACCAAGATCGAGCGGGTTCTCAAGGAGGGAGATGCAGCGACTGAAATCCTCCGCATGGCCAAGGAAAGCTCGAGCGACTTGATCGTGATGGGAACTCACGGACGAACGGGGCTCAGCCGGCTCTTGATGGGCACCGTGGCCGAGGCGGTTTCACGGAAGGCACACTGCCCCGTCCTCACGGTGAAGCACCCCTTCCCGGAAACCAGCAGCGGAGAGCCTGCCGCCCCGCCTGAGTCATGAATCGGCGAGTCGCTCTCATGCCCTCAGCGGCGCCAAGAAGAGCTCATTTAATCTGGATTTCCCAGATGGGGTCGTTCGAACCATCCCTTTCAACATGGGAAACCGTCAAAAACACGGGCTTTTTGAGAAAAACCGTGGCCGAGAACTACGGAAGACGGAGCCAGATTGCAAAAAACCTCGGAAAATCGGCCATTCTTGCATGTTGA
>JBKQMU010000023.1:0-32720 GCA_052146555.1 Isosphaeraceae bacterium
GCAGCAACCTCCTCGGCCTGCTCCGTCCCGCTCTTGTCTTGGATCATCGACTTGATGATGTGCACGAGGCGAGGATGATTGGCACGAAACATCGCTTCCCAGGCCGTGTTATCTCCCTGCAAACATCTTGCAATCAGCCGTGCCTCGTCGGACGATGGAGACTTGGATCCGACCATCTTCCCTCCACAGCCTAGTGATCGGGCGCAGC
The DNA here is from genome assembly GCA_052146555.1 of Isosphaeraceae bacterium. Classification (GTDB taxonomy): domain Bacteria; phylum Planctomycetota; class Planctomycetia; order Isosphaerales; family Isosphaeraceae; genus Aquisphaera. The sequence continues at coordinate 209 of JBKQMU010000023.1, forward strand.
GGATCAACCTGCGTATCCGCCGAATCGGCGTAAGCGGATGTGTTGGCGTTCATCGCTAATTCATAAACGTCGTTGGCTTACAAGCCCTGTCACGCTACGTCTATGGATGCGTACGGTACGTGAACGGCCATTGTAGGTCAGAAATATACGCTTATCCAAGGCTTCATCCCGTCAAGCGTGATTTAATTCAAGAAAAACCTTTTTATGTCCATGAGTTGCAACAGGCAATCGTTTTGGTAAACTAGATTAAGTTAAACTAAACGGTTTGCAGCCAAAACCTCATCGCAAAGCGATTACACATCAGCAGGGTTCCATCTAGGCCGGTCTCACGAGATGAGACATCCGGCCCCGGTATAAGTCGCCCTGGGTCATTACCCTCGCGAGCCTCAATCAATTCAGGAGGTGTACATTTGATAATTTCTTTCTTCGCTCCAGCTCGATCGTTCTCTGAGGCTCTGGTCCTCGGGCGCAGTGTGTCAGTCGAGATGTTTGACGAGAAAGTGCTCCGGAGAGGGACGACCTGAGCACCGGCCTGGCGGCTCAGCGGGCCATCGAGACATTGCAGCTACGATCAACGACTGCTAGGTTTGTCGATAGGCAACCAGTGCCGCAGGTAGCGACCGCCGGCAGAAGACATGCTCTCAGAAGGCATTACGCGATGCCAGGCCCGGCCGCACGATACTTGGACTTGCTGGACGACCAACGGGATGAGATCTTCAGCCGGTTGGGCGCTCTGCCCGACACGGTCCTCTGGTATCGACCGGGGCCGAAGGTCTGGTCGATCGGCGAGCATCTCGATCATACCCGCGTCATCAACTGCTTCGCGCGTCGGCTCACGATCGTCTACTTCTCGGTGGCGTCAATCTTCGCTCGTATGTTCCGCCATCGGCCCTTTGAGGCCGAGATCGACGACGTTTACAAGCGGCCCGGTATCCCGATGAACATCGGCTGGATCTGGCCTCCGAAGCACACGCCGCAACGGCCGGTGAGCGTGGGCTTCCGGCGTGCGGCGCTCAAGGCCGAACATGACGCGTATCGGTGCTTTTATAGCGTGCAAGACGAACAGCTTCTCGGCCATTCCGTGCTGGTCGATCCGGTGATCGGCTCGCTCAACCTGGTGCAGTGGCTACGAGTGCAGGCCTATCATGACGCCCACCATTACGAGCGGGTGCGCGTGCGGATTGTTGATCCGCACTACATCGACAGAGTCGTCTCCAGAGAGTAACTCAGGCGCCAGGAGCCCGCAACGCGCTTGGGAGCAATCGAAACGGCGCGGTTCAGCTGGCGAACGGCTCTGGCACCAGCGTCTCGCCCTTCCTAGGACCCTCCGCCCCTTTAATCGACAGCAACAATCACGTTGGAAGCCTTGATCACGGCGTAGGCGGGGCCGCCGACCGCCAAACCCAGATTAGTCGCGGACTCCTTGCTGATCATCGAGACGATCTCAACACCTTCATCGATCTTGATCACGACCTCGGTGTTGAGCGCTCCGGGAACGAGCTTTACCACGGTGCCCTTTAAGATATTGCGCGCTGAGAGCCGCATCGATTCCTCCCTTGCAGAACGAACTTGAGGGAAAATACGTCGAGGGACCAGGACCCATCAGATTAGTTTACCAGCCGGATGTAGCCAGCACATGGGGTTGGTGGCGAGCGCCGGAATCGGGCCTAAAATCTTGGCGCAGCTTCCCCGTCCATCCTTTTCATCAATCCGTTGCCCGAGAACCTCGCGCACGTCGAATCGGGACAACCTCGCACAAATCGCAAGCTGGAATGGCTACGATCAGCGAAAGGAGGACTAGACTCTATTCTCTCGTCAAAAGGCAAGAAGCTATGGACGACATCTTCATGCGACTGGCAAGCATTGCCGGAGTGCTTCACGAGGATTGGCCTTTTTTCCTGGCACTGGCGGTCTTTTTGCTGATTGTTTGGTTCCGGAACGCCACGTCGCCTGTGCCATCGCGCAGGGTCAAGATCGGCCGCTAGGCAGAGCGATCATGAACGCAGCGACTGGGCCGGCCGCGGTGTCATGGAAGCAATGGTGACATCGCGTGCACCTGGCATTATGAGGGGTACTCAGGGCAGAGCGTGGTACCTTGCCCAAGAATCCACAGCTCGGACAGCGGATGATCATGACGATCGCCCTGGCACACCGAATGTCTCGAAACGGTTGGTTCCGTGTCAAGCAAGGCTCTCAAAGCAGTTTGATTACAAAACAAGGCGTTTTACAAAATAGCGGCAAAGTTACCAAACGGGCCGAAGATGGCCGCGAAACCGAGCGATGGCGAGGGAGACAGGTTTCAGCGACCAGGGATCGCGTGGATCGCGCAGATGGCCCGGGCGGTGCGTAGACCGTCGACGGCCGCGCTGATGATCCCGCCGGCGAAGCCCGCGCCTTCGCCGCAAGGGTAGAGACCCAAGACGGCAGGGCATTGCCGAGTGGCCGGGTCACGTACGATGCGGACTGGAGAGCTGCCCCGCGCCTCGGGGCCGGTGAGGGTCGCCGACTTGAGAAACAGGCCCTGGAGCTGACGGTCCATGATTGGGAGACCGTGATCCAGGGCGCTGCTGATCGAGGATGGGAGCAAGCTAGCGAGGTCGGTGGAAACAGTTCCGCGGCAATAACTCGACGGAACCGTGCCGCGGCTGGGCCGCCCTCGGAGAAAGTCGCTAGCCCACTGGATCGGTGTGGCGTAGGACCGGCCGCCGGCAAGATAGGCCAGGCGCTCGTACCGCTGCTGAAAGAAAACGCCGGCCAGAGGATGAGAGCTGCCGGTTTCTTCGGGTTCGACGGTCACGACGAGTCCGCTGTTGGCGAAGGGGGAGTCGTGGCGGCTCTCGCTCATGCCGTTGGTGCAGAAGTAGCCCGGTTCGCTGACGCTGGGCATGACGTAGCCGCCAGCGCACATGCAGAAAGTAAACAGGTCGCAGTGCCCCGTACGGACCGACAGTCCGTAGTCCGCGGCGCCGAGGGCAGGATGGCCCGATCGAGAGCCGAAGCGGGCCGCGTCGATTTGCTCCTGGGGCTGCTCGATGCGGACGCCAAGCTGGAACGGCTTCGCCTCCAGGGGCACGCCGCGTCGCAGCAGCATACCGTAAGTGTCGCGGGCGCTGTGGCCGGTGGCAAGTACGACGACCTGCGTCGGCACGTGACCGGAGCTGGTTTGCAGCCCGAGCATTCGGCCGTCACGGATGTCGAGATCTTCAACACGGCACGAGAAGCGGATCTCTCCGCCCATCTCTTCGAACTTGCGGCGGAGCGTGCGAACGACCAGGGGCAAGCGATTGGATCCCAGGTGCGGGCGGTGCTCGTAGACGATCGACGGCTTGCCGTGGCAATCGGCCAGGATTTCGAGGATGCGGAGCACGTCGGCGCCGGTGTTCCGCGAGGTGAGCTTGCCGTCGCTGAAGGTACCGGCGCCTCCCTCGCCGAAGAGATAGTTGCTTTCGGGGTCGAGCGCGCCGCCCTCGTCGAACCGGCGGACGTCGGCGACGCGGTCCCTGACGGCCCGGCCTCGTTCGAGAATGAGCGGGCCACAGCCTTGCTCGGCTAGGAGGTAGCCGGCGATGAGTCCCGCGGGTCCTGCGCCGACGATCACGGGACGGTGATCGAGCCTGCGGGTCCCCGGCTCGGGCCAGAAGAAGGTCTCGGGCTGAAACGGCTGGACATCGGGATCGTGCCGCGACGCGATCCGGCGGATCTCGTCCTGGCTGACCTCGATTTCCATCGCATAATCGAAGTGAAGGTCGTCGTGGCGGCGGGCGTCCAGGCTCTTGCGCAAGATGCGCCAGCGCAAGACGTCGTCGGGGCCCAGGCCCAGGCGAAGCGCAGCGCGTGCGGGGAGGATTTCTTCCTGCTCCTCCAGCTCCAGCCGCAGGTGGGTAATCTTGACCGACATGGCGTTTCGAGGTGAGAGGGGACCGATGATTCTGTGCGGACGCGTGGCCGGCGCCGCGGCTTAGGTGCCGGCGGTTCGGTCGGCCCTGAGCCGGATGGGCCCGAAGCAGACCAGCGTGATGTCATCGACCTGATCGTGGTTTGCCGAATACTCGCGGATGTCTTGGAGGATCGCGCGGCCGACGGTTTCCGGCCCGCCGGAGGTCTCGGCCAGTTTACGGATTAAGCGCGGGTTCTCACTCGTGTGGTAGAGCTCTTCGCGGACTGAGCGGCCATCTGTGACGCCGTCGGAGTAGACCACCGCGACATCGCCGAAGTTGAGCCCGACCTCGAGATCCTTGTACTGGGTCCCGGGCATGATGCCCAGTGGGAAGCCCGTGATTTCTCCGCCGACTTCCTCGACCTTGCCGCCGGCGCGGCGGATCAAGATCGGTGGATGGCCGGCGGAGCAGACGGCTAGGCTTCGCTTCTGGACGTCCAGGACGCTTAAGCTCAGGGTGATGAACTTCTCGTCGATTCCGGCCGCGAATAGCAGGGAATTAAGTACATTGGCCGCGGCGCTGGGCGAGTTTTCGGTGAGGATGCAGTAGCGGGTGTCACCCGAAAACTTGGCCATCATGAGGGCCGCGGCAACGCCCTTGCCGGAGACGTCGCCCACCGCGATGGCGCAGCGGTTGGCGGGTAAGTGGACGAAGTCGTAGTAGTCACCGCCGACCTCGTAGGCCGGATCGTAATGGGCGAAGAACTCGAAGCCGGGCAGCTTGGGAACCGCCTGGGGCAGGAACCGCTTCTGCACTTGCTCGGCCAGCTTGAGGTCCCGATCGAGGCGCTCGCGCTCCAGCAGCGACTCATGCAGGCTAGCGTTCTGGATCGAGATCGCCGCCTGGCCGGCCACGGCGGTGAGCACGTCCAAATCTTCCTGGGCAAACTGCTTTCGATCGCTGGTATCGAGCTGAAGGATGCCCAGAGCCTGGCCATCGGGGGTCAGCAGTGGCACGCACATCACGGAGCGGATCTTGAGGTCGGCGATCGATGCACTTGTGGGCAAGTTCTTGTCCATGCTGGCGTCCTGGCTGAGCACGGCTTTCTTCTGAACCAGGACGTGATTGACGATCGACCGGCTAATGCTCACCTGGGCCTCGTCGGCCGGAATGGTGGAGGTGAACTGGCCCCGCCGGCCCGGTCGGCAGCAAGAGGCCTTGCGCACCAGTCGCTTGGTGCCGGGATCGACGAGAATCAAGAACAACCGCTCGGCCTGGGGAAAGAGTTCCATGAGCGAGTCCAGGATGCGGGGAGCGACCGCGTCGATCTTTAGCTCGGTGGAGAGGTTGCGGGTGATCTCGAGAACCGCCTTGAGCTTGACCTCGGGCTTGACGATGCACGTCACCGCGCTTGATCGCGTGGCGTCGAGTGTATGCAGGTAGGGCAGCTCCGCGGCGTCGGCGACGATCACGATATCGCCGTCCGGTTTGTCGGAGCCTTCCGTCGGCAGCGTGTGATAAAATAAAAATTCAACGTCGCAGATGTTGATTCGATCTCCCTGTGCGAGCCGGTGGTCGTTGCCGGGCATGAGCTTGGCGTTGTTGATTCTTGTCTGGTTGCGGGAGTGGAGATCGGCGACGAAGAAGTCGTCTCCTTTGCGATAGATCTCGGCATGCCGGCGGCTGACGCCGTTGGGGTCCAGGACGATGTGGCAGTGCTCCGGCGACCGGCCGATCAAGGTCCGATCTTGATTCAGCTCGATGAGCTGTCCCGGGCTATCACCGCTTGCACGCTTCAGGAAAGCCATGTCCCTTGCTCCCAAACCCACCGCGCCCTATCGCCATCGTCTGATCCGAGGGCGGCCTCTAACGACTGGCCCATTCCGACATACGCACTTTTCTCAAGTAGGTGATGAGTCGGTCCTGAATGCCCGCCAGCCGATCGGTCTTGATCGCCCCGGCCTGGGGACCCGGCTGGCAGGCCAGCCAGAGTGCGTCGGCGACGATCTCGACGCTGAACTCGATGAGGCCGGGATCGTAGATGTTCGGTCCCTCTCGCGATGCGCTGCGAACGCGCTGGTCGGGGCCGGCGACGCGTGACATCGCGTCGATGACGCCGTCGAGATCGCGGGCCATGAGTTTGAGCGCCGGGTCGATGATCCGGGCCAGCTCTAAGTCGGGCGTCTTGGCGGCCCGCCAGGCCTGAAGCTCGGTCTTGAGGGCCGTGAGCCTGTCGATGTCATGCTGCCGGTAGAGCTGCCGGGCGAACTGGAGATAAGCCGGCGAGATCCACTCTGACGACCGTTCGAAGTATCCGGGGACCGCAAGCCAGGCTGCGATCAGGTTGTCGGTGGAGGCCTGGAACTGGGCGTAGCGGTACTGTTCTTCCGCGGAGTTCTGACGGGGGATTTGCGACCATCGTGGTTCCAGGCAAAGCCCCGGCGGCTTGCGGGCGATCGCATCGGATCCGGGCAGGCCAGGGGGGCGAGCGGCCCAACCGGCCGCCGCGCCGACAAACAGGAAGACCAAGGCCGTGGCCAGCAGATTGCGGGGACGGAAAAGGGCCCGGCCCGCCAGTCCCAGCTCACCGCTGGGATCGGAGAGCATCATCGCCTTGACGCTGAGAGCCGACGGAGGGGCGGATTCATCGCCCCGGGGCATCGAGAGATTGTTTTCGTCGCCCAGGGAGCCGATCGGCGCCTGAAGCGTGCTGCGGATCCGGGTCAGGTCGGCCAGCATCAGGGCGGCCGATTGATAGCGGTCGGCCGAGTTCTTGGCCATCAACTTCATCACCAGCCGCTCGAGCTCAAAGGGGATCTCGGGACGGAGCACACGGAGGCCGGCCGGCGTCTCGCTGACGTGCTTCAGTGCCAGGGCGACCGCCGAATCGGCCCGGAACGGCGGCTCACCAGTGAGCATGTGATAGAACGTTACGCCCAGCGAGTAGAGATCGCTGCGGTGGTCCAGGGGCCAGCTCTGAGCCTGCTCCGGGCTCATGTATAAGGGCGTACCCATCGTGATGCCCGGCTGCGTGAGGTCAGGCCGCTGGGCGCCTAAGTCGCGGCAGAGCCCGAAGTCCGCTACTTTGACGCGCCCTTTACGCGTCAAAAGCAGGTTTTCGGGCTTGATGTCGCGATGGACCAGCCCGACCTCGCCGGCTGCGCCAATGGCCTGGCCGGCCTGACGCATGATCGAGAGTGCCAGGGGCAGATCGATCGCGCCTTTCCTGCTGATGTACTCGCGAAGGTTCGTCCCCTCGACATACTCCATCGCGATATAGCGGACGTCGTCGATACAGCCGAGTGCGTAAACATGGACGATATTGGGATGGTTAAGCTTGGCGACGGCCGTCGCCTCGGCTTCGAACCGGCTGAGGTAGGCTGACTTGGACAGCAGCCTGGGATGCAAGACTTTCAGAGCGATCGGGCGGTTCAGGCTGATCTGGGTCGCCAGGTAAACCTGCCCCATGCCGCCACGGCCCAACAACCTACGAACCTGGAAGTCGCCCAGCGTGGCTCCGGTCAGGTCACGAGCCGGCTCGACCGTCGAGTCGGACGTCCAGGCCGCAGTGTCCTCGCCGATCCCCTGCTCGTGCTGACTCATGATCCCAGTCGAGGACCTCATGCAAGAAATGGACGACGCTATCGCTCTCGGCGAAACGGCTTGCACCCGCAACCGATAAGTTTAACGAAAAGTGCCAACGGACCGCAAAGGCCAAACCGCTAGGGCGCACAAAAAACGACAGAGCGACTGATCGTCCGCCGCCGTCGCTCAGCGGGCGGCCAGCCGGAGCCTTTGCAGAGAAAAACCGAGCAAGAGGCCGTTGCCCGAAATAAGCGGAATGCCTATTGTGAACTGCTGTCACGAGGAAGACGTCGGCAGAACCGAGCCTGCCAAGGGAGCGGCCGCGACCTCAAGGCTCTCCCCGTCCCGCCCTGAAGACGCGAAGGTCGGGATGGTCCTGCGGACCCCAATCGCCTGTGGGCACGGGTTAATGACCCGCCCGAGGAGGAACCATGCTGGCCAGACGTTTGACAGGCCCCGGACTTCTCCTCTTCGGCCTGGCTTGCTGTTTCTTCCCCGTTGACTCGCTGAGGGCCCAGGCTCAAGGTCAGGATCACGACCTCGCTTTCGGTGCCGCGCTGGGCCAGCCCCGCGGCTTGCCCAACCTTCCCCCCCAGGGAGCCTGGGGTGAGGTCATCAACGTGACGTCGCGCTGGATCGTGATCCAGAACCACTCGGGGCAGCAGTTCCCGGTCGCCGTCGACGATATCCAGGAGTTCCTGATCCGCTGGCCCTACAACCTGGCCTCGACGACCGAGCAGTCATGGGTCGAGGCGATCGGCCAAACGCCCGGGTCGAACGTAGTTCAGGTCAATCACGTCGATGTTTTCGAGGGAACCGACCGCTCGCTGGTCCGTCCCACCTATAACAGTAAACTGCCTAACAATATGGTCGTCACGACGGTTGATCCGGGCTTTAACCGCTACATGAACGCGTGGGATTACGGGGGTCAAAACATGCTCTACGGATGGGCTTACCCGGTGCCCGCCAACATGAACGGTATTCCATCGCGACTGCACGTGGTGGGTAATGTGCTGGACCGCGACCCCCCGGGACAGCTCATCCGGATCAACCTTCCCGGCAACAACTTCGCCACGATCGTCCCGGATAGCTCCGGCCAGATGACCGTCTCGCAGGTGACTCGCGGCTCGTCGAACTTCGTCCGCAAAGGTGACCGCGCCTTCTTGATGCCCTTGCAGACCGCGCCCAGAGGGCTCATCCTCTCGCAACTGGTCCTCTACAAGCAAGTGCCACGCGCCCAGTTCAACCCCAACCGGTGAGTGACCATCCGCCTCCCGGGCGGTCCGACAGCGGGAGACGCCCGAGCGTTCGCGAGAATCCGGTTTTCTTGTGAACGTGTGTTCCATCATTGCTCGATGCGCGTCGCCGGCGGGTCAAGGCGAGACATTTCGCTGTTTGAGTGCGCTAGAGCTAAACCGGTCGAGTCTCGCGGCGAGGATCGCCAGACGCGACTCTCGCGAGGGACGGTCGCGGCAGGCGAAGCCTGGCTGAGAAGTCCGAGCGCAAGCGCCTGGTGGCGACTTGATGTGACAAGGACGGCGGGCCTACAATCCAGGGGGACCCGCCTGACATACAGGCGGGCCAGAGGGGGGATGGGCTGTGATGGATCGCCCGGTCTCCCGTCCAGGAGGGATTCCTCGAGATCGGGTCTTCCAGCTCTTGGGGAGATTTTGCCATGCCTGTCTACGAGTTTCGCTGCAAGAAGTGCTCGAAGAACTTCGATGACAAGGAGACATTCGCCGAGCACGACAAGCACCCGCAGGTCAAATGCCCCGACTGCGGCAGCACGGACGTCGAGGAGGTCATGACACCCGTGGGCGTGAAGACCTCCAGGAAGTCATGAGACGCCTGGCCGGTGCGGTTGTTCTGGTTGCTCCGCCAGGCGGCTGGCGACGGTGCTGCGGATGCGAAAAAGGCAGAGCGCGGTTGCCGTCACCATGCTGATGGCTACGCCCCATGCCAGGCCGGGAGGGAAGCAGCGGAAGACCACGCGGTGCGTCCCGGGCTCGAGAGAGTCTCGGCGGCGATCGCCCGGATCCTGGAATGGGCACGCAGGCACAAAACCGGAAGCACCATTTTGCCGCAACCAGGCCGCGATCTCCACGTCGGCAATCTGCCGGCGCCGGGAACTTCCTCGGCGCGAATCGAGTCCGTCGGATCGACGAAGATCGTGTCACTTTTTCCGCGGTTTCTTGCTGGCAGGTTCGTCGGCCGGGGCGTCGAGCCCTGCGGAGTCCGAGGTTCGATAGAGCGGCAGGTAGCGATAATAGACTTCGAGGGTCAGAATCGACAGCGATGTCTGGAAGAGTCGGCCGGCAACCTCACCCCAGCGGTCACTCTCAGGGTGGAAGGGATCCCAGCTTCCGCTGGCGCAGGTGTCATCATTGATCTGGCTATTGATCAGTTCTTCGCGGACGCGCGGGTTCCATTTTTCCCAGTCCTTGTTCTTGAGGTTGTGCAAAAGCTGGGTGGCGTAATACCAGTAATAGATGTTCCGGTCGTGGCTGCTTTCGAGGTGCGCGGCGATGCGGCCGGCGCCCTTGACCAGTGCAGGATGGTCTCGCGGCCAGCCCAAAAGCTGGCGGCTGACGAGGGCCTCGGCTGTCATGACAGGTGAGGCATCGCGGCCGGGTTGGTACGAGTAGAGAATCTGCTTCGCGTCAGAGGCGGCGAGGTTCAGGTAGAGGGCGCATCCTCGCAAAGTCGAACGCGGGATCGATAGACCGGCCAAGTGGCCGCTACGGAGGGCGAAAATCTGCCAGCCGAAGACCGACGTGTCGCCGGCCTGGCCAGGTGCGTATCGCCAGCCGCCGGTCGCCGAATTCTGGGCCTCGATGATAAACGCAAGCGCCTGCCTTGCGGGTACCTTTAGCTTGGGGTCGCGTGTCAGTCCATACGCCTCGCAGAGCGCCATGCTGGCGATCGCATGGCTGTACATATAAGAGATTCCAGGCCCACCCACGAAGAGATCGCCGCTAGGCTGCTGGTGCTGGACCAGCCACTGGAGCCCGCGGCGCACCGAGTCCTGGTGGCGGCACTTCACGGTGTGGATGTAGCCGGCTCCCAGCATGGGCAGAAGGGCCAGCCCGGTGGCGGGGCGGTATCGGAGTCGATCGTCTGCTGCGAAGGACATCCTTGGCCCTGGCACTGGTCTTGAAAGTTCAAGGACCAGGAACCGTCGACCCCTTGATGCCGAGCAATCCAGGCCAGGCCGTCTTCCACGGCCTTCTCGGAGTGAACGCTCCCTCCTTCGCGGCGGACGAGCTCGGCCCGGCCCAGCCCCTGGCGGCCGGAAAACGGGGCGGTGATCATGTCGGCGAGGCCCGGGAACTGCGGCCCACCCTTGAGGTTGGACGCACCTGAGAGATCGGTCAAAAGCGCGATGTTCCCCGACTCGCGGCCCCGGGACCGGCCAACTCAGCTGCGAACCGTTGTAGACCGGGAACATCAGGCTGGGCGCGAAACTTCATCTCCGGATCAGCAGGCTCGAGCCCCAGGGATGGCGGGTCGTTGCTCTACTCATTGGTGAACGGGTCGCCGGCCTGGCTCGCCTCGACCAGCGACGTCAGGTCGCTTGACTCGCCGGATCCGAGCTGGCTCTGGATGGCTCACGTCTCGATCGCAGGACGCCCGGCACGGATGAAAAACGCGAGGATGAGCAGCAGGAGGCCATGCAACAGAACACTCACTCCCCACGATGGAACCAATCGGAGCGTCTCGGGATCGTAGTGCTTCGCCGCCAGAGGGGCCAGCAAACTTTGAAGAAAGTCGGCCCATCGCCGGCAAGGCTTTGGTGCATCCATAAGGTGTCCCGCAGGAGATGAAGGCCTTTGGCGGACCACGAAGGGATCAGACCTAGGGCATTCTAGTCGTGCGGGGCCTCAAGCGGCCAGAAGGAAAAGAATCGTCCCCGAATTTCTTCGATCAGACCGGTTTAATCCTCGATGAGCTCGAGCTCTGCCCAGTCCAACCGCCTGAGAGAATCGGCAACCGAGGCAGCGTCAGCCACGACCACGGCCACAATCGCACCGGGGTGAAACTGACGGTGCATGGCGGCGTTCAAGGCGTCCAGATCGATCGCGGCCAGGTTTTCGGGGAACGAGGTGTAATAATCGGCTGGAAGGCCGTGAATGAACAGATTGGCATAACGGTTGACAAGCGCCGCGGGGGTCTCGAAATTCCGGCTTTGACCTTCGACCAAGGCGCGGCGGGCGTCGTCCAGCTCGGTCTGGCTGGGCGGGCGTCCGCCAACCAGAGCCAGGAGTTCATGGTAAAGGTCACCCAGAGCGTCGGCCAGCTTGTCCGACTGGAGCGACGTGACGATCGAGAACGGGCCCCGGGCCAGTCGGCAGTCGAAGTGGCTGCGAACTCCATACGTATATCCGCGTTCCTCACGCAGTTTCTCGTTCAGTCGCGAGGTGAACTGCCCACCCACAATCTGATTGACCAGCAGTAACGGCTCGAAGTCGGCGTCAGAGCGGGCAATGCCGACATGCCCAACCCGCACCACCGCCTGGGCTGCGCCGGGGCGGTCGAGCAAGAGAATCCGGGGATGCGTCGCTGGATCGGGTGTGGGAATCTCGGGCAACTGGATCTTTGGCCCCCGCCAGCCCGCCAGCCGCTCTTCGAGGACCCGGGCGACGGCCTCAGGATCGACATCGCCGGCGACCACGATACCGGCCTGGTCGGGGCCCATGAAGCGACGATGATACTCGATGGCCTCGCTGCGAGCGAGAGTGGCCACGATGGTTTCGACGCCGTCTAACGGGTAGCGGTAAGGGTGAAGCTCGGGATACAAAGCTCGCAGCATGCCTCGGTACGCGCGGGCCTCGGCGCTGTCTCGCTCCGCCTGCAAGGCCGCAAGTGTCTGACCGTGAATCCGCTGCCACTCGGACTCGGGAAACGAAGGGGCACGGAGAATGTCGATGGCCAGGTCGAGACTGGGCTCGAAAAACGACTTCAGGCAGCGAAACGAGACGAAGGCCCCGTCCCAGCTGCAGCTCGTCGAGAGGCTAGTTCCCATCTCCTCGGCGCCCAGGGCGATCTGGGCGGCGGAGCGCGAGTGCGTCCCTTCTTCGAGCATCGACGTCGTCAGCAGGAAAAGCCCGGCGCGAGTGGGAGGCTGCAAGCTGCCGCCGCCGGGTAGGGCCACGGAGAGCGCGACCGTTGGCAGTTCTCTCCAAGGCAGGACCCAGACCGGAATTCCGCAGGACAGCTTGAGAGCTCTGGGAACCGCGGCGCGATAAACGGACGGTGCCGCGCTGGACGGGGGCGTCTTGCGGTCCAGAGCCGGCACGCCGGAGGCTGGCTTGCGACCCAGCACGCTCAGCATCACCCTCGGCTTGCCGTCCAGGTGCCGAGCGGCCACGGAGGCGATGGCCTCGCTTGTGACTTGCTGGAACCGCCTCAGGTCGGTGGTGATCAGCGACGGGTCTCCCCGGAAGACATTGTAGGCGTTGAGCCGGTCGGCGATGCCGCCAAAGCCCCCCATGTGCTCCAGCGAGAAGAAGAACCCCGCCGTCTTCATGGTGATGACCCGGTTCACTTCCTGCTCGGTCACGCCAGCAGCGGCGATGCTGGCAATCTCGGTCTCGAGTAAATAGCGAACCTCGCCGATGGGCCGCGAGGGACGTAAAGTCACCGTGATGCCAAAGGTTCCGGCCAGCTCACGGGCAGCCTGGTAGGCCGTCACATCCTGGGCAAGTTCACGCTCGATCACCAGCTTCTGGTAGAGCCGGCTCGCCTTGCCTCGAGCCAAGACGTCCGCAAGCAGGCTGAGCGGAGCGTCGTCGTCGTGAAACTGGGCAACGGTATGCCAGACCACATAGTAACGGTCCAGCTCGACGCGATCCTGAAGTACGATGTCCTGGCCTCCAACGCCGGCTCGGCTTGGAGCCCAGGGACGCAAGGCCTTGGTGCCACCGGGAATCGCTCCGAAATACCGGTCCACGAGCGGCCCCACCTTGTCGGGGTCGAAATCGCCCACCAGGGCGAGGCTGGCATTGGCCGGGACGTAATAGCGATGGAAAAACGCCGCGACATCATCGAGCGTGGCCGCCTCGAGGTCCTCCATCACTCCGATGGTCAGCCAGCTATACGGATGCTGGGGCGGGTAGAGCGCCTCGGCCAGAAGCGGCCAGACCATGCCGTAGGGCCGATTGGCATAGTTCTGCCGATACTCGTTCTTCACAACATCTTTCTGAATCCTGAGTTTTTCCGCGTCGATGACGGGTACCAAATGCGCCATCCGGTCCGATTCCATCGCCAAGACAATCTCGAGGTGCGCAGCCGCAATATCGACGAAGTAATTCGTGCGATCGCTGGACGTCGAACCGTTGATGCTGGCCCCCAGCGGCTGAAGGTGCTTGAAAAAGTCCCCTGGATAGTGCTCTGAACCCTCGAACATCAGATGCTCGAAGAGATGCGCAAAACCTCTCTGGTTCCGCTCTTCATTCTTGGAACCGACATGGTACCAAAGATTTGAAGCCACAAGCGGAAGTGCAGGCTGAGGTCTCAGTATCACGTCCAGGCCGTTGGCAAGCGTCAGCTTCGAGAAAGGGAAATCGGGTAACTGCATGGGTTGGAAAATTTCGGCAAAATTGGCTTGCCTCTAGCCTGCGATTGTTCGCAAGGTCACAAGGTCAAAGCAGATTAGGTAGTATTGAATACCGAGCAGTCCAGCTTATACTTCTTGACAAACCGAGGGTCAAAGGGTCTGAGGCCAAGTTCCGACCTCGGAGGATGCCAGGAGGCTGCACGGGTTTCTCCCCATTGGTACAATACGCGAGTCATCTGTGTTCCGGTTTCATTGTCGTGATGGCAAGCAGCGGGACAGGGGGAACTCGGGATAGGCAATCCGGCTGGTTGCGGGATTCCGGGCATCGATTCAGAGACAGCGGTTCTTCGACTCAATTTGCCAAGGTCGCGCCGTGAACTGGGACGATACCATCATCGAGGCTGCCGACTCGGATACCGGGCTGCGGCGCTCGAATAATCAGGACAGCCATGTCACGGTCCGCGCCCCGAACCCCGAAATCTGGGCCAGCCGTGGGCATGTGTACATGGTTGCTGACGGCATGGGCGCGCATGCCGTGGGCGAGCTTGCCAGCAAGATGGCCTGCGACCTGATCCCGCATAATTACATGAAGACGAAGGCGGGCACGCCTTCAGAAGCGATCGTCAAGGCGTTTCGCGAAGTCAGTGCGCTCATTCACAGCCGGGCCGCGGCCAATCGCGATTTCCAGGGCATGGGCACAACCTGCTCGTCTTTGCTCCTTCTGCCCGAGGGCGCTTTAGTGGCCCATGTGGGTGATTCTCGGGTTTACCGGGTGCGGTCCCGGGGTATCGACCAGCTCTCCTTTGACCACAGCTTGGTCTGGGAACTGGTGCGGCGCAATCACTTGACGCCCGAGCAAGCGAGTCTGGCGGTTCCCAAGAACGTGATTATCCGGAGTCTGGGGCCCGAGTCGAACATCGAGGTCGATCTGGAGGGGCTCTTGGCCGTCGAGCCGGCCGACGTGTTCCTGCTCTGTTCCGATGGACTCTCCGGCCCTGTAAGCGACCCCGAGATCGGCGCATTTGCCGGCAACTTCCATCCCCAGAGTGCCTGCCGGTACTTGATCAACCTCGCCAACCTGCGAGGCGGGCTCGACAACATCACGGCCCTCATCGTTCGGATCGGGCCCTGGGTCGACCCCGACTCGGTCGACCCCGACTCGGTCGAGACGCCCCAACAGGAGGCCGCGGCCGGTGCCTCCCGTAACGGACAGCCGCCGGCGTCCTGGCGGGATCGCTTAGCCGGCCTCTTCAAAGGCTCAAAGAAGTCATCGCTGACACTCGCTCCCGAGCAGGAACATCGCTACCGCTCGACTCCCTGTCCGATCGACGAGCCCCTGATCGAAAGGCTCTTCGAGCTCATTGAGCGCGCACGTGCGCTTGCCATCGAGCAGGCCTGGTCGCTCGACTGGACGGCAATGGCGAGCCATCGCCGCAAGCTTGCCGAGTCGCGAACTGCCCATCAAGACTGGCTCAGCTTGCGCGAGCTTGGCGAGATCATTTCAATTCTGGGAGAGGCCGCCCGGCAGCACCACCGCAAGAACACCGGCACGGCCAAGTCGCTTTGATCGAAGGGCCACTTGATCGGTCCGGACCGTTTTGCCGGCGATGCCACGGCGCGATGTGGGGTTCGAACCGCGGTCACGACGCTGGGTGCCTGGGGCAGAGCGAAGCTCTGCCCCAGAACCGAGGCCGCCGCACTAGGGCGTCGGAGACTCCGCCCCAGCCACCCGACTTGAGCGAATGATCAGCTTATTCTTACGCAACTCCTTAATGATCACCTGCGCCCAGAATCCGGACCACGCTGCGCAGCGGGATTTCGACCCACTCCAGCCGTTCGGACAGTTCGCTGTCAATCTGATTGAGCGCCTTCTCGAGCGTGAGCACGTCAAGGAGGGTCTGGCATTCGGCCTGACCCTGGGGTATCAGCCCGGTAGATCCGACGGCCTCGGTGTAAGAGTGGACGAACTCGCTGGCGATGTGGTTGTACCAGGCATGTGCCCAGGGCTCGAGCGTCGAGCGGTCTTCAGGCCGAATCATGCCCGGAGACCGGCCGCGGTCGTCGTTGAAGCCCAGTAGTGCGCTGTGGGCGGCGTAGTCGAACGAGCGCAGCATGCACGCGACGTCGCGCAGGGCGGGTTGCTTGACCCTCCGCTCGCCAATGGTGCGGTGCGTGTCGCCTTCGAAGTCGATGATCACGAAATCTTTGCCGGTGAAAAGAAGCTGTGCGAGTTGATAATCGCCGTGGCAGCGAATGCGCTGGCACCGCAGGGCCGGGTCGAGGATCAACCGGAAGTGATGAAGGATCACGTCATGTGCGGCGATCAGCCGGTCGGCCAGGGGCTGGACCGGCTCGGCAAGGCGATAGCGGTGTCGCGTCAGTCGCTCGCGAAGTCGACCCGTGAGATTGCGCATCGACTGGTAAAGCGACCGCTGGTAGAGCTTGCCCAGCGGTTCGGGAGCGAACGCGGGATCCGTGCAGTTAGCGGCGAGCGCGCGATGCAGCTCGGCCGTCCGGACGCCCAGTCGATGAGCCGTATCGAGGTACCCGCCGATTAGTTCCCGCCAGGGGTCCTCCGCACGGTCGGGACCGGCTGCTTGGGAAGCCGCCAGGGCAGCCGGCGGACGCACCGGCAGCTCGCGCGACCGGGCCGCGACCCGTTCGAAGTACTGGCTGAGCTGGTCCAGCGTGAATTGCCAGACAGTTCCCTGGTTGGCGACGTAGCCGTGCAGTACGCCGAGTGTATACGATTCGCTGCCGCCGCGCCGGTACTCGAGCGAGCCGTAGACAGGAGCAGCGCCACGGTAGTCGGGACAACTCGCGAGGTAACGTCCGATCTCAAGGTCGGGGTGAATCCCTTCCTCGATGCGGCGAAACACCTTGAAAACGTAGGAATCACCGTAAACGATCGCCCGGTTGTTGCGATCGCTATGGCGCAGCGACAGCGGTAGCTCGGCAAGGGCTTCCGGGCTAGGTGCGGCATCGCGGGCGATCGGGATAGCCTCGATGGCTCCATCCTCGACCCGCCGGGACCGTCCCGAGAGGACGCCCCGCAACAGGCCGCGGGCGCAGCCGGGAACGGCTAGTGCATCGCAGAGCAGGCCTGGTTCGCCGTCGTGCAAGCGAGCCAGCGCGCAGTTGCGCCACGGCAAGAGCAGAGAGTCCGCGTCCTGTTGCGGCAGGGCCACCAGTCCCAGGCTGAGGGTTTCCGAGTTCCCTTCGCGGCGATCGACGCGGACCAGCAGGAACCAGACCTCGAACTTGTCGACCCGGATCGCGGCGGCGTGAAGCACACGAGCCGAGGCGATCGCCGACGGACCGTCAATCTGGCGGCTGCGCACGAGATAATCGGGCAAGATAGCGTCGAGCTCGTCGAACTGCCCGGCGCGGAATCGCCTGGCCAGCACCGAATTGCCCGGCAGTTCGGGCAGCTCGATCTCGGCCGCCAGGGTATCAGCCTTGCCGGTGGCCTCGCGGCCATCCGCCGGGCCAGTGCCTGAGAGCGAGAACCAGATGAAGCTGTGGGGACCGAGAGTCAGCAGGTAGGGTTCTTCGGTGATCCGGGGAAACGGCGTCCGGCCCAGAACCTCCTCCGGCACGATGCCCGCATGGGCTTTCAGATCGAGCCGGACGAACTGCACGAACCGCGAGAGGTTGGCAACAACCAGGATTCGCTCACCATCGAACTCGCGAATGTAGGCCAGCACCTTGGGATTCTCGGGGCGCAAGAGCTCGAAGGAGCCTCGCCCAAACGCACGGAATCGCTTCCGCGTCGTGATCAGCCGCTTGACCCACCAGAGCAGCGACGACGGATTGCTCTGCTGGGCCTCGACGTTGACGGTTTCGTAGTGGTATTCCGGATCGATGATGATCGGGAGGTACAGCCGCTGCGGGTTCGCCCGGCTGAAACCCGCGTTCCGGTCGGCCGACCACTGCATGGGCGTGCGGACGCCGTTGCGATCGCCCAAGTAGATGTTGTCACCCATGCCGATCTCGTCACCATAGTAGATGACGGGAGTTCCCGGCAGCGAGAAGAGCAAGGCGTACAGGAGTTCGATGCGCCGGCGATCTTTGCGGAGCAAGGGCGCAAGACGGCGGCGGATGCCTAGGTTGATGCGTGCCGTCCGGTCCTGCGTGTAGGCTCGGTACATGTAGTCCCGCTCCTCGTCGGTGACCATCTCGAGGGTCAGCTCGTCGTGGTTCCGCAAGAACAGGCACCACTGGCACGTTGCGGGGATGGCCGGCGTCTGTTCCATGATGTCGTGGATCGGGAATCGGTCTTCCTGGTGCAACGCCATGAACAGGCGAGGCATGAGCGGGAAATGGAAGGCCATGTGGCACTCGTCGCCCTGGCCGAAGTAGGCGACGGCGTCCTCCGGCCACTGGTTGGCCTCGGCCAAGAGCATCCGGTCGGCAAACCGGGCGTCAATGTGGGCGCGGAGGGCCTTCAAGAACGTGTGAGTCTCGGCCAGGTTCTCGCAGTCGGTCCCCTCGCGTTCGTAAAGGTAGGGCACGGCGTCGAGCCGCAGGCCGTCGACCCCCATCGCGAACCAGAACTCGACAACCGGCAGGATCGCCTGCCAGACGGCCGGGTTGTCGTAGTTCAGGTCGGGCTGGTGCGAGTAGAAGCGGTGCCAGTAATACGCCTTGGCTACCGGGTCCCAGCTCCAGTTCGAGGGTTCGAAGTCCTGGAAGATGACCCGGGTGCCCGCGTATTTCTCGGGGTTGTCGCTCCAGACGTAGAAGTCTCGCTCCGGGCTGCCGGCGGGCGCTCGCCGCGCCCGCTGAAACCACGGATGCTGATCTGACGTATGGTTCAGCACGAGTTCCGTGATGACCCGGATGCCCCGCTCGTGGGCCGCTTCGAGGAACGCCTGGAAGTCCTCGAGCTTGCCATAGAGCGGGTGGACGCTCGTGTAATCGGCCGTATCGTAGCCATCGTCCTTTAGGGGCGAGGGATAAAACGGCAAGAGCCAGACGGCTGTGATGCCCAGGTCACGAAGGTAATCGAGCTTGGTTGTGAGCCCCTGGAAATCGCCGTGGCCATGGCCGAAGCTGTCGGCAAAGGCGCGAACGTGTACTTCGTAGATGACGGCGTCTTTGTACCAGAGCGAATCGCTTGCAGACATGATCGCCAGATTTATTATTCAGTCTTTCAACCAACCGCACGGACGGCCCGGCGCGGCATCTGGAAACTATCCTAGAAGCTTCATGCCCTCGTGTCGATTCCGTCTCTTGATTCCGAACGTTTATTAATCTTTGTGCGTGGCGGATTCTCCGGAAGCTTTGCGTGGGGCGGGCGCTCAGTCCACCAGCTCCCCTCTCAGCACCGTGACGGCCTGGCCGCCGAGGGCGACTCGGGAACCATCGCACCGGACCTTGACGAAGCCGCCCCGGGGAGAGACTGCAAGCGCAGCCAGCTCGGTCCGCGCCAGCCTGGCCGACCAGAACGGACCCAAGCAGCAGTGGGCCGAACCGCAGACCGGGTCTTCGTCGATTCCCACCCGCGGCGCGAAGAAACGAGAGACGAAGTCAAAGCCAGAAGTCGATGCGCGGCTGGTAACGATCACACCGCGTACCGGAAACGCGGCGACGCGGCGGAAATCGGGTGCAAGACCGCGGACGGTCGCTTCATCGGCCAGCTCGACGAAGAGGTCGAAGCGGTTCCGTCCGGCTGTGATCACCGACGCTCCCAGAGCCGCGGCGATTCGGCCGAGCTCCGCGGGGTCCGTGATCAGAGCTTCCAGCGGCTCGGCGGGGAAATCCAGCTCGATCCACCCAGCCTGACGACAGGCGCGCAACTGCCCACTCCGGGTCTCAAAGAGAGCCGGATCTTCAACCTTCAGCAGACCCTCCTCCCAGAGCACATGAGCGGCGGCCAGGGTCGCGTGGCCGCAAAGATCCACTTCGACGCGAGGCGTGAACCAGCGCAGGCGGAAGACCGATGCGGGTTGTAGGGGATGCACGAACGCCGTTTCCGATAGGTTCATCTCGGCCGCCACGTGCTGCATCCAGGACTCCGGCGCCTCCGCGGCGAGCAAGCAGACGGCGGCCGGATTGCCGGCGAAGGCCCGGTCGGTGAACGAGTCAACCTGGATGATGCGCGTGCTCATTGCTCGTTTCGTCGAGGGCGGAAGCTGGGACAAGCCGATCGCTGGCAGGACACGCCGCGCTGAAACCTGGTTCGCGTGCGGGGCCGGCCAAAAGCGTCTCGATCACCGCCAGCGCCTGGGGAATGCCCTCCTGGGCGATGACCGAGAGTTCTTCGCCGAAGCGGAAATCAAGGGCTGGTACCGCGATCATCCACGACCGTGGGGAGCGTCCGTAGAGAGCCTGGCACAAGCCCAGAAGGAACCGGGGCGTAATCGCGTGAACCAAGGATGCCGATCCCTGCTCCAGCGGCTCAATTTCCTCGGCACAAACGGGAAGCGGGCAAGCGGTTGGCCGGGCATCGACGAAGATGGCCCGATCAGCTTCGGCGAGCTCGGCGGCAACCTCGGGAGTGAGCTGCTGTAGCGCGATCGCGCGAAGACGCGGTGACCACAGGCGTTCGGCTTGTCGCGCGATCTGGTAACCGACCGCGTCGTCGCGACGCAGCGTGTTGCCAAAACCGATCACCACGAGTTTCGCGGCCTCGTTCCCGGGCAGAAGCGGCCTCTCTCTCATTGGCGCCAGAATTTGTCAATCGCGCCAGCGTTCGCTTCGGATCGAGCCGTCGGCGGCCAAAAGCTGGACGTGCAGCGGCATCATGCCCAGAGCGTGGGTCGAGCAGCTCAGGCAGGGATCAAACGCCCGGATGCCGGCTTCCATGCGGTTGAGCACGCCTTCGGGAATCTCCGGTCCGCGGATATAGTGACGGGCGATCTGGAGCATCGTCTGGTTCATGGCCAGGTTGTTCTGCCCGGTCGCGATGACCAGGTTGACGTATTTAACCAAACCATTCCTGTCGACCTGGTAATGATGAAAGAGTGTGCCCCTGGGCGCCTCGCTGGCCCCTACGCCCTCCAGGCAGTTGATGCCGGCGACGGCTCGCAGGTGGTCGGAGGTGATGTCGGGATCGTCGATCAACCGATCGATCAGCTCGAGTGCGGCGAGGATCTCGATCAACCGGGCATAATGGTAAAGGAACGACGAGGTGGCCGTGCCGTGGAATCGGTAGCGGAACTCCTTGAGCTCGTGCTCGGCCAGGGGCACCCCCATGTGGCTGCACACGTTCAGTCGGGCCAGCGGACCGACGCGGTAGAGGCCTTGCGGGTAGCCCAGCGGCTTGTAGTAAGGCGACTTGAGATAGGAGTCGCCCTCGACGGCCTCGCCGATGAAGTCCTGGTACGCGGCGGGGTCAACGTGGTCGGCGACCATCTGGCCGTCCGAATCGACAAAGCGAAGCTTGCCGTCATAGTGTTCCCAGTTGCCTTCCGGGGAAACCAGCCCCATGTAGAGCGACGGGAAGTCGCCGAAGCTGATGGCTTCTTCATGGAACCGATCCAGGAGCGTCTTGAAGCGGCCAAGCGCGAGCTGGGCGGTCGCGATCGCTTCGTCCAGCCTGCTACGGATGTGCTCACGCCCGCCTTCCGGCAAGCCAGCGCGGACGCCTCCGGGGACCGACCAGGCTGGATGAATTTTCTTGCCTCCCAGAAGCTCGATGATCTCCTGGCCGAATTGGCGGAGGCGAATGCCCCGGCGGGCGAACTCGGGCTCGGCGGCAATGAGCCCAAATATGTTCCGGCAGGCCGGGTCGCTGTCCATGCCCAGGATCAGATCCGGTCCGCTGAGATGGATAAACGACAGGGCATGGGACTGGACGATCTGGCCCAGGTTCATGAGCCGCCGCAGCTTGCTTGCCGCCGGCGGTATCGTCACCGCGAGGATCGCGTCCCCCGCCTTGGCTGAGGCCAGAAGATGGCTTACAGGACAAATCCCGCAGATCCGGGCCGTGATCCCGGGCATCTCCCAGAGGGGCCGGCCCTCGCAGAACTTCTCGAAGCCGCGGAATTCGGCCACGTGGAAGCGTGCGCTCTGGACCTGCCCGGAGTCGTCGAGCTGGATCGTGATCTTGGCGTGCCCCTCGATCCGCGTCACGGGATCGATCATGATCTGCTGAGCCATGGTTGCGTGCCTTGTTTCTTTCGAGAGCGCTTCAGACCAAATTCAGCCCAACTTCAGGTCCGCTCCGGCAAGCCGGACCGCATGGCGGCTGACGAGCTGCTCGAGCACCTCGCGGATCCGTGGGGCCGGCGGAGGACATCCGGGAATATACGCGTCGACAGGAACGAAGGCATGGATCGGGCTGACACGGTCCAGAAGCGTGGGCAAGACGCCCGGGCTGGCGGGTATCCTGGCGTTCAAGTCGCCGCCTTCCAGGTACGACCGTCGCATCACGACGTCGGCCCCTCCCAGCGGGTCGCGCATCGCCGTGACGTTGCCCGTGACGGCACAGTCGCCGAAAGCAATCAAAAACTTGCTCCGTGCTCGCGCGACCTTGAGCTGCTCGATGTTCTCGATGTTGCCCACGGCCCCCTCCACGAGCGTCACATCGACGTTCTCAGGGAACACTTTCACGTCGACCAGCGGGGTATAGACCAGAACGGCCATCCCCGCCAGGTCGATCAAGAACTCGTCCAAGTCCAGGAACGACATGTGACAGCCGGAGCAGCCTCCCAGCCACATGGTTGCCAGTTTCAGACGTTCCATTGTTTCTTCTCCCGGGCATTGATCAGAAACGCAAGCATCGACCGGTCGCGCTCCATCTCGGCGACCGTCGACCCCTGGCGAAAGATGGCCCCGGTCGGACAGGCCTGCATACATTTGCCGCAAGAGGTGCACGAGGGCGATGTGCCCCAGGGCTGGTGCATGTCGGTGATGACCCGGGCTCTGACGCCGCGATGCGCGACGTCCCATGTGTGCGCGCCTTCGATCTGGTCGCAGACCCGGACGCAACGCGTGCAGAGGATACATCGGTTGTGATCGATGCCAAACCGCTCGTGGCTGATGTCCACCGGCAGCAGGGGACGGAGATACTCGAACCGCACGTGATCCATGCCGGCCCGCACCGCCATGCTTTGAAGCTCGCAGTTGCCATTGGCGACGCACACGGAGCAGACGTGGTTGCGCTCGGCGAAGAGCAATTCGACGATCATCCGCCTGAAGTTTCGCAGCCGCTCCGTGTTTGTCTGGACCTTCATCTCTTCGAAGACCCGGGTCGTGCAGGCGGGCATCAGTTTCGCGGCGTCTCCGACTTCGACCAAGCAAAGGCGGCAGGCGCCGACGTCGGAGACCCCCTCGATGTGGCACAAAGTCGGAATCGAGATTCCCGCTTCGGTGGCGGCCTCGAGAATCGTCTGGTCACGTTGCGCGCTGATCGTCTGGCCGTCGATCGAGAGCGTTTTGACCACTGCCATGGGTACCGCCTTTGCGTGAAATCCCTAAGGGAACTGGCCGCGAGCGAGTTCCGGGGAAGCCGGAGACCGGGCCCTCGATCTCAAGAGGCCGGGGCAGCGACGACGCTGCCGTCGACCAGAAGCGATTCGTATTCATTGCGGAAATAGCGCAGAGTACTGAGCACCGGGTTGGGTGCCGATTGTCCCAGGCCGCAGAGGCTGGTGAGCTTCACCATCTCGCACAATGCTTCTAGCTTGGCAAGATCGTCGCGACTGGCCTTCCGCTCGGTGATCCGGGTAAGTAGCCGGTGGAGCTGAACGGTCCCCGAGCGGCAGGGAATGCACTTGCCGCACGATTCGTCCATGCAGAATTCCATGAAAAACCGGGCGACGTCGACCATGTTCGTCGTCTCGTCCATGACGATCATCCCGCCCGATCCCATGATCGAGCCTAAACCTCTCAGCGAGTCGTAATCGACCGGCGCGTCCAGGGCTTGTGCCGGGATGCAGCCGCCGGAGGGTCCACCAGTTTGAACGGCCTTGATCCGGCCGCCGTCGGGTGCGCCGCCGCCGATATCTTCGACGATCTCGCGGAGTGTTGTTCCCATGGGCACCTCCACAAGTCCGGTGTGGCGGATCTTGCCGGCCAGCGCGAAGACCTTCGTTCCCTTGCTGCGCTCGGTTCCAATTGCCGCGAACCATTCGGGACCGTTGCGGATGATGGCCGGAATGTTGGCGAAGGTCTCGACGTTGTTGATGAGTGTCGGGTTGCCCCACAGTCCAGACTCGGCCGGGTAGGGGGGGCGGGGCCGAGGGGTTCCACGCTTTCCCTCGATCGAGGCCAAGAGCGCTGTCTCCTCACCGCAGACGAACGCCCCGGCGCCGATTCGCAGATCAACCCGGAAGTTGAACGGCGACTCGAAAATCTGCGTTCCCAGAAGGCCCAGGCGGCGCGCCTGACGGATGCCGGTCTCGAGCCGGCGAATGGCCAGGGGGTACTCGCCACGCACGTAAATGTAGCCTTGATCGGCTCCCACCGCGAAGGCGGCGATGGCCATGCCCTCGAGCACGCGGTGTGGGTCGCTCTCCAGGACGCTCCGATCCATGAACGCGCCGGGGTCTCCCTCGTCGGCATTGCACACGATGAACTTGTGCGGTGCCTGGTTCTTGGCCACCATGCCCCACTTCAGTCCGGTCGGATAGCCGGCGCCTCCGCGGCCGCGCAGACCGCTGCGGGTGACCGCATCGATAACCTCAGTGGGGTGCATCTCGTGCACCACCTCGTACAATGAGCGATAGCCGCCGGCTGCGATGTATGATTCGATCCGCTCCGGTTCAACCTTGCCGCTGTTCTCCAGGACAATGGACTTCTGGCGAGTGAAGAAGGGACGCCCCGCGTCGCCCCGGCGAGCGCTGACTTCCCCACCGCTCAGTCCCGAGACAATTGAGGCGGCCTGCTCGGGGGTGACCCGTTCGTAGAGCGCAGCCTCGGGGTCGACCTGGACGAGCGGACCCTCGCAGCAGAGCCTCATGCAGCCGACGGCGCAAACCTGGACCTTCTCGCCCAAACTACCGCGCTCGACAGCCTCCTCGAGCCTCTTCTGCACTTCGCTGGCGCCCGATGAAAGACACCCGGCCGCCGTGCAGACCCGTAGCCGCACCGGTTTTTGGGACGCGATCTCCTTCTCGGCGATCTCTTGCAGCTCAGCGAGATCCATCGCGCGGCCATCCTTTCATGCGGGAAACGGCCCGGTCAGGCGCCATGGTCCCGCACACCTCGCCATCGATGACCACCACCGGCGCGAGCCCGCAGGCGCCCAGGCAACGTGCGGTCGCGACCGATACGAACGTGCCGTTGCCGCCGGCCTGGGCGTTCAGTTCGGCCGCGCTTTGCCGCACGCTGGAAAGTAGTCCCTCGCCACCTTTGACGTAGCAAGCGGTGCCCAGACAGACCACGCACGAATGGGCAGCTTTGGGCGTGAACGTGAAGAAGTGATAAAACGTCGCCACGCCGTAGACGCGGCTAGGCGGCAGCTTCAGTCCGTGAGCAACGTAGTGGAGGATGTCGTCCTGAAGGTAGCCGAAGAGCTCCTGCGCCGTGTGCAACACCTCGATTAAGGCATCAGGCTGGAACCGCTGCCGCTTCATGCTCGCATCGAGCATCTTGAAGCGGCCATCGCCGCTGGCATGAGTCTCGCCCTTTTCCGCACCGGCGGCTCTCTGCTGGATCATGGCCATGGGCGGTAGGGACCTCCTCGTCGGGTGGTCACGCCCTCATGGAGTGGTCGCTCACAGCCATCGGCACCGGGGGCGGCCGCGGCGAAGTTCGGAGGCGCGATCGTGCATCGCCGACGGCAAAGTCCAGTTTGATCCGCAGGTGTCGGCGAGTCAAGCAAGATCCGAGCGGGTCAAAGACCCGGAGACCCGGGGCCTTCCTGCTCGCTCGGTCCGCTTGTTTTCCGATCTTATCCGTTAGCCGGCAGGTCGCGGCGGCCAAAGCCGACAAAGGCCAGGACGATGCACGACGTCGCGATGCCCGCGAGCACGGCGATGTGGAAACCTAGCTTCTCGGCACCGGTGATGGCGTCCACGGGATCGTAGAGCTTGAAGATCGTGATTCGCCCCAGATAACCCGCCCAGGCGAATCTTTGGAGGTCAGGGATCAGGGAGATGACCCGGGCGATGAACGCGGCCAAGGTTAGGGTCGATCCGATCATCGTAGGCCGCCATCGGACGTGGTCTAGCGCCGAGGCCAAGAGCGTGTAGCCGTAAATGGGCAACCCCAGCGCGGCGAGATTGAGGGCCGGTCGAAGCAGCATCCAGGTCGAAAGCGGCACGCGGAGGAAATTAAAGTGGCCGCCGACCCGGGCGCCCGCCGCCAGTGAAAGGGCCAGGAAATACAGGCCGAAAATCGCAATGACGACGTGTGAGAGAAGATACGAAAAGCGAGAGACGGGGCGTGAGAGGATAAGATCCAGCGTGCCCCGCTCCACCTCGGCCCCGACTGCGCTCGAGCCCCGCCCGATCGCCCAGACAGAAATAATCAGGTGGATGAACGGGTGGACCCAGAATGCCATCATGATCGCCGCCGACACGGACTGCTCCTCCACGCCCATGTTCCGCATTATGCCGATGCGGCCGTCGTCTGCGTCTGACGCGAGTGCCTCGAGAATCTTGCCCTCGCGGAGCGAGGTGACGTAGACGAACAACCAGCCCAGGGCGAACAGAGCGGCGCCGGAAAGGATGAGTGTGCCGCGCGTGTCGTGAAGATGCTTGCGAATCAAGGCCACAAACGGCTTCATGATGGCTCTCCGTCCTCATCGGGCACGTCGGGGCCATGGAACCGATTGTAGAGGCTGTGCAGATCCTCGGTGCCGATTGCCACGTCCTCGACCGGAGTCGAGCCCAGCCACCGGAGCAAGGGGCCCAGCTGTCCGCGATGTTCGAGCAAGCAGGTATCTTTCTTGTGCTCTCGCACCGTCAGCGCCAGCTCGGGAGGGAACTCGCCGGGAGCCTCGCCGGGGAACCGGATCAAGAGCATCCGCAGGCTGCGCCTGGTGTGCATGTCCTCGATGTGCATCAACCGTCCCCGCCGCAAGATGCCCACGCGATCCGAGACCGCCTCGACCTCCGAGAGCACGTGCCCTGAGAAAACCACCGTTTGCCCTTCCCGGCGCGCCTGCCCGACGAGCTCGAGCACGGCGGCCCGGGCCGAAGGGTCCAGCGCCGCGGTGGGCTCATCGAGAATCAGGATGTCCACAGGGTCCGAGAACGCCTGGGCCAGCGCGAGCTTCTGCTTCATGCCGGTCGAATACGTCCTTACCCGCTTGCGCAGATTGAGCTTCATCACCGTCTCGGCGATCGCCACCGCCCGGTCCAGACCGTCCCCTTCGCGCAGATCGGAGAGAAACCGTAAGAGCCCCAGCCCAGACATCGAGCCGTAGATCCGCAGCTCACCTGACAAGTACGAGACCAGACGGCGGACCTCCAGGCTCTGACGCCAGCAGTCGAAGCCGAAAATCGCCGCCTGGCCCGAACTGGGACGTAATAGCCCTAACAGAAGGCGAATCGTCGTCGTCTTTCCCGATCCATTGGGCCCCAAGAGCCCAAAGACCTCGCCTTGATGAACCTCCAGGCTCAACTGGCGAAGAGCCCAAAAATCCCCGTAGGTCTTGCTCAGCTCACTTGTCTTGATCAGCGCCGGGTCCTTCATCCCGCCCCCCTGCGCAACTTGGAGCCAAATTAAGCAATGATTGATCGGCTATCCACGTTTCAGTTGCGTCCGGCGGTTCAGCAACGGCTCTGCTAGCTTAGTCTTCAGTGCATCACTTTTCCAGAACAACGGAAGCAGTTCAATTCGCCAGCTGCTGAGAAGGAGCCGAACGGAGCTGAAATATTAGCCAATTCAGGAAAAAACCGAAGCTAATTCCTGAACTTCTGGTTTTATAAAGCAGATAATAGATAGCATGAAATGGCCCACTCAGTGACTGCAAGAGCGTGAACCCTTGGTTGCGCGCAGGCGTTCACGGAAGACGGATAACGATAGGGTGGTATCAGGGAGGGGGGCTTCCAGGCACTCGGGAGTGTGAGATTCGGGGCAGGACGACAAACCAATGAGCCCCGGATCGTGCCCGCCTGGAGGTTAGGTGAGCGCTCACTCATTTCATAAAAGCGGAACCGCGAAGCCGTTTTCCCGGTTCCAGAGACAGGTCAACGATGACCGGCTTGATAATAAGGGACGTTTCCGATGAGCCAGATCCAGCGTTCCCGCCGAAGGGAAAGTTCATTACCCAACCTTCGGCTTTACAGTCCCCCGCCCTCGTCCCCCCGCTCGGCGCGATGGCGAATCGATGGACATCCGGCAGCCCTTTTGATCTGGTCGACCGATGAGTGGGAGCGTCTCGAGGAGCGACCCTCGGATGCCCAGTTCCATCCTTTCGGAGTCTGGTGTGCGCTCCGGCTTGAATGAGCTGCGATGCCTGGCTCAGGGTTTCTTGTCCTGCTGCCCGACGTGGGGCCGCAGGAACAGGAAGACTTCCGTGCCAAGCGGTGGAACTTGGGTCGGATCGGCGCCAAAGATTCGTTCGGAGTCGCTGGCCGAGCTGGCCAGTGGAAGGTCGAGAATGGCGCTGCCAAAATTGGCCACAGTGATCAGGTCGCCCTCGTCGGCGGCGTAGACGACTTGCTTGGTAACCGGATCGTTGAACAGGTCACTGCCGGCGAAGACCCATTCCTCGGCTAAAGGCTTCTTGGTCTTCTCATCTCTGACCCAGCGTCGGGCGTCGATGCTCTGCGGCTTGCCACCCGCCTTCCAGTGCAGCTCGATGGCGATCCTGGTGCCTGCCGGGGGCTCGAACTTGGGCAGAAAGCGAACCGGGTGTCCCGGCTCAGCTCCGGTCAGGAGCAGCCCAGCGTGAATTTCACGCGGTAGGGCCTGGGTTGCCAGGATGGCCTCGTGTTCCTTGGTGCCTTTCAAGCAAACCAGGTGTTCCAGCGGCCCCTCGCGAAGCACAACTCTGGCCGCGATCACGAGTTCTTTGCGCTTAGGGTCAAACCAAAGGCTGCGGCCCAGTGGCTTCCAAGCTGGGTCGGGCTGGAGGGTCTCGGCCCCGGCGGGCACCCCGACCGGGTCGGCGGGAGACTGTTCGGGCCGACTTGCGGGCGACTCCCCGGCCGCTGTCAGTACAAGAACGAGCAGCAGGAGACTAGCCATGAGAAAGTACCCTCAAGCGAGGGAGTGCCGGCACGCGTCTGATTTGGTTGTCACCGCCGCGCTCTCCAGCCTGCCTAATAGCATGGCGCAACCTGCCGATTTGATCAAGCGGTTCTGCAAATCAGAAGAGAGCAACCGGCATGATAGGAAAGCGAGACGGGCCGCCAGAGTGTGACCTCCGGCGGCCCGATTATGGGTGTTCTCAACTCTCGAATGCGGGCGCGACGACCCGATCAGATGGCCGTGGATGGAATGCCCAGCTTCTCTTCTTCCTCCTCCAGGATGATGATGCGGGGTGTGACCATGAGCATGAGGCTGGTGCTGACCCGGCCAATTCCGACGTTGCGGAAGAGACGGTCGAGCCAGGGAACCTTGGAGAGTACGGGCACGCCGTACTCCAGGCGCTGCTCGTTGAGTTGCTTCACTCCGCCAAGCAGGACCGTGCCTCCGTCGGGCACGGTGACGGTCGTGGACACGAGCGTCGTATTGGTCTCGGGGAGCTGGAGGGTGGCGTTGATCGTTGCCGCCGCACCGCCCAGACCACTACCGCCGACGGCTGCGGGCACCTGGATCGTGGTGAATCCATCGATTGTGTTGAAGGTAGGCTGAAGGGTCATTCGTACGTACCGCCGGTCCGCGGAGACGACCGGGGTCACGGTCAAAATCACGCCGTTGGGAAGGGGAGCGGGAGTCGGTATGAACGCCACCGATCCCGGGCCGACGACCGGCGTCAGCGCTGAGACGTACCACTGGAGTTGAGCGTTGAGGATGGTAGCGAAGGCACCATTGAAGGTGGTTACCTTGGGGGCCTGGAGAATGTTGCTGCGGACGTCGCCCTGAGCCGCCGTGATGAAGAGGTAAACTTCCAGGTCGCTCAGGAATGCCAGGCCCAGCGTGGCCCCCGCGCCAGGGACCGCGTTGGACGGAGCAATCAGCGAGGCTGTCGTGTTGTTGAATGGGATCTGGAGGTTGTTCGAGAAGTTGTAAAGACCTCCTGCCTGGGTTCCGACCACGACGGGTTGCTGAGCGGGCAAAGTGTGATCGCGGATCGGGTTCACGAGGTAGCCCCCCGTCGTGCTACTACCACTCGTTCCGCCCGTCGTGGTGCCGGTGGTACCGGTCGTACCGGTCGTACCGCCGGTGGAGCTAGTCGAACTCGAGATCTGACCCGGCATCGGAATGGGTGTCCCGGTCGGGAACGCCCACGTGCTATGTTTACCGACCGCGTCGGACTGGATCGAGAAGTCGAAATCAACTCCGATCTGCTCGAAGAAGTTGTCGCTGACGGTGATGAACCGGACCTCGATGGCGACCTGAAGATCCTGGAGCCGGCGAAGCTGGCGGAGCAGGTCGGCGATCTGATCGTGAACCTCGGCCGTGTGGCGGATGATGAGGCTGATGCTCAAGTAGAAGGGGATGATCGCCCCGGGCGGACGTTCGCTCTGATCGAGTCCCCCGCCTCCTCCGCCAAACCCGCCGCCCAGTCCGTAGGCTGACGAGATGTCCTGGCCCGAGCTGTCCTGGATGCGCCAGGTACCCGGGGCGACCGACGAGGTGATCAGTTGGATCAAGGGCGACATGTCCACTTCGGGACGGCCTCCCTTGGTGTAGCTCACGTCATTCGATAACGGGGCGGCTGTTCCCTGGCCGTTGCCTCCCATCGCGGCTGCCTGGCTCATGGCCCCCTCACCCGGGCTCGATGTCGCGCCCAGCGCGTTGGCCACGGTGGAGAGCGGGTTCTGCTGGCCCTTGTTCACCGGCACAATCAGGTCGCCGACGTAGTATGGCTTCGTGACCATCTGGGCAGTTGATGCCTGGGGGCTGGTGATTAGCAGAACCTCGTCCTCGACCTTGTAGGTCAGGCCCAGAGGGCGGAGCAGGAGCTTCAGCGCGGTCTTGATCTGGATGTTATTGACCGCCAACGAGACCGGCGTCGCGGAGGTGAGGCCTTCGTCGCTGAGCGCCTTGGGGTCGAGCACGACGTTTAAGCCCGTGTAGTTTTGGATGAAGGTGATCGCCTCGCTCAAGGGCTGCTTGTCCATGTTCAGCGAGATCGTGTCCTTGAGCTTGGCCTCGATCGCCAGGACCTTGGGGTCCTTCTTGATCTCGAGCCGAGCGTTCATCCGCAACCGCTCGCGGGTGAGGTCCTTGAACGTCTTGGGGAACTTGATGGCATTGACCTGGACTTCGGGGTCGGCGACCGACGCCAGATCGACCTCTTGGAACGCTCGCACCGCGCCTTCTTCCTTGGCGTTGCGGGTCTCGAGGTCTTGCTTGAACCGACGTTCCATCTTGGACTTGAAGACGAGCATCGTAGCGGCCACCTCGTTAGGATCGACCTCGGCGGCCTTCTTGGCATAGGCTTCGCATTCGACGTAGTTGCCCTCGGCGTACGCTGCCTGGGCCTTATCCATCAGCTCCTTCATACGGCTCTTCTTGGCCTTGTCGGCCTCGAGGATCCGCAGCCGCTTGAGCTCGATCTCAGCCCGCTGAGCCTTGTCTTGCATCTTGACCTCGAAGGCGATCTTGTCCTTCTTGGCCAGCTCGATGGCGACTTCCAGCCGGCGCACCATGGGCCTTTTCAGGCTGGAGGTCAGGTCCGACGCGTTGACGGCTTTCATCGTCTGCTCGTAGATCGCGATGGCTTTATCGGGATCGACCTCCTGAATTCGCCGGGCCTCGGCGATCTTGGTTCCGACCTCGGCGTTGAGCTTCTGGGCGGCCAGTGACTCGGCGTCGGGGATCACAGGGGTCCTCTCGCCGACGATCGCCTTGCCCTTGGTCGAGCTAGCCTTGTCGTCGGAGGGGAGCTTCTTGAGCAGTTCCTGCACCTTGGCCTGAAGATTCTCGTCGAGCGAACCACCGGCCGCGGCGACCTCGGTCAGAAGGGCGCGTGCCCGGGCGGTCTCGTTACTGCGGATGGCGGCCAGGGCTGATTCGTAGAGGCTCAGTGCCCCCCCTTGCTCGGCCAGACCGATCTGGGCGAGCAGCTCGTCGGCCTGGCTGTCGACGCCGAGCTTGCCGGCCTTGGCCTCTTCGGCAAGCTGCCTTGCAGCCGCGTAATTGCCGCTGGTGTAGAGGGCCCGTGCCTCGGCGAGGACTTGCTCGCCCTTGCTGGTCGTGCCGTTCTGGGACGCGGCAGGTGTGGCGGCTGTGTCGGCGGGTGCAAGGGCGACCAGTGTGTCAGCCGGTTCCGGTCCGACAGCTTGGTTGGCGTGCTGGTCCACTTGGTTGGCGTGCTGGTCCAGCGGAGCGAGAGCGGCAGGGGCATCTGCCCCTGGCGTGTTGGCGGGCTTGACGGACTGATCGAGCGGAGCGAGAGCGGCGGGGGCATCGGCCCCTGGCGTGTTGGCGGGCTTGACGGACTGATCGAGCGGAGCGAGAGCGGCGGGGGCATCGGCCC
>JBKQMU010000024.1:0-6538 GCA_052146555.1 Isosphaeraceae bacterium
AACTCCGGCTCCCTGGCAAGGCACAAGAGCACGTGGCCATGATTACTCAGAAACGTCCAGTGGTTGGCCGGCTGTTCGTCAGTTCGTTGCTCGTCTGCCATGCCTTGACTCCGATCTAACCTGCGACATTATACACGCGATAAAATTATCGTATGTTCGTGGGGTGCGCCGCTATCGTCTAGCCGGGACTGGAACGGTTCGTTGGGCCCATCGCGGCTTCGCGTCCCGTCACGGCTCACCACGCTGATGGCATTAGCCCGGATTTGACCGTGCCATTCTGGCTCTATCAATGAATTGCGCAGGGCTATCGGGGCGGAGACAGTCGAGACTCACGAAGCCAGGTACGATTGCGGGCTTTCGCCTGAGATGACCGCCCTTGCCAAGAAACCGCCGCACCAAACCTGAACGTTTCTCGATGTAACGATCACAACACCCCCGGGAGGATGTTTCAAGAGTCTGAACGTCTTCCTTTGCAAGGAGCTTGGACTTTACTCCACTTTCCGGCCGGGCGTTTGGTATTGCAAACCTCGCGGGGCCGGAACGTCGCGGCTGACGTGCCGATGCTTCTCGATACCCTGTCCGATCGGTTATGCTAGCGAGCGCTCCGATCGGGACAGGTGGGGTATACGTTACCGGAACGATCACTTGCCAGTGGTCCGGGAGCCGCCCATGAATTCGAAGAAACCGACCAGGCCCCGGACTCGCCGCAGTACCAAACGTGAGCCCGCGCGATCGACAACGTCGGGCAAGCCCGTGGTGCTAGACTTCATCCAGAGCCAGATCGAGGCCTTTAACGAAGAGCAGGGGGGTGGTGTCGCTGTTCGCAAGGACGCTCACGGTTACACGCTGTTGCGGCAAGATTACGGCACCCCGATTGCGCGGCTGCGGCCGAGGGAGTCGGGAGACCGGTTCGAGGTGCTCTACTGGAGCGGCTTGCACGAGCGATGGAGGCCGGTCGGTGATTTTGGCGGCATGATCCTTTCGCTCCGCGATGCTCTCGAGTTCATCGCCGAGGACCCGATGGATTGCTTCTGGCGCTGAGAGTTTTGAGCGAAGCGACGGAACGAGGCCACCTTGGCAGACTTGATCAAGGAAAGCCGACCTGATGCCCGCCGGGTCGTCCGGATCCTGTCCTCGCTGCCACGCAATGTGTGGGTGGTTACCCTCACAAGCTTCCTCACGGACGTCTCCAGCGAGATGCTTGTCTGGATCTTGCCGCTGTATCTCAACAACGTTCTTGGTGCTCCCATGGCGGCGATCGGACTGATCGAGGGAGCCGCGGAGACGACCGCTAGCCTTCTGAAGGTATTCTCGGGCTGGATTTCCGATCGACTTGGCCAGCGAAAATGGCTGGCTGTCGCCGGTTACGCGATTTCGACCCTGGCCAAGCCGGCGCTGCTAGCGGTCTTGACGTGGAGAGGCGTGCTGGCGGTCCGGATCGCCGACCGGATTGGCAAGGGAATTCGCACCGCGCCCCGGGATGCCCTCGTGGCCGACAGCATCGACGCCTCCCAGCGCGGGCTGGCCTTTGGCATCCATCGCGCCGGCGACACTGCGGGAGCCGTGCTGGGTGTGCTCATTGCGCTATTCGTCGTCGCCAACGGGCAAGCGAGCTCAAGTAGCCTATCGGCTCCTGTTTTCCGGACTTTGGTTGTCGCTTCGGTCGTTCCGGCAGTGCTCGCGGTTCTCAGCCTTGCTCTTTTGGCCCGGGATACGTCGGAAACTGGCAACCACGGTCCGGGGCAGCGACTTGGCCTCCGACTGATCGACGGCCGCTTCCGCTTTTTCCTTCTCGCCACGGTCGTCTTCACGCTGGGCAATTCGTCGGATGCCTTCCTGATATTGCGAGCCCAAAACGTCGGACTGTCGTTGCCAGGCATCCTGGGAATGGTCCTCTCGTACAACCTCGTCTACGCCCTTTTTTCGGGTCCGGCAGGAGCCCTGTCGGATCGCGTCGGCCGGCGCCGGCTACTCGTTGCGGGATGGCTTTTTTACGCCCTTATCTATCTTGGCTTTGCCCGGATCACCGCCGGCTGGCAAGCCTGGGCCATGATGACCGTTTACGGCCTCTATGCCGCGGCTTGCGAAGGCGTGGCCAAGGCCTTTGTCGCAGACCTCGTCCCCGCATCCGATCGCGGCACGGCCTACGGCGTGTTCCACACTGCGGTCGGTCTTGCCGCGATGCCGGCCAGTCTGCTCGCCGGCATTCTTTGGCAGGGCATCGGCGGCTGGCCAGGGTGGGGGCCTTCCGCACCTTTCATTTTGGGGGCGGCGCTGGCGCTTTTCGCCTCGATCCTCCTGATTCTGACCGGGAGGCGCGGCCAAACGCTCCATCAGGTCTGACGCTCAAAGTTCTTCCGCGGTGTAGCCCCGAGCCAGTTCCCGAAACCGCGCGATCTCGCCGGCCTGCCAGGCTGTGTCGCGCCCGATCTCCCGGGCAAGCAGCTCGGCGACGGCCGGGGCCGCTTCCACGCTGGCTTTCGCGTCGAGGAAAAGGGCGCGAGTGCGGCGGGCAAGGACATCTTCCAACGTGCGTGCCGCCTCGTGGCGGACTGCCCAGATCACCTCCGCCCCAGTGTAGGGCAAAGAGGAATGGATCGGCTGCGCCCAGCCAGAATGATCGGCCATGAGCGCTTGCACGTCACGGCGATCCGTGCCGTATTCCCCAAGGTGCGAGGTCTGGCCGTCCTCTTGCTTCTCCCAGCCGTGGAGTTTTCTCGTGGCCGTGGGGCAGGGACGGCCGGGAAGCCTAGCGAGGCGCGCGGCATGATCGACGGCTTCCTTGGCCATCGGACGATAGGTCGTCCACTTCCCGCCAGTGACCGTGACCAGGCCGGACTGCGAGACGACGACGGCATGTTCTCTGGACAGGAGGGCGGTCGATGTTCCCTCCTGGCCCGGACGCGACAAGAGGGGACGCAGGCCGGCGAACATACTCTTGATGTCGGACCGTAGCGGGGATTTGCTCACGTATCGGCCCAGGTGTTCCAGCAGAAAGTCGATCTCCATCCTCAGCGGCCGAGGCTCAAACGGAAGATTTGCAACGCTGGTGTCGGTTGTGCCCACGAGCACCCGGTCGCCCCAGGGAATCGCAAAGAGGACGCGGCCATCGTCCGTCTTGGGCACCATGATGGCGGTCTCTCCGGCCAAGAAGGAACGGTCGAGCACCACATGCGCCCCCTGGCTGGGAGTGATCATCGGTTGACAGTCCGGCTCGTCCAGCCGGCGGATGGCATCGGCGTAAACGCCGGTGGCATTGATCACGGCTCTGGCCCGGACAGTGAACTCTTCTCCTGTCTCGGCGTCGCGTGCCCGGACGCCGTTAAGCCGGCCTCCTTCGTTCCCAAGTGCGATGACCGGCATATGATTGAGCGCGAGTCCGCCGGAGTCGGCAAGGGTCCGGGCCAAGGTGATGGCCAGCCGGGCGTCATCAAACTGGCCGTCGGAGTAGACGATTCCGCCCCGCAGCCCGGACGCTCGCAGCGGGGGGACACGCGAGATCGCCTCGGTTTTCGAGATCCAGCGCGAGCGGCCCAGGCTCAAATCCCCGGCCAGCCGATCGTAGAGCCAAAGGCCGGTCCCGTAGTAAGGCAGCTGCCAGAAGTGGTACGCCGGAACAACGAACTCGCGGCGGCGGACCAAGTGCGGCGCGTTTTGCATGAGCAGTCCGCGCTCGCGTAGCGCTTCGCGCACCAAGGCGAGGTTACCCTGCGCCAGGTAGCGTACTCCGCCATGAATCAGCTTGGTGCTCCGGCTCGACGTTCCCGAAGCGAAATCGCGCGCTTCAAGCAGCGCGGTGCGATAGCCGCGCGCCGCGGCGTCGACAGCCGTTCCCAGACCGGTCGCCCCGCCCCCAACGACGACGATCTCCCAAAGCTCGCCGGCGCGCAGGCGGTCCAAAGACTGCGACCTTGAAAGGGAACACATCGTGTTGCTATTACTCAAGTTCAGTGTATGCGGACGCTGAGACTGCGGGCGACGTCCCCGAGCGCTTTCCAGGTCGCCGGGTGCAGGGGGATGCCCTCGCGCAACCTCTTGACCCTGGACCTGTTCTCGGGCTCGCCGGGCATGAGGATTTCTCCATCGGGCTGCGTGAGCGCTGAGCTCTTGACCCACGACGTGAAGTCGGCGATCTCTCTGTCGAATTCGGGCCGGGCGCGGAGCCGTGCCGGATCGATGACCAAGGTCAGCATGTTGTTGGAGACGACCTTGGTTCCTGGCCGGCTGCACGAGCCGCCGGTGATCGCGCCGGCCAGGACTTCGACCAAGACGCCCAGCGCGAAGCCCTTGTGCCCACCCAGGGGCAGAATGGCGCCCGGCGGAGAGGCATAAAAGGCCTGGGGGTCGACCGTCGGATGGCCCTGGCCATCGAGGATGGCACCCTCGGGAACGCTTTTTCCCTCGCTGGCGGCAACGCGGATCTTGCCCTCGGCGATGGTGCAGGTCGACATGTCGAGGATAATGGGCGGACCGCCCTTGACGGGCACGCCGGCGGCAATGGGGTTGGCCGAAAGCCTGCGCTCCTTGCCACCGTGGGGTGCGACCAGAATACCGCCGCCGCTGGTGTTCACGAAGTGGAGCGAGACCATGCCCGCCCGTGCGGCCATCTCGGCCCAGTCGCCAATTCGCCCCAGGTGCCCCGAGTTCCGCAAGGCGACGAGCGATAGGCCAAAGCGAGCGGACTTGTCCAGAGCGATCTCCATCGCCTCCTCGCCGATGACCTGGCCGAACCCGAGCCGGCCGTCGAGCACCGTAAGCACTTCGTTCTCGGTGACGATCTCGACTTTCTGGTTGGGCACCAGATGCCCTTCGCGCACCCTCTCGATGTACCTGGGTACCTGGATCACCCCGTGCGAGTCATGGCCCACGAGGTTGGCTTCTACCAGGTAAAACGCGATGCGCTCGGCCTCGTGGTAATTGCTGCCGGCGGCAGCGAAGATGTCCCGGATCAGTTGCCGTAGCGCGCTATGGTCGATCGTCATGGCAGTCTCCGCGACGGATTGCAGAGCCCGGGCACCCCCACGCCGGGTCCTGCCCACACTTCAATTGTGGGGGCCTGCGCCTCGGAATGCCAGTTCGCCTCGCGACGGATTTCAATGAGCACCCTGCACGGACTGACGACGGGGTCTCCCTCGGCCTGCTGCGGTCGCAATGCCCACTCCGCATGGGCTAACATCATCACGTTAGAGCGGCTTGCAGTTGAGTCGCAGATAGGAGGGTACCTACTTACCTTCTCCCTGGAGGGAGAAGGTGGCCGGTACGGCTGGATGAGGGGGCTTCATCTCCCCGGTCGCCTTGGCGTCCCTCATCCGCCGCTGCGCGGCACCTTCTCCCGGGGGGAGAAGGTAGAACCGGAACCGTCTCGCTCGTCGATATAAGCGATACACTAGCAAAGCGCTCTAGCTATCCAGCCTTACCGTGCCGATGCCGCGACCAGGTCCTCCAGTTTCCGGTCCAGTAAGGCGGCCATTTGATCAACGCGCTCGTCCCCGAACTGGCCCAAGAGCGACGACGGAAGGTCGTGCTCCACACACGTTTTTCCGTCTTCGGATTCGTAGATGAGAACTCGCAGGGGTGCGTAGAGTCCCGCCCCGATGGCGTGCTGCGTCATCTCGATGGCGAAGAGGGGGTTGCCGACAAGATATTGCATCGCCTTTCTCGGCTTTCCGATGATGCCCAAGAGCGCCCCGTGGTTGATCGTCGGAAACAGCATGAAGCCACTGGGGCCGACCATGGACTGGAGCCTGGCCTTGATCGCCTCGGGATCTCCGCCTTCCTCAAGCTCTTTGTCAATGTCCGGCTGGTAACGCCCGAGTTGCTGCTCAAACGCCACGATGAAGGCCTCAAAGGATTTGTCCACGGTCAGTCGAACGTGCTGGACTTCGATGCGTGACTGGCTCATGATGCCTCTCCCGATGTCGTTTTCGAAGCTCTTTGCGTGACGTCCGGCAATGCCTCAAGGAGCAGGGTCCAGGTCTCGCCCGGTAATACGCGCCGCATCCGCTCTTGGGCTCGAGACCATGCCAGGCGGGCCTCTCCCAGCTTTTTCGCCCCCGCCTTCGTGATGGCGACCCGTTTCTCACGCCTGTCCGAACCGGCGCGGATCGATACCCAGCCCCCCTTTTCCAGCGGGCGAAGACTGCGGGTCAAGGTTGTCTCGTCGATGGATGCCAGCTTGCCGAGCTCGCCCTGCCGGACCTCGCCCGACCTGCTGAGAATGCAGAGGAGCGTGAACTGGGTCACCCGCAGGCCAGTGCCGCGGAGTTCCGCATCGTAAAGCCGGGTCACCGCGCGCGCAGCCTGCCGAAGCGCTGCGCAGAGGCACGGTGTCATGGTCGTTCGGCGCTCTCTATCGGCCCGGCTATTGACGTCGCCCATATTATCTGTATATGCAGCTAACATGAGCCGGTCAAGCTCATCTTCTACAGTAGTTCGCCCGTTTTTGACGTAACTTCTTTCGCAATGGGCCGAGACTCGCTGCCGAGTGAGAATCATGGTGCCACGTCATAGCCAATTTACCCATTGATTCTCTGAAATT
>JBKQMU010000025.1:0-18722 GCA_052146555.1 Isosphaeraceae bacterium
CGCCGGGTTGCCCGCCCAGGTCCCGAGCAAGCCAAGATCCTGGCCGCATTGCAGCTCAGCCTCCCCGAGCGGCTGACTCCCGATCGCGAAATGTAGTGAAGACCTGGAGCCCTCGCGTATGGATTTCCCTGGGAAACCGAATTGTTCACCCCACCTGTTGCGCAACTTAGGCTAGGACCAGAATCAGACCCAGCGCGGGTGTACGCTCGTAGTCGTCACGCACGATCGCCGCTTCATCACGCCGGGGGACCTGGTCATCGAGCTGGAGGATGGCCGGGTGGTTGCCGGCGATGACGGTTAGAATACGCGAGATCGTAGCGTGATCTTTCCCCCGCGCTTATCCCTCCTCGGAGATCAGCCGGGCCAGGGGGCGGGTGGCCGGCGTGTGCTCGAGCACGATCTTGAAGATCACGGTCAAGGGGACCGCGAGGACCAACCCTACGAACCCCCAGAGCAAGCTCCAGAAGGCCAACCCGATCAGGACGACCAGCGGGCTTAACCCCAGCGCCTTGCCCGTCATGGCCGGCTCGATCAGGTTGGCCGTGATGCCGTGGATCAAAAGGAGCACAAGCGCAAAGATAAGAGGCGGCCAGAGCGAGTCGAACTCGAGCAGGGCCAGCACGACCGGCGGGATGAACGCCACCAGCGCACCGACGTACGGCAGGAAATTGCCGAAGAACGTGATCAAACCCCAGGTGGCTGCCCCGGTAATCCCGAAGGCCCAGCAAGCCAGGGTAACCGGGATGCCCACCAGCAGGCTCGCCTTGACCTTCACCACCAGGTATTCGGAGATGGCGCGACTAATCGACTGGGTGATCGCCAGGATCCTTGTCGCTCGTTCCGAAGAAAAACTGGAGCGAATTCGGTCTGGCAGGCGCGATGCCGATTGAAGCAGGAAGACCATGTAGAAGGCCACGACGATGGATTCGAGAAAGACGCTCACAAACGCACTAGCGGCGCCTCGTACGACGCGCTGGGACAGCTCGGAGGTGAGCAAGTCTTCTGGACCGTGCGACCTATCGGAGGACTGAGAAGGTGCAATCCAAGGCAAGACGGCCTTGGCCAGCTCGCGGAAGTGCTCTTCCAGGTCCGCTTGACGCTCGAGATATTTCGGCAGGTTCTGATTGATCAGGACGACATCCCGGTAAACCATCCTGGCCAGCCCCTGGAGGCCCACGGTAAAGCCGATGACGATGATCAAGAACGAGAAGATCGGCCGCATGTGCTGCCGCAGGCGGGTATAAGCCGGCAGGAAGAGATAACACAAGAGGACGGCGATCAAGAGCGGGCGCAAGACGGGCTCGAGCCGCTCGAGCAAGTACAGCCCGGTCGCCACGATGACCAGCACAAGAGCCAGGCCGCGAAGGCCGCCGAGATTGCCGGCGCGGCGCAAGATTGGTGCGGAGGTGGGAATTTCGTCTTGTCCGTCGATCGTCTCCGGGGAGGCCGGTGATGCCTGCTGGGAATTCTGGCTGGGGTCGCTGGCGTCCAAGGACCTCACCCTCCGGCGGGCGAGCTCCGCTCGGCCTGCGGGCCTTGACCCGAGGGAAATCCCGGCACCGGCTGGAGCAGATCGCGGAGCGCTGGATCGGCCAGCTTCTGGCGGAAATCGGCCAGGGCGGCTGCCAGTGGCCGCATGAGTCCGGGGTGCGCGGCGTCCAGACGGCCAGTGAGCAGTCCTCCGCGAAGGGGCCGAGGTGCTCCCTGACCCAGCTCGGAGGTCGGCTTAGCCTCGATCAATCGGCCGTCGTGACCGAAACTGGAGGCAATAGCCAGGGCGAAACGGAAGCGATCGATGACCTCGGGGCCGACGACGTGAATGAGACCGCTGGCGCCCTCCTCGACGAGAAGGACGACGGCGCGAGCGACATCCGGACCGTAGCTCGGGTTTGAAATCTGGTCAGAGGGTGTAACAGTGGGTTTACCGGCGGCCAGATTGCGCAAGAGTTGATAC
This sequence comes from Isosphaeraceae bacterium, assembly GCA_052146555.1. Classification (GTDB taxonomy): domain Bacteria; phylum Planctomycetota; class Planctomycetia; order Isosphaerales; family Isosphaeraceae; genus Aquisphaera. The sequence continues at coordinate 1,955 of JBKQMU010000025.1, forward strand.
GCGAAATTCTTGCCCTGGCGCTCGGGACCGAAGACCCACGAGGTCCGGACAGTGAGTTGTTTGTTCCCCAGCTCACTGGCCAGTGCCAGCTCGGCGTCACGCTTCGCCTGCCCATAAACCGAGAGAGCGCTCGTGGGAGCGTCTTCCGCGTAGGGGCCGTCGCGGCCATCGAACACGTAATCGGTGGAGAAATAGACGAAGCGCGCGCCGGCTCGAGCTGCCGCCCTGGCCAGGTGGAGCGGCTGCTCGAGATTGGCCGCGTAAGCCCGTGCCGGGTCGCGCTCGCAGCCATCAACCCATGTGAATCCGGCGGGATAAAAAACGACATCGGGCGCCTGACCGGCCAGCCACTCGGCGGCCTCTGGCATCAAGCCAGCGTCGAGCGGCACCAGCCCGGGGTAGGACACGCTCGCGTATGTTCCGGTAGCTTGGTGCCCGCGCTCTTGCAGCGTCCGGAGCAACCAACCACCGATCTGGCCCGAGCCGCCGATCACCACGGCCCGCAGTCCTCGCGTGCGTCCATGGTCCCGGTCGACGGAAGAATCCGCCAGCCGATCCTCCCCACTCCTGACTGCCTCCATCTCAATGAAACCCTCGTCGCCGCTTCTCGCTGTAACGCTGAAGCGAATCTTCGATCACCGGGAGTGCCTTCTCCGCCGACTCGATCTCCTCAACCTCGACCGACTTTCCCTCCAGCTGCTTGTAGTCCTGAAAGAATCGCCGAAGCATCATCAAGCGGTGCGGAGGAAGCTCGGCGGCTTCGCGGAAGCTGCTGAATTCGGGGTCATGGACAGCGACCGCGAGGATCTTGTGGTCGTGCTTGCCGCTGTCGACCATGGTCATCAGCCCAATCGCCCGTGCCGTGACGAGCGTCATTGGCGCCACCGGCTCCTGGCACAAAACTAGGACATCCAGCGGGTCGTCGTCCTCGGCGTACGTCTGAGGAATGAATCCGTAATTGGCCGGATAGTAGACGGCCGAGTAGAGCACCCGGTCCAGCTTCAAGAGGCCCGTCTTCTTGTCCAGCTCGTACTTGATGCTCGATCCCATGGGGATCTCGACAAGCGCAATGAACTCCTGCGGCAAATGCTCGCCTGGAGTTACGTCATGCCATGGGTGAATCATGGGCCATCCATCGCCGCGGTTTGAGTCTGTGGTAACAATCTTCGTCCCAATTCTTAGCAGCATAACAGAGACCGGCCCGCTCAGACACCGGCCTCACGCGAAAAGAAAACCCAGCGTGATCGCTTTCGCGTGCATCGCCACGCACGATTGCCCGTTCCGGGCAAAAATCAATGCGACCTTGCAACTTCTCGGGACTCTGAGCATTCGTGGTATGGCAAATTTGCGTTATTGAAATTTTTTTCATTCATGTCGTGCGCGAGGCGAACTAAGGTAGTACACGACGCAAATTAAGAGCGTTTAACGATCATCCGCACACCTGTAGCATCTTGCACCCACACCCATGAGGAATCAGGTGAATCTTCTCGTATCTTCCCGGCTGATGCGTCGCGGTCTTGCTTTGTTTCCGGGGCGACGGGCACGTCGTAGGGTGACGCGCATCGCTCTGGAAGCCCTCGAGACGCGGCAGCTTCTGTCGGTCGCAAGCTTCGGGGGCAGCGGTCCGGTGGCAGTGCCCAGCGTGGCCGCTGCCCCGCTTTCGTTCAGTGCCACTCCCACGGGCCTGACGGTCGCCGCGGTGCGCCAAGCCTACGGTTACAACAACATTTACTTCCAGACCCAGAAGTACGGGACGATCGCCGGCGATGGATCGGGCCAGACCATCGCCATCGTCGACGCCTACGACGATCCTTCGATTGGTCCCGACCTGACACAATTTGACCTCCAGTCCGGTCTGCCCAACCCACCGGCGTTCATCAAGTATGTTCAGACCGGGCTGACCCAGGTTGACGCGGGGTGGTCGTTGGAGACGTCACTCGACGTTGAATGGGCCCATGCGATGGCGCCGAATGCCAACATCCTGTTGATCGAGGCCAAGTCCGACAGTCTCACTGACCTTTTCAATGCAGTGAACTTCGCGCGGTCAATTGACGGCGTCGTGGCCGTTTCCATGAGCTGGGGAACGAGTGAGTTCTACGGTGAAAATGCCTACGACGGCATATTCACGACGCCGGCGGGCCATCTGGGCGGCTATGGCATTCCGGGAGGGATCACCTTCGTCGCGGCCTCGGGAGACAGCGGCGCCTGGTCTGGGGTCACGTATCCGGCAACATCGCCTTATGTCCTTGCCGTCGGCGCCACGACGCTCTCCGTCGGGGCCGGTAACAGCTATGCGGGTGAGCAGGGATGGATTGGCAGCACCGGCGGATTCAGCGCGCTGGAGCCGGCTCCGGCTTACCAAGTTGGGGCTCAGGTCGCCTCGGGGCTTTCCTACGGGTTACGCTCGACCCCGGACGTCGCCGCCGTGGGCGACCCCGCGACGGGAGTCTCTGTCTACGACACCGTTGCATACGAAGGGCAGTCGGGTTGGTTCACGGTGGGAGGCACGAGCGCTGCGGCACCGCAATGGGCCGGCCTGGTCGCGGTGGCCGACCAGGGGCTGGCCCTGGCTGGTGGCGGATCGATGGCCAACATCCAGGCCACCTTGTACTCGGTCTCTCCGGTGGCCTTCCACGACGTCACCTCGGGCTGGAACGGCTACGACGCCACGCCGGGTTACGACCTCGTCACCGGCCTGGGAAGCCCGGTTGCCGACCGCGTGGTTGCCGGCGTGCTGGCTACCCAAGGGGTGTACAACGTCGCAGGCGCGTCGAGCTTGTTCCTGCCCCCGTCGTTACAGTCCATGACCGCCGGGCCGCACGTGACACTCAATGGCGTAGACAGTGGGAATACCGGATCGGTCTCCCCGCCGCCTCTTTTCCCCACCGGCGATCCCGTCGTCGTGGTCGTCATCGTGCCGGTCGGCTCCTATCGAGTCGTGGTGCTCGTCCCGGTCACTCCGCCGCCGACGGCTCATTCGCCGTTTGCTTCGGGCAATCACCCGGTCGAGGCACCGGTCTCGACAGAAGTCAGCTTGCCGCTCCCCACGCCGACGACTTTCGGCCAGGACACCACGGTCGACAGCCTGCGCAACCGGCCCATCCGGTGGGATTCAGGCGGGGAAGTGGCCGCCGTCTTCGATATTGTTGAACCCTTTCAGCCGCCGGCTTCCGCTCCCTCGGGCAAATCCTCGGCGCCGGCTCGGACTGAGGCAACGTCTCTCGTGCCGCCCGCTGCGCCCCCGCCTTGGCGCATACGCGTCGATGACGATTGCTTCCAAGCCGAGACAGCGGAATCCGATCTGCCGCCTGCCGTGCGGACGGCCGCGCCGTTGGGCGAAAAAGGCGATGAAACGTCGCCTGCGGATTCCGGTGGCGCTTTGGCCGGAACCGCAGTGCTCGCCGGGGCAGCCTACTGGCTTACTCTCCGCGGGTCGAACGGTCGAGAAGACAGCCGCGAGCCCCGCGCGACCGGGCGTCGATTCCAGCCCCGCGTCGGCAAGTGCCTGACGCCTCGCGCGTGATCATCCCCGATGCGATCGCTCTTGGCATCATTCGTCCCAAATAGGCTCGCTGACCCCCGCGGCTTCAGCGAGCCCCCTTGGGTTGGCTGATTGGAATGTCAGTGCCGTCTCGGGAGATCGCGGGGTTGATCGCCGCGGTGGTCAGCCTCGCGTCGTTGCCGGGGTGGCGGGGGTCCGAAGTGGCGGGCGCACTCCAAGAGCGTTACGAGGCTCTCGGCCACCCGCCGCGGTTACGTTGCGGCTTGCGCTCTTCTCCCGATCTGATAGCTCCTCAAAACGCTGGCGATGCGCCTGCGAATTGCTCGCAGCCCCGAGGCCGGCGCGGAGTGAGCTTTCTCGTGTGCATACAGTGTCAGTGCAAACGCCCGGAAGTCGGCATGCAGTTGACGCGTCTTGAACTGGAGCCAGTCGTAGCAGAGCTCCTCCCGTGACCGTAGAGCCCAGAGCCGAGTCCCGGGGCCAAACGCCAGCCGCAGATCCATCAGGACCGAGAGTTCGCTCGGTCTCTCATGAGGCGTGCACATCACTCTTTGCTTCCTCGCGCGGGACTGAATCATGGGATCATGAGTCCCTCTGAGACCTTCGGCAATCTTGACATCAATCAGCCCCTCAATTTCCCCTGGCCGTCGGCTAAAAGCAATACTCCGGCAGATTAACAATACGCCCTAGTCGATCTCTTAACAGGACCTCTTAACAGAAATGATTCTTCTGACAAAGCCAAGTTTCTTCTTGAACCTAATTGGTACAGTCTTTTGGAAACTTGGCCGTCTAACGTTCGTTAGCAAAAAACCGAACGCACCGCCGTTGGCGTCTTGATCTTGCTCGGGAACAGCCGGGCAGGCGGAATGATCAGGTCGAGCGTCGAAAGCCAACCGAGGCCGTGAGGGTGCGTCTGGAAGGGGCGTTATTAGCCGAGTATAATCGTCAAAGCTGTTCCAGCCCACGTAGCAGGCATGTCGCATCGCGTGCGGCAAGCTTCACATGTCGCCGGGGACCGCAGGAGCAGATCTCCCTGAGCGGGAAGGTATTCAGGAGGCTCAATGGATGCGCTCGGGGTGCTGCTTATCTGGGCACAGGTCGCAGGGGAAGTAGAAGGTCCAGCGACCAGCGCAGGGGGAGGCGCCGAGAGTTCTGTTGCGATGGCGTCCTTGGCGCTGCGCCGCTTTTGTTCGAGTTTGACGCTCTGCTCGCCCGAGCGAATGCCCGGTCTGGACGCTTTGGGGGTCCTCCTGATCGGTCTGGGAGTGCTTGTTGTTCTCGTTTTGCTGATACAGGGGCCGCTGTTCACTCTCAGACAGCTCATCGACATTCCCGGGCATATCGCGTTGCTGCGGCAGGCAACGGCGAGGGTCTGGCGCGCGGGGCGCTTGGTTTCCGTGATGATCACGTTCACCGTGCTTTCCTGGACCGGGAGCCAGGCACTCGGCTACCTCGCCGACCAGTCGGGCAGGGGGCGATCCGACTTTGCGTTACTGTCCCGGTCGCGTGCCCGGTATGAGCTGGCACTTGAGCAGGCGAGTTTCGCCGCCTTGACACCACTGCGCGACCTGGCAGGACTGGGAGATAACCTGCCGCTCTTGGTTTGCGCAGCGTTTCTGGTCTTTCGTGCATCCTCCGGGATGACGCCCCGGACCTCGCACCCCGCAGGGCGCACTGGAGATCCGCAGGGAAATCTCCGGTTCTCCTGTCGCGAAGAGGACCGCGACAGCGGCAGCGCTGGCCGGTCGACTTTGCTCTGGGGCAGCGGTGGGTTCTATGTTCTTTACCGGCTCGTTGCTCGAGCCTCGGGGAGCGCTGACCTGCCGCTGGGCGGATGCCTGGTCGCCGAGGCGCTCATCATCCCTCTCTTGATGGTTCTTTGTGATGGATTTTTGCTTTCCTGGGTGCTCGCCGAACTCCGTATCGCCAGCGTGGAGAGGACGCGAGAGGAGCGGTTTTCCCCGGGCCAGGCCGTCGAGCTCTTGCCCGCGGCGATGCTCGGCTGTGCTCTGGCCCTGCCTGCTCGCTACCTAGCCAGCATGGTTTTTCTGGCTTCGCAGCATCTGCCAACCTCGATCGGTGCTACCGTCGTGGGCCGCTACGTACGATGGCAACTGGGATGGGGGCTCGTCGATATCCAGGGGGCCGCAGTGGTGGTGCTGGGCTTCTTGGGAGCCGTGGCCTGGACGCGAGGCTCCTTACGCGACGCGGTAAGAGGTTTCCGTCGTCTGCTTGCAGGGGAAGGGGGACACCTGGTCGTCGCTCTGGCTTTGGCCTGCGCCGCGGCCGCCTTGCTGGGGGGACTGAGTTACCCACTTTTGTTCTTGCTTCCTCCCGCCGGCTGGGTCCTGCCTGCGGCGGACAGCTACGCGCATTACGCCACTTTGCCGGTCGGACTCTGGACCGCTGCGGCACTCATCGAGCTGGCCGGCCGCTCGCTACCCCTGGCGATCCCGGCCGCGACCGACTCCGCGAGCCAAGGGAGCACTTCCGATCTGGCGGCGTCGACACGTCTTTTCCAGCAATCTCCACCTTGAGCATCGCGACCGGCGGCAAGGGAAAGACAGTTCCCCGCGGGTCGCTGCCCCGATTTCGCAACCACGTTTGGCCCGATGTTTGCTGGATCACCAGCGGGAACACTGCTCCAGGGTGGGGGCTCTTCTTTCTGTTAGGGCCAAGGTTCGGTATTGAGGCGGAGGATAGATCCGTGTCGTAAAATCTCAAGTAGACCGACTGCTGTGCGGGCTGGCACGGCTGGTGATCGTAATAGAAACCTTGATGGTTGGTTCGCTTGACAGGAAGACGACGTCGGGGTTGTAATGGCCTTTTAGACTGGCCCTGGCCAAAGATGGTGTGCCAGTCTTCGAGAGACGTTCTTCCATGGAGACCATCTCGTCCGTTCTCCGGACTCGTTGCTAAAGCTTCGGCCCGAGGGCGACTGGCTCGATCGGGCGTTCCCATCGTGGCGATGTTACTGCTGTTGACAATTCGGACAAGCCCTCAGTCAGAATGAGGACGCCTCACGCTTGCGCGCCAAAGTCGAGGGCCACGCGCGCACCCGGGCGGATATGACCGGTGCTGGGCTTTCTTGCGGCATCGGCCCCGCAGTCAAGGATTGATCGAGAGATCGAGCCGTTACCAGGAGGTACGATTTTATGTCCACAGGATCGGATCTGATCTCGCTGATCGCGAGTCGCCAGAATCTTGACGATTACCAGAAGAAGCACTGGGCCGGCAGCTTTGCCGAGTATCTCGACATCTTGAAGCGCGATCCCAACGTGACGCGGACGGCCTACCAGCGTCTCTATGACATGATCGTCAGCAAAGGGACCGAGGAGATCGTCGTCAACAAGGAGAAGCTGGTCCGTTACAAGTTCTTCGAGGATCCCGAGAATTGCGGCGAGGACGCAATCTACGGCCTGGAACGGACGATGACGAGCTTGATCAACGTCCTGAAAAGCGCTGCGCATGGTTACGGGACCGAGCGCCGCGTGCTGCTCTTGCACGGGCCGGTCGGCAGCTCCAAGAGCACGATTGCCCGGCTGCTGAAAAAGGGCCTGGAACGATACTCGCGCACCGAGGAAGGCCGGCTCTTCACCTTCGGCTGGAAGGAGGCTGGGGTCGAGGGCGAGGACGTCTTCACCGACTGCCCGATGCACGAGGAACCGCTGCACTTGATTCCTCACGAGCATCGTGAGGAGGTGATCCGGCTGCTCAATGCGGAAGCAGCGCCGCACGTTTATGAGCTGGCCATTGAGGGAGAACTCTGCCCGTACTGCCGGCAGATGTTCAACGAGCGGATGGAAAGCTACGGCGGTGACTGGTCGCGGGTCGCGGAGGATGTCCGGGTGCGCCGCTTGATACTCTCGGAGCAGGACCGGGTGGGCATTGGCACGTTCCAGCCCAAGGACGAGAAGAATCAGGACGCCACCGAGCTGACCGGTGATATCAACTATCGCAAGATCGCCGAGTACGGCACCGAGAGCGACCCGCGGGCGTTCAATTTCGACGGCGAGTTCAACATCGCCAACCGGGGGGTGATTGAGTTCATCGAGGTGCTCAAGCTGGACGTAGCGTTCTTGTACGACCTGCTGGGTGCCAGCCAGGAACACAAGATCAAGCCCAAGAAGTTCGCCCAGACCGACATCGACGAAGTGATCATCGGCCATACCAACGAGCCGGAGTACAAGAAGCTGCAGTCCAACGAGTTCATGGAGGCGCTGCGGGACCGGACGGTCAAAATCGACGTTCCCTACGTCACCCGCCTCCACGACGAGATCCGAATCTACGAGAAGGATTACAACGATCGCAAGGTCCGGGGCAAGCGGCTGGCGCCGCACACCCTCGAGGTCGCGGCCATGTGGGCGGTTCTGACTCGCCTGGAAGAGCCCAAGAACGCCGGGCTGACCCTGATGCAGAAGCTCAAGCTGTACAACGGCAAGACGTTGCCCGGCTTCACCGATGACAACATCAAGGAGCTACGGGAGGAGGCCGAGCGGGAGGGAATGCTGGGCATCAGCCCGCGGTATGTCCAGGACAAGATTTCCAATGCCCTGGTTGCCCACCCCAACGAGCGCTCGATCAACCCGTTCATGGTCCTCAACGAGCTGGAGACGGGACTGAAGCATCATTCGCTCATCAACAGCGATGAGACGCGGAAGCACTACAAGCACCTGCTCTCGCTGGTAAAGGAAGAATACGAGGACATCGTGAAGAATGAGGTGCAGCGGGCCATCGCGGCCGACGAGGACGCCCTGACGCGGCTCAGCGGCAACTACATCGATAACGTCAAAGCCTACACCCAGCGCGAGAAGGTCAAGAACAAGTACACCGGCCAGACCGAAGAGCCCGACGAGCGGATGATGCGGTCGATCGAAGAGAAGATCGACATTCCCGAGAGCCGCAAGGACGACTTCCGCCGTGAGATCATGAACTACATCGGTGCCCTGGCCCTCGACGGCAAGAAGTTCGATTATCGGACCAACGAGCGGCTCCAGAAGGCCTTGGAGCTGAAGCTCTTCCAGGACCAGAAAGACACGATCAAGCTAACCAGCCTGGTTTCGAGCGTCGTCGACAAGGACACGCAGGAAAAGATCGACATCGTCAAGGCCCGGCTCATTCGCAACTACGGGTACGATGAAGACTCGGCCACCGACGTCCTGAACTACGTGGCCAGCATCTTCGCGCGGGGTGACGTCAAACGTGGCAGCCACTAGGGGCCGCGGCGGCGGAAGCTCGATGTTCTCTGCGCCCGGGGCAACCGCGGAGCTTGCAAGGTTCGCCAAGCCAAGGCGAACGCAGCTGGGCACGGAGCAAGTCGCGCAGCCGCTCTGGCACGTAGCAGGGCGGCTGGGCGCTGTCCGTCGTCTCGCAGCGTCAGACAAACCCCAAAGAGGACGCCACGGCAGAGAGCACCTGCAGCAACTTGAGCCGGTTTTCGCAGCAGCTTCTTGATTCTTCCTTGAATCCGGGATGGGCTGGGGCCTAGAATTTGCTATACTGGTAGCGAACATGAATCGAACCATCCCGGGCTAGCATCGTCGCGATAAGTACGTTTCCTAGACCTACCCCTTCGGAGACTCGCCGAGGCGCTCTGACTGGTCCGAGCCGGCGGGAACCAATCTGTTCTTTTCCATCTAAGAAGCGGTCGGAACGTCAATCCTTCCGGGCCGATAGTCACTCCGCGTGCGCTGGGGCGGCTTGGCTCGAGGGGATGCTGGCCGCTCTCTGGGCGGCCGGCCGCGCGAGCCGATCGCGGCCAGCACGGAGCAGGGCAACAACTAGGGCGAAGGCAGGGGCTGTCCATCGTAGAGGGGCCGGCCAAGACCTTTGCTTCTTACACGCAACGGCGGGGGCAGGAAAGCCGTGGTGCGAAAAATCGATCGTGACGCCAACCGGTTCAAGCAGATCGTCCGGGGAAAGATCAAGTCGGACCTCCGCAAGTACATCACCCACGGCGAGCTGATTGGCAAGTCGGGCGGCGAGTTTGTCTCGATCCCCATGCCACAGATCGAGATTCCAGAGTTTCGGTACGGTTCCAAGAACCGTGGCGGCGCGGGGCAGGGGCCCGGCGATGTTGGCACGCCGATTGGCCGCTCCAGCGACGGTGAGCCAGGGCAAGGGGCCGGCGAAGCGCCCGGGCACCACATCCTGGAGGTTGAGCTCACGCTCGATGACCTTGCCCAGATTTTGGGCGAAGAGCTCGCTCTACCGCGCATTCAGCCTAAGGGGCGGGCCAACATCACCGAAGAAAAAGACAGGTACACGGGCATCCGCCAGACCGGCCCGGAAAGCCTGCGCCACTTCAAGCGCACCTACAAGAAAGCGCTCAAGCGGCAGATCGCTTCCCGCGAATACGACCCACGCGATCCGCTGGTCATCCCGATTCGCGAGGACAAGCGCTATCGCTCGTGGAACCCGATCGCGCTGCCCCAGTTCAATGCCGTCGTGCTCTACCTGATGGACGTCTCCGGCTCGATGACCGACGACCAGAAGGAGATCGTCCGGACCGAGGCCTTCTGGATCGACACCTGGCTTAAGAGCCAGTACGACGGTGTAACCACCCGCTACATCATCCACGATGCAGTGGCGCGCGAGGTTGACGAGCATACGTTTTACCATACCCGCGAGAGCGGCGGCACGCGCATCAGCTCAGCCTATGCGCTGGCCAATAAGCTCATCGACGAGTTCCATCCGCCGGTCGACTGGAACGTCTATGTCCTGCACTTCTCCGACGGCGATAACTGGGGCGAGGATAACCGCCAGTGCGTCAGCCTCTTGCGCGACCAGCTCTTGCCCAAATGCAACCTCTTCTGTTATGGGCAAGTCGAGAGCCCTTACGGCTCAGGCGAGTTCTACCGCGAGCTGGAGGAGGCCTTCGACAAAAAGCCCAACCTCGCCCTTTCCGAGATCCGTAACAAGGAAGGCATCTACGATTCGATCAAGGAGTTCCTGGGACGAGGACGCTGACGTTCTTGGCGAGGGGAAGGGTCCATGGTCCTCCATGGCACGAGTGCGCTCGATCGCCCTTGCGCCGAGATTGGTGGCGGTCATGGTCGCCGCCTACGTCTCGCAATCCAGCGCGTCCGACAACGATGAAAAAGGCAGTCGTTCGCGTTCCGGCTGACGATCTCCTCAGAGAGGCACCTGTCATGGTTACCGAACTCGATCCTCGGCGAGGATCTGAAAAGGGGCTGAAGCCGTACCGTCTGACTGTCGAGCAGTTCGAGAAGATGATCGATGTCGGAATCTTCCCGGACCGGCCACGTGTGGAGCTTCTCGGTGGGGTGCTCTTCCGTAAGATGACGAAGAACGATCCTCATGATTTCGCGGTCGATTTCTTGGGATCGATCTTCAATACCCTGCTCGAGCCGGCATGGCTGGCTCGGGAAGAGAAATTGATCGTGCTCGGGAAGTTCTGGCGTCCTGAGCCGGACATCGCGGTCGTTCGAGGGCCGCGCGAGCGTTATCGCAAGCGCGCACCTCGCGCCGAGGACCTAGGCCTCTTGATCGAAGTCTGCGACGCGACATATTCCAAAGACCGCGGCGTCAAGTGGCGCGGGTATGCGTCGGCCGGAGTGGGAACCTACTGGATTGTCAACCTGCCTCAAGAGCGCATCGAGGTCTACACCCGCCCATCGGGGCAGGGAAAGACCGCGGCATTTCAGGACGCCAGGTTCCACGGGACAGACGACGAAGTTTCCTTGATTCTTGATGGCCAGGAACGGGGTCGCATCGCGGTCAAGGACGTAGTCGGCTGAACGCTGCCGTGGTCGTGCGATCGTGAGAGCCGAGGAGAACGAGCCATGAGTATCACGCAAGACCCAGCCGCCGGAACCGTCGAGGCCGAAGGCGACCAGTGTGTCGTGCTGAGTAATATCGGCTGGGAGGGATACTCCAAGATCCTCAAGATCCGAGGCGAGCGCAGCGTCCCGCGGATGGTTTATCTTGACGGGAGCGTGTTCCTGATGTCGCCATCGTTCCCGCACGAGCGTTTCAAGGAGCGGCTCGGAATTCTTGTCGTGGAGGTTGTGGCCGGGCTCAAGATCCCCTGTGTTCCCGCTGGCTCGACAACCTTTCGTCGCCGAGTCAAGCGCGGGGGTGTCGAGGGCGATCAAACGTTCTATTTGGCAAACGAAGCGAAGGTCAGGGGCAAAGAGGCTCTCCGCTTGAAGGTTGATCCGCCGCCGGACCTGGCCATCGAGGTCGTCTGGACCCATGATGCGGCTGCAGCGACCGAAGTTTACCGGCGGTTCAAAGTGCCGGAGGTCTGGATCTACGGTCACGATGAGCTAACCATTCTACGACTTCAACCCAGCGGAAATTACGCCAGGTCAGAGCAAAGTGCTGCGCTGCCGATGCTCACCGCCGCCGAGATTGCTTCCTGGATCGGGAGACCTCAAACCGAGACGGAAACAGACTGGATTTTGGACCTTCGCCGCTGGGTGGCCGAGGTGCTCGCGCCGCGTTATCGCGAGCTGAAGCAGCACCTCGCGACAAAGACAGATAAGTCAAGCGAACTGGCGTCCTGAAACAAAGGCCCGTTTACGAGAGGATCGCCCCATGCCGTCGATCGTCAATGTCCACAACCTTCCGGCCGACCTTCGCGCCATCCAGCTTGAGACCGAGGCCCACGCCAAGGAATACGGGCTGGATTTCTACGAGACGATCTTCGAGGTGCTCGACTACGACGAGATCTCAGAGATCGCCGCCTTGGGCGGATTTCCGACCCGCTATCCGCACTGGCGGTTCGGCATGGAGTACCAGCAGCTCTCCAAGGGCTATCGCTACGGGCTCCAGAAGATCTACGAGATGGTGATCAACAACGATCCGTGCTACGCCTACCTGCTGAGGTGCAATCAGCTCGTCGACCAGAAGCTCGTCATGGCCCACGTCTACGGACATAACGACTTCTTCAAGAATAACATCTGGTTCAGCCAGACAAACCGCAAGATGATGGACGAGACGGCCAACCATGGCAGCCGCATCCGCTCGTACATGGAGCGGCACGGCGAAGACACCGTCGAGGGCTTCATCGACAGTTGCCTCTCTCTCGAGAACCTGATTGACATCTACTCGCCCCTGATCAAGCGAAGGGATGCGGTCAACCGTTATGACTTCGCCGAGGGCAAGGACGACGATCCGACTCCCTCGAAATTCCAGTCCAAAGAGTACATGGACACGTTCATCAACCCTCCCGAGGTTCTCAAGGCCGAGGCCAAGAAGCGAGAAAATGAAAAAGAGATGGCCAAGTCCTTGTCGTTTCCCGAACAGCCCGAGCGTGACGTTCTGCTCTTCCTGATCGAGTACGCACCGCTGAAACCCTGGCAGCACGACGTGCTGGCCATCATCCGCCAGGAAGCCTATTACTTCGCTCCCCAAGGGCAGACCAAGATCATGAACGAAGGCTGGGCGTCGTTCTGGCACTCGACCATCATGACCCAGAGGACCCTGCACCCCTCCGAACTCGTCGACTATGCCGACCATCACTCCGGGACCATGGCCACCCAGCCCGGCCGGCTCAATCCGTACAAGCTCGGAATCGAGCTTCTGCGAGATATCGAGGAGCGCTGGAACAAGGGCCAGTTCGGCCCCGAGTGGGATGAGTGCGACAACTACGAGGTCCGCCGGAAGTGGGACAAGCAGTTAGGCCTGGGCCGGCAGAAAATCTTCGAGGTGCGGCGGATCCACAACGATGTCACCTTCATAGACACGTTTTTGACTGTTGATTTTTGCAGGCGGCACCATCTCTTCAGCTACAAGCACAACGACCAGAACGATACCTACGAGATCGAGAGCCGCGAGTTCAAGAAGATCAAGGATCGGCTGCTCTTTAACCTGACCAACTTCGGTCAGCCAATCATCCGGGTCAAGGATGGAAACTACCGCAACCGCGGGGAACTTTACCTGCAGCACGAGCATTTTGGCGTCGACCTGAAGCTCGATCACGCTCAGGATACACTGCGTCATCTCCACCGCCTCTGGACCCGTCCGGTGCACATCGAGACGGTTGCCGACGGGCGGCCCACGCTGTTGTCGTTCGATGGAACCGATCACTCGATCCGCCCGCTGGGAGGTTCGTCCCATGAGTCTGAGCCGAAAGATCGCCGCCGCGCTTGATGAGAATACCCGGGCCTACAACCTGCCGTGCCCAGTCACGGTCGAGGACGGCCCCGACCGGTTGACCTTGAACCTGACGGCCCTCGACAGCGTCGGGGTCGCGATGGAAAGCCTCGATTTCGTCACGACGGACCGTCAGGACTGGTCGTCCGAAGCCCTCAAGGGTTGGGGCGAGCGGCTGGCCGCCCGGGTAACCTATCTCTTGGAACCCCTCAAGGTGCTCGAGATCGACGCCGCGGGGAGCGAGGTCCAGATCCGCAGCCATTCCCCCTCGGGCCGGGCCGATCAACGGGGGTTTTACGAAGTCCGGCTGCACAAAGAGGGGCTGCTCCGCATGCGGCGTCATCTCTTTGACGACGCGACTCGCCAGCGTCGTGGCACCACCTGTCAGTTCACCCGCGAAGTCCTCGAACGCCTAGCCGACGATATTGCCGCAAGCGCGTCTTAAGTCTCGTTCGAGCCGCCCCGCCTTGCAGACTTGTCTTGCCCTGGCTTTGCCAGCCGACCGGTCCGCAGCGCGGGGCTTTTTGTCGTTTCGAATGCTGGATTCCGCGTCAAACGGCGAAGTTTTTCAGCAGTGAAGGTCCGATTTGCCGCCCATGGATCAAGAGACAGGCCAATCGCCAGGAAGCGGCAAGCAGTCTGTCCGCCGGATCGACTGGCCCAGTGTGCTCTTGGCCGCGATCGCGCTGGCCGCGGTTGGCTGGGCCTCCTGGCGGCACCTGGTGCGTGTCGATCGCCAGACGCCTCTTGCCGTCGGCTCGAACGTCCCTCCGTTCGCACTCCTGGATCTGGAAAAGTCTGAGCGCCTGCTCATGGCCGGGCAGAAAGGCAAGATTCTCTGGCTGGTTTTCTGGTCGGCCGATTCCAACCGTGGACGTGACGATCTGGCACGTCTGGAGCCCTTCTGGACGCGGCTGCGGCGGCACGATCGCTTCAGCCCGGTGGCCGCAGCCGTTGATTACGACCGGCCCGATCGGGTACGATCAACCTTAAGTGAGATCCACGCGACCTTTCCCGCGTACCTGGCACCTGCTGAAACCCTCCAGCGATTCGGCGTCCGGACGTCGGATCCTCCGCTGCACGTGCTCGTCGACACCGAGGGTCGTATCGCGGTGCTCGCCCGCGCCGAGAGCCCCGAAGCGATCCGTCGACTGGCCGCCCAGGTCCAGGGTTGGCTCGACGAGCTTGACCCCCGGGGTCCTTCCCGGTTTGCCATGATTCCTCCAATAAAGGTTGTGGCGACGCCCGGACGGCGATAGTGTTGGTCTTAGAGCAGGTAAATGCTCTACCGATTATGTATGAATGAATGCACCTAGCCCGGTGAGGTCATGGTGTGAGTTCGGGTCGTCGATGCCCGCGACTGAAGCGTGCCTTGATCGCTCCCCGCCATTTCTGCCCATGGAACTGACCTGAGAAACGATCGTCACTCGACCGGAGTCGCGAATGTCTTCTTCATCGTCGCCAGCACCGACCACGTCCAGCTCGCCCAAGATTCAGCGCGTTGCGATCCTCTTCGCCGGCGGCCCCGCGCCGGCGGCCAACGCCGTGATTTCGACGGCTGCGTCCGCCTGTCTACGCCATGACATCGAGGTAGTCGGCATTCTTAACGGCTATGCCCACCTCGTCGAATTTGGGCCCGAACACGCCATGGAGGAGGGCCGCGATTACATTAAACTCGACCACACGCGGCTCAAGAGGTCGCGGAACACGCGCGGAATTATGATCGGTACCGCGCGGACCAATCCTGGCAAGGATGTCTCGCATCCTAACCACTTGGGCGACCCGAAGCGCACTGCACCCCTGCGAACTGTTTATAATGCGTTGCGGTCGCTGGGCGTGGACGCCTTGGTATCGATCGGCGGCGACGACACCCTCAAGACCGCCAACAAGTTCAAGATGTTTCAAGACCGTTTGTCAGAGGGTGAACAGCGGATCGCCGTTGTCCATGTTCCCAAGACGATCGACAACGACTACCGGGGCATCGATTTTACCTTCGGCTTTTTCACGGCTGTCGAAACCTTGGCCAGCGAGATTCGCAACCTTCTGGCCGACGCCGAAGCGACCCGCGGCTATTTCATCGCCGAGTGCATGGGCCGAAGCGCCGGCTGGCTCGCCTATGGTGCGGCGATCGCCGGCGAGGCTAGCCTGGCACTGAGCGTCGAGGACCTCGACGAGAAATTGTGCACGGAAGAATCCCTCACCGACCCCAAGACCGGCGTCACCGATACGCGTAAGATTATGGACATCGGTAAGGTCGTCGACGTGATCTTGACAGCCATACTGGCCCGCGAGAGCGAAGGCAAACAATTTGGCGTGATCGTCATGGCCGAAGGGATGGCCCAGTACCTTCCGTCCAGCTACTTGGAAGGCGTTAAGTTCGACGAGCATGGCCACATCTCGCTGGCCCAGACGAACCTGGCCCGGACCATGGTCAAGGCCGTCGAGGCCGAGTACAAGAAGCGGACCGGAAAGAGCAAGCGAATCACGGGTCTTCAGATTGGCTACGAAGCTCGCTGCGCCCTGCCGCACGCCTTCGACGTGATCTTGGGCAGCCAGCTCGGCGTGGGCGCCTATCGGGCACTCGTGGAAAACGGCCTCGACGGCGTCTTGATCTCATGCTCGGGCCAGCTCAACCTTTACTACGTCCCCTTCGAGACGCTGGTCGACCCTGATACCCTCGTGACCGTCGTCCGCTTCATCCAGACCGGATCTGACTTCCACCGCCTGGCCCGGTTCCTGGAGAACTATCCGCACGACTAACGCACCGCACTGGCCGAAAGGCCGGCAAAAGCGGCAAGGTCATGAAGAAAATTCGGTGTCGGGATATTGCTCCGTGTCCAGGAATAATGCTCCGACGCCGAATTGCCGTTATGAGAGCCACCGATGTCGAGAAGGAAGACCGGCCACGGACGAAGAGCAGGAGGACAAGCCGCCGATCGACAGGAGGAGAATCAACCACGGATGAAGAGGGGGAGAATTAGCCACGGATGGAGAGAAGGAGAATTTGCCACAGATGAACAGTCGAGTAGCGGAGGGGCGGTGTAACCCGCCGCCTCCGCCCTCTTCAAACCGGGCTTGCAGATTTCCCGCACCCGGCTTGCCCGGACCCACTCGTTCCGTGGCGTGCACTGGTTTCCCAGCTTG
>JBKQMU010000026.1:0-43384 GCA_052146555.1 Isosphaeraceae bacterium
CGGTGCAACAAACCGCCCCAGAGCCCGCCGCCACGCCGCCAGATCCTGGTGCCACGCCGCGCATGTAAATCTGCAAATGCCTGCACTACAAGATGTTGCGGCTGTATACTGTCGAAGATCAGCTTGAACTGGTCGGCGCATTCCTTGGCTGGCTTGTAGTCGTTGGACTTCAGGGACGCCGCGACCTTCTTTCCGAGTTCATTGACGGTGATGTACTGCTTCCAGCCGGCAATCAACTTCGGCAGGTCCGCAGGTCGCTTGGAATGTTCTTTTTGAAGCAAGGTCACGAAGTGGTCAAGGTGAGAGTCGTTGTTCCCATGCGCGTAGGCGCAGGCGAGCACGACAACCTTGCGAAGCTGGCCCTTCGGGTGCTTGTCCATGAGCAAGCCGATCAACTGACTCAAAACGATAGCAGGTTCGTCTGTCTTTAAGAGGTCCCCGTGGAAGACGAAGTAAACGCCAACACCCTTGCCGGGGCCAGTGCCGTAGTCCGTAGGCGCTTCATCCGGCCCAAAACAGTCCGACCAATCCTCCATGTCAAAACAGTCCGACCAACCCTTCTTGTTCGGATTGTCCTTGTCCAACACTCTCTTAACCACGTGTGTCCCTCCCATTTTCCGCAGCTTGTTCAATGGGGGTTTGTTGGTGTCGAGGGTGGCCACATGGACCATCACACCTTCCCTCGCTTCGTATTTTCTGCAAAGAGCCGAGACGACAGATTTGGTCTCCTGCACTCGCTCGTCCGGCCTGTGAAATCCAAAAATGTAGACACACTTGACTTTCATGAGATTGGTCCTGAAAAATGCCAGTCTTGCCCGGGGCAGCGCGTCCGTCGGGCGGGCCGGCGACCTTCGCGGAGCGTGCCAAGTAACTCCGCGAGCTAAGGCCCCGAGCTGATGACGACCGGACTTTTTGTCCCGTACGAGACGGTCGAGCCTTCCCTCGGGAATGATGGACAAATCCGGCGTCGGCAGCTCACGGCTTTGGGCATCCGTGCGGCCTGCCTCGCTTCTTCTCAAGTGATTGCCAAGAGCATGGCGTTTGAGACATCGATTCTCGAATGGCGCAGCGGTAGGGTCCGCTTCGAGAACTTTCCGATAAAAGCACCGTGATGGAGTGATAATCTAGAAAATCGCCCCCTTGGGCCTCAAGGTATTGGGGCGATCCACCCCAAGGATGGGCTAGGGAAGTCGCTATCGAGCAAACCATGCCTTGCGGACGAGCGCGAAAAATGCCGCCTGGAAAGGGTCGAGGCTGTTGTCTGGCTCGTGGAGAGTCGGACAGCTTGAGAGGCTCAGCAGCGGCCAGCTGGATTCCCGAATTTCGGCGGGATGGACTCAGCACCGGAAGCCGATCATTGCCCCAGGAGCTCGAGCGTGCGCTTGACAAACGCTGATGCGGCGGCGACGGCATCAGCCGGAGAAAGCTTGAGGCGCTGAGCCAGCTCGAACTTGCGAAGGTGATCGGCGTCGAATTGACCAGTCCGCACGTAGAGGTTTTCACAGGCCAGAAGCAGGCACCGCAGACCGTACTCGCGATAACCCTTGGAATAAACCAAGGCACGCAGGCAACAAAACATGGCCTCGTAACTCAAGAAGACGACGTCAGCCGGATCTCCCTGGCCGCTCGTCTGGATGTTCACCGCGCCCTCGAGCCGGTCGCCGGCTTTGGCCAGGAGTTCGCCGATGCGCCCCGCGGCGTCCTTGTCTTCCACGAGGTAAGGGCTTTCGAGGCACTTCTGAAATGTATTGATGATCGCCATGACCGTGTCGTCTCGCGCGTCTGCCTTGGTATCAAGCTCGCCGGGCCACTTTTGGTGTCAAGCTCGCCGGGCCACTTGCTGACCCCCGCGGGTGGAAGTTCGATTCAGGAAGTCTTGCCGGCGGTTGATTCGTCTTTCTTCGCAGCAGCCTCCGCCGGCTTCGCGGGGGTCGCGGCGGGACTGGCGTCCAGACCTGGCTGAGGAAAACCTGGCTGGCCCGTTCGCTGCGTCATCATTCCTCGGTACTTATTCCTGGCCTCTTCCGCCAGCGAGCCCGGTCTTCCTGGATTGACGCTCGGCGTGAGGAGCTCTTGGCCCTCGCGCAACGAGGTGTGACTCATGCTGCTGGGTGCTGAGATCGTCGCTGGCGCTCTGGCGCTAGAGTTCAAGAGCGGCACTGAGGCGGACTGCATCACGGACATCAAGCGGCCGGGAAAGAGACCAAAGACGATGACCACCAGGGTGCCAACGGCGATCGGAATCTCGATCGCCCAATCCGCCCGCCCCAGCCGCGGACCGGACGGCTCGCGCAGGAACATGGCTTTGAGCACGCGCAGGTAGTAGAACGCCGAGACCACCGAGTTGAAAAGACCCAGCGCCACTAGCCCGATGAGCGCCAGCCGAGTCCCGGCATGCTCCTGGTTGAGCGCTTCCATGAACATGTAAAGCTTTCCGAAGAACCCGGCCAGGGGGGGAATCCCGATGAGCGAGAGCATAAGGATGACGATGCAGACGGCCAGAAGCGGGGACTGGTAGCCCAGGCCGTTAAGGTCGTCGATGTCGTCGGTGTTCTTATCACGCACCAGCCAGGCGGCCGTGGCGAAAGCGCCGATGTTGGCAAAGGCATAGACGACCAGGTAATAGAGTACCGAGGCGGCGGCCTCGGGCCCCCGGACCGAGACGCTGGCGGCCGCCACGCCGACGAGCATGTAGCCGGCGTTCGCGATGGACGAGTAAGCCAGCATCCGCTTGAGGTTACGCTGCGCCAGCGCCGCAAAGTTGCCATAGGTCATGGTCACGCCCGCGATGACGGCAATCACCATCAGCCATCCCGGCCCTAAGAGCTGGTTCGACGGGTGCGACCAGGGCTGCAGAGCGTGCAGAAAGACCTTCAGGAGCACGACGAAGCTGGCGATCTTCGAGCCGGTGGCGATCCAGGCGGTCACCGGCGCCGGCGCCCCCTCATAGGCGTCGGGCGCCCACTGGTGGAACGGCACGGCCGCGACCTTGAACCCGAAGCCGACAAGCAGCAAGAGAAGCGCCGTCGCCCCGGCAAGGTTACCCGTGAGCCCCTGGGACGTCTCGCTGGTCGAGGCCAAAGCCGCGCGAATTCCCTCGAACTGGGTCGTTCCCGTCAGTCCGTAGAGTAGACTCAGCCCGAACAGGAAGAGAGCCGAGGAGACCGAGCCGTATACGAAGTACTTCAGTCCCCCCTCCGGCGACCGCCTGCGCGTTTTCTCGAAGGCGGTGGTCAGGTACAGGCAGATCGTCATCGTCTCGAGCGTCAGGAAGAGCGTCACCAGCTCCTCGGAGGCGGCCAAAAGCATCATGCCGACGGTCGCCCAGATCAGAAGCGCGAAGTACTCGCCCCAGTCCTGAGTGAACGACCAGGCCATGGAGAGCCCGATCACAAGCCCCAAGAGGAGAATGAAGAGGATGTTCAAAGCCTGGTTCTGAAGGTCGACCGAGAGCGTCCCTAGAAAGATCGTGCCGCCGGAACGCGAAAATAGCTCGACTAGACTCGGGCTCAGCCAGCCCGTCGAACCCTGCTGCTGGGCCACGGCCTGGTTTTGCACGCTCATAAGCACGGCGACGGAGAGCAAGGCCAAGAAGGCACCCAAGAGCGCCAGCCAGCCGATCGTCCGCCGCCGCGCGACGTCATCAATCCGCCGGGCCAGCGCCAGATCCACCAGCAGGACTAGGAGCCCCCACGCTGAGAGCAAGATCGCCGGGGCCAAGAACCAGAATTCGCGAAAGTCGATCGTCGCCAACTTGGGGTCCATCGAGCTATATCCCGTCGGACAGAATACAGAGACGATAAAGCAGGAGCACAACCAGCCAGACCGGGGCAGTCTCAATTGCTATCCTGACATGCTGTCATAACGGTCCACATCGGCCGCATGCCAGCGCCGGTAGCAGAGCAAGATCAAACCGATGCCGACGGCCACCTCGGCGGCGGCGACGGTGATCACAAACAGGGCGAGGATCACTCCGGAGAGCGGCCCCGCGCCAACCGGCGGGGTGCCGTAGCGCCAGAACGCCACGAGGTTGACGTTGGCCGCGTTGAGCATGATCTCGATCGCCATCAGAACGGCGATCGGGTTGCGCCGCACGAGCACCCCCACCAGCCCAATGGAAAAGGCCGCCGCGGCAAAATAGAGAAACCAGTTTAGCGGAATGTCCGTGCTCATCGTGCTCGCTCGACTGAAGTCTAGACCTCGGGATGCCCTACTCTGTCGCTCCACGGCCGGCTGCAAACGCCGAACCCCGTGGCTCAACCCTCTCCGGAGGAGGCACTTCTGACTAAGTCCGCCCCGTCCGTCTGGGTCTCGGCAGAGCCCGCGACCCGCCCTGCGGCGCGGTGGTCGTCACGCCGGGAAAGGTCGGGCTCGTCCTCCTCGCGATGCGCCAGTGCAATCGCGCCCACCAGTGCCGCAGTCAGCAACAAGCCGGCCACCTCGAAACCCACCACGTAACGCGTCGAGAGCTCGATGCCCACGGCCCGCGCCATGTTGTTGACCGCCTCACGCCGTGCTTTGACGATAGCCCCCTCGCCGGCATCGGCCGCAATCGATGGCCGCTCTTTGAGTGATGCCCACGGACCCTGGCCCACAGGCGCAATCGCGTTGTTGATGCCGATGGCCAGGATGCCGAAGATGAACAGTCCCGCCACGAGCGCCGGGAACCTCCAGGCGCCCGCGGGGCTGGTCGGGTCGTCACCCTGGATGTTGCGGGTCAGCATGATCCCGAACATCAGGATGATGGCCACCGCGCCAATGTAGACGAGAACCTGGAGCGCCGCTAAGAACTCGGCTTCCAAAAGCACAAACAGGCAGGCCACCGTGAAGAAGAAGCCCACCAGATAAAGCCCCGCGTGCACGAGGTTGCGGGCCAGCACCGTACCCAGGGCCGCCAGCAGGCCCACCCCGGCGATCACCACGAACAGGATCTGGAGCACGGGTTGCCTCTCTATTTCACACCAAGCGTCAACGATGTTACAGAATCCAAAGAGCGAAGTTCACGATCGAAGCTGCGCGGCCCGGGCCCCCCCAGGCGCCAGGAGGCTGCCACCGACGTTCGGCCAGTCCGAGCCTAAGGGCGACCGCGCCACCACTCTGCGGTTGATCGCGAAAACCAGCCAAATCGCCAGGGCCGCCAGCACTCCGGTGATCGCAAACCCTTCCAGCCAGGTTGCGAGGGTCACCTCTTCGTGCCCTCGGATCACGATCTCGAACCAGACCCCCGCGATCAGGATATTGATGATGCTGAGTGGCACGAGATACTTCCACGCGAAGTTCATCAGCCGGTCGACCCGCATCCGCGGCAGAGTCGCCCGGACCCAAAACATCACGAAGATGAAAAAGAGCACCTTGGACAGAAAAACCCCGACCAAGATCAGGTCGCCCAAGATCAGCGTGAGTGTGGAGTCTTCGCTGATGAAGCCAGTTGGGAACCTGACAAACGGTATCGGCGTCCCGCCCCCCAGGAAAAGAACCGTCGCCAGGCAGCTTATGGCGAAGACGCTCAAATATTCGGCCAGGAAGAACAGCCCGAAGCGCATGCCCGAATACTCGGTGTGATAGCCGGCGATGATCTCGGACTCAGCCTCCGGCAGGTCGAAGGGCGTGCGGTTGACCTCGGCGATGCTCGCGATCATGAGGATCAAGAATGCCAGCAACCCCGGCGGCGATAAGACATTCCAGCCATAGTCGAGCTGGTGGTCGAAAATCTTTACCAGGCTCAGACTGCCGGTCCAGAGGATGATGGGGATGGTCGCCAAGACCTGCGGCACTTCGTAGGAGACGAGCTGAGCGACCGCCCGCATTGCTCCTAAGAGCGAGTACTTATTACGGCTGGACCAGCCGGCCAGGAAAATGCCCAGCGGGCTGATGCTCGAGACCGCAATAAGGTAAACCAGCCCCGAAGGGAGATCGACCGGAGCCAGCTTGATGGCAAAAGGAATCACCGCCATGACCAGGAACGCGGAAACGAGCACCAGCACCGGTGCGGCTAGGTGCACCCAGCGGTCGGCCGCACGGGGCACGATGTCTTCCTTCGTAATCAGCTTGAGAGCATCGGCGATCGGCTGCAAGAGACCCAGCGGCCCAACCCGGTTAGGGCCGATCCGGTCCTGAAAGCGGGCGGCGACCTTGCGCTCCAGCCAGACCATGTAGGCCACGATGCCCGGGAAGATCCCGAAGAAGCCGACCAAGAGCCAGAGCACCCAGCGGATGATGGTGGCGCTATCGAGCACCACGTGCGGAGTCTGGGCCCACAGCAAAAGTCCAAGAGCCCCGGCCCCGCTCCCGCCCACCCACCATGTCAAACCCACCGCAGAACCCCCTTGGCCCAGGCGTAGACCAGGCCAACTGCGAGGATCACCAGGAAGATGACCATCTCGACCAGCGCGAAGA
The DNA here is from genome assembly GCA_052146555.1 of Isosphaeraceae bacterium. Lineage (GTDB taxonomy): Bacteria > Planctomycetota > Planctomycetia > Isosphaerales > Isosphaeraceae > Aquisphaera. The sequence continues at coordinate 6,397 of JBKQMU010000026.1, forward strand.
TCCCCAGGCCCGCGTAGCTGACCGCCCAGGGATAAAGAAAGACGGTCTCGATGTCGAATACCACGAACATCAGCGCGTAGATGTAATATTGGATCCGGAACCGCACCCAGGTCTCACCGTAGGTCCGGACCCCGCACTCGTACGTATCCGACTTGGCCAGCGATCGCTTCCGCGGGGCAACGATCCACACGAGCACAAGGGGAAGAATCGCAAACGAGATGGCCACCAGGAGCAGCAACCCAATAAATATATAATTGTTGATTATCATGCTTGGTCATACCCTTCAAGATTCTTCTAGGGCGGCGTGGTTCGCGACCCTCGGCCAGGCACGCGGCGTGGAAGCAAGAAACTGCGGCCTAAGGTGCCGGCCAAGGTTGTCTCGGCCGGCTTCCGCCCTGCCGGGACGTCCTCAGCCACCGCCGGGAGGCACGGTTTCGATCCTGGTCTCCTCGTCGAGAGCAATCTCGATCAGCTCGCCGTCATCCCGGCGGAGCCGCAGTGTCGGTTGCTGGCAATACGACGCCTTGCCCCCCATCTCGATTCCCCCCACGGGCCGCTGGCCTTCAGCCTCGACCTGACCCTCGACCTGGGTCTGCCAGCGGCGGTGCCCAACGCGGATTTTCTGGGTCACGCGGAGGCGGGTACCTGGGGTGTACTTCGGCTGCGGAGGAGTGGGAATCATGCTTGCGACCGTGCCCCTTGCTCGAGAGTTGGGCCACATCGAGGCACTGCTTCTCTCGCATGGGTCATTCTGGAATTCCGGCATTGCCCCAAGTCGTCTTCGGAGCGCTCATCTTAAGTGGCCCCGCGCGCCTCGGCAAGAGCTCAGTCCCTCTCACGATTCAAGTTGCTGCAAGTAGTCTGGCCTTCTCAAATCGAGACGAAGAGCGAGGCGTCGGTCCCCGAGACTCCGCCGGTGCCGGCCAGGAAGGTTCCCGACGTGCTCAATAACCCTGTGGAGGGCTGACCCCGGACGATGATTTTCACGAGCTTCGTCAGGTGCTGGCGCAGATTCGCCCGGGTGAGAGTAACGAACAGACCGCTCGGGTCGAGAGCCGCTTGCGAGAGCGGCACCTGCTGCGCCTGGCCGTGCTTGTGAGCCGGCGGCAGAAGGACCTCGTAATTGGCCGGGTTTTGGGAAGTCGTGGGATCCATCGCCTGGCTGAATTGGAGTCGAAAGCCCTCGACCCTGCGGGAATGAGGCGCGTAAACCAGACTCACGTGCGATGAGACCGTAGGCGGAGGGGCGTCGGTATTGTTGATCGTCAGCGTGGCCACAATCGGGCTGCCGAGGGGTGCTGAGAACGTGGGGTTGCTGAAGATATAGTTGCTGATGTACAGGTTCACGGTCTTGTTCCCATCGTAGAGATGGTCGTCCAGGACGGGCACGTAGACCGTCACGCTCGTATCCGTTGTGCCGAATGTCACAAACGGATTGACCACAAAATTCCCAGGTGAGACTTGTTGCACGATCTCGGCGAAGTAATTGACATTGTTTTTCGCCGTGCCGTTGGCGGGGACGACAAGGACAGTCTCCGATCCTGATGGCGACGTACCCGTCGGGAGTTGCCGCACCACTTCGATCGGAGCGAAACCCTGGTTCTCGTTGGCGACATAAGAGGACGAACTAAAGGCGATCGTCCCCGGCGACAGAGGGCTTAGGAACTGCACATTGATGTCGGTCAGATCGAAACTCGCATACGACGTCGACGTCGCCGAGTTCTCGGCCTGGAAACCGACGCGCGACTCGTAGGGGCTCAGGCCCGGGACCGAGGTCGACGAGAAAACCGTCACCGCTGAACCCCCAGTCGGCGTGAGCGTCAGGGAGACGGTCGCGGTCTGGAAATTGATATCGGCCGCGGCTTGAATGAACACACCGCTGGTGAGGTTGAGCCCGAGGCTGGCCAGGCCCGTCGAGGCCACGATGCTCCCGCTCAGGCTGAGATTGACCGTGTCAGTCTGGGTGTTGAAGCCGAAGCCGAGCGAACCGTCGTAACTACCATTTTGGGGCATGGCGCTGAACGCTTGACCGCTGGTCCCGGTCCCGAAGTTGGTCGTATTCAGCAGGACAAACGACATCCCCACCCCTGTCCCCGATGAAATAGAAGTCACGCGGAAATCCCAGTCCGCGGTGACTTCACCAAAGGTGCCCGGGTCGCTGGTCACAAACGAGATTGAGTTGTTGTTCCCGGCCGTCGCCGTCTGAGGGGTCGGGGCGGTTGCCAGGCGGAGAAAATTGCCGGTCGGCCCGCCAGTCATCACCGTCGCAAGCGGTTGGCCGCCAAACTGCTGGAGCGCAAAGGACGTGCCGGTGTTAGGGGTGAAATCCTGGGTCGTGCTTAAGAGCTCGCGCGGTTCAAGCTGTTCGCAACGAGCCGTCCACCGGGGACGTCGAGGTCGCAACGAAGCACGGCTCTCAATCGGAAGCCGTCGGACCAGCAATCTCTTCCCCAGAACACGCAATTGCCGGATGTTGTCCATCATGGGTTAAGCTCACGAGTTGGCAAACAAGAGGAAAAGCAACGGCTTCCCAAAGGCCACGAGTTACCCATTTTAATAGATCCGCACGCGCACGCCACCTCAAGCTCATCGCGGACGACGTAATTTACCGCAACGCAAGCGAGCACGCATGGCAATACTGGGGAAGCGCATCGATCACGTATGAGACTGGCCCAGCCGCGTAGCCGCGACTGAAACGGAAGTGACGGGAGTGACGCACCATGCTGCATTTCAGATGATGGTATTGCTCAACTCCCTTGTCCAGAGGTGCAATAGAAGCCACGTTCTTGTGGCATCGCCTATCGCCCGTCCCGGAGTGGGGCTGCACGGGGCTCTCGAGGGTACCGCATCGAGCGAGGGAGTTCCGCATGAATGGTTTGATCAGAGCATCGCTGGGCAACCCCTACGCGGTCACCGTCATGTCGCTGACCTTGATCGTCCTGGGATCGCTCAGTATCACCTTGATTCCGATCGACATTTTGCCGATCTTCAAGAGTCCGGCCGTGCAGACGCTCACCTTTTATAACGGGATGTCGGCCAATAGCATTGCGCACGACATCACCAACCGGATGGAGCGTTGGACCGGGCAGGCCAATGGAATGGCGCGGCAGGAGTCGAGGTCGATCCTCGGGGCCAGCATTGTCCGCAACTACTTCCAGGGAGACGTCGACCCCAACGGTGCTTTGACGCAGGTCAATTCCCTGGCGCTGGCGGCCATTCCGAACCTTCCCCCGGGGACCCTGCCGCCGGTGGTCTTGCCGTTTGATCCCACGTCAACGACCCCGGTTTGCGTGGTGGCGCTGGACAGCGCTGACCCGGCCAATGACGAATCGGTTCTTTACGACGTCGGCCGCTATGAGGTCCGGAACATGATCATGGGCCAGCCCGGGGCAGTCGCGCCGGTCGTCTATGGTGGCAAGATCCGGGCGGTCCTGGCCTATGTCGACCGCCAAAAGATGCAGGCGCGAAACCTGTCGCCGCAGGACGTGCTCTCGGCCCTGAATGCCGGCAACGTGTTCCTGCCCACCGGCGATGCCAAGTTCGGTGATCTCGATTACGTCATCGATTCCAACTCGATGTACGAGCACGTCGCGGACATGGGCGATATTCCCGTGCGGATCGAGCCAAGCAACGCGACGTATCTCAAGGACATCGCCACGCCCAAGGACGCCAACTATATCCAAACAAACGTTGTGCGCGTGAATGGCAAGCGTGAGGTTTACATTCCGGTCTTCCGCCAGCTCGGTGCCAGCACTCTGCGCGTGGTTGAGACCCTGCGGAACTCGCTCTCCGACATGGAAGGCAGGCTGACGCGATCTGCCATCAACCTGAAGCTGGTGATGGATCAGTCGGTGTACGTGCAGAAATCGATCGAGGCGCTGGTGCAGGAGGGGTTGCTGGGGGCGGTGCTCTGCTCGCTCGTGATTCTGATGTTCCTGGGCGAGTGGCGGATGACGGGCATCGCGATCTTGACCCTGCCGATCTCCTGTCTGGCCTGCTGTGCCGCGCTTTACTTCACGGGGCAAACCATCAACACGATGACTCTGGCCGGAATGACGCTGGCGATCGGACCGATGATCGATAGCGCCATCATCTGCCTCGAGAACACGCACCGCCATATGGGCATGGGAGCAACGCCGAGGGAAGCGGCGTTCCTGGGGGCCAGCGAGGTTGCCATGCCCGAGCTCGTCTCCACGCTCTGCACGTTCCTGGTTCTCTCGCCCCTGGTCTTCACGCCCGGACTGGGCCAATTTCTTTTCAAGCCGATGGCCATGGCGGTCGCCTTCTCGATGATCGCGGCCTATATCCTGTCGCGAACGCTGGTCCCGGCCTGCTCGGCGTTCTGGCTCAAGCCGCACGCCGGGCACGGTGGCGGCGACCACGGCCAGGCAGCCGGCGGTCAAGTTCCGGCGGACGGTCACTCGGATGCGAAAAAAGCTGCCGAGCCGCAGTCCGCTGGGGCCGAGACGTTTCAGATTAGTAGCAACGGCCCAAAGCCGCGGGGGAACATGATCAGCCGGGCATTCCATCGTTGGGAAGGGATGATCGACACCGGCATCGAATATTACGTCAAGGGGCTTGATACCGTATTGCGGCACCGCTTCCTCACCGTGGGCGTCGGCTTCAGCCTGCTGGCGGTCACGATCGTTTTTCTCTGGCCGATGTTGCGCAAGGAGTTTTTCCCCGAGGTTGACGCGGGCTCTTTCGAGATGTACGTGCGCGCCCCCTCGGGTCTGCGTATCGAGGAGACGGAGAAGCGGATTGCCGCGGTGGAAAACTTCGTTCGCAAGGTCATCGACAAGGACGATCTGCAACTGGTGCTCTCGGAGCTGGGCGTGACCTCAGACTGGTCGGCCGCGTTTACGCCGAACGCCGGGCCGATGGATGCGGTGGTTAAGATCCAGCTCACGAGCGAGCGGAAGAAATCGGCTCAGGAGTATGTGGCCGAACTACGCAGGGAGTTTGCCAGTCATTCGGAATTCAGCAACCTGGAATTCGCGTTTGACGCCGGCGGCATGGTGCGATCGGCCATGAACGAGGGCAAGTCGACGCCCATTAGCATCCGCGTCACAGGCAAGAACCAGAAGACTGCGCACGACATCGCCGCGTCAATTCGCAGCGCTGTTGTGGGGATCGAGGGCGTGGTCGATGCCCGGATCATTCAGCGGCTTGATTATCCGCAATATCTGATCAAGGTCGACCGGGCGAAGTCCGCGCAGCTCGGGCTGACGCAGGCTGATGTCATGAAGGCGATCATCGCGGCCTTGAACACGAGCATCCAGTTCGACAAGCACAACTTCTGGATCGACCCCGTCAGCAAGAACCAGTATTACGTGGGGATCTCGTACTTCGAGAAAGACATCACCACGATCGACACGGTGCTGGATATTCCGATCACGAGCCCTGTTCAGAATCGACCGGTGCCGATGCGAAACGTCGTGACCGTGGACCGGATGCAGGTCCCCACCGAGGTCACTCACTACAACATTCAGCCGACCATCGAGCTCACCATGGGCGTGCACGAGCGCGACTTGGGCCACGTTTCCGACGACGTCGCCAACGTCTTGGACCGTTTTGGGAAGCTCGACAACTCAGGCCAGTGGACCGCCTACGACCCTGCCAGCAAGGAGAAGGCGCTTCTGACCGGAACCAAGATCGTACTCAGTGGAGAGTATCTTCGTATGAAGGATACTTTCAACAGTCTAGGAGTCGGTCTCTGTCTGGCGTCGCTCTTGATTTACTTCTTGATGGTTGGGCTGGACCGCTCGTTCCTCGTGCCGCTCGCGGTCATGTTGATTGTGCCCTTGAGCTTGATCGGCATCATGCCAATGCTCTACTTGACAGGGTCGGCCGTGAACGTGCAGTCGCTCTTGGGCTTCATCTTCATCGTTGGCATCAAGGTGGCCAACTCGGTGCTCATGACCGACTACGCCCAGGAGCTGCGCCGCCACGAAGGACTTGCACCGACGGAGGCAATTCGCAAGGCCGCGGGACTTCGGGTGCGGCCCATCACGATGACCGCGCTGGCGGCCTTCTTCGCGCTGATCCCGGGGGCACTGGCGCTTGAGCGAGGCAGCGAAGCCAACGCCCCGCTGGCCCGAGCGATCTTAGGCGGCCTCCTAGCCGGTGAGCCGGCGACGCTCTTTGTTCTGCCGGTGCTCTACTCGCTACTCATCAAGGATTCGCCCCAGACGGAAGAAGAGCGCAAGGCTCGACTGGTCGCTTCCGGGGAGCACCATCCGGACCCCACTCCTGATATCGAGTGGGACAACGACGGCAACGGCTCAGAGAACCACGGAAGTTCCTAGCCGGCCGCCCGGAGCCGTTTCCAGATGAATTGACGCTGCACTCTACCATGCTCTCCCAGTTATAGGGGGAACAGAACAATGGCTCTGAACTATCCTGTACGGATTGCGATCGCTGGTGCAGCCGGGAGAACTGGTTACTCGCTGGTCTTCCGGATCGCCAACGGCGGCCTCTTCGGGCACGACCGTTCCGTCGCATTAAGCCTGCTCGACTTGCCCGCGGCCGCCGGCCGGCTGGAGGCTTGTGCTCTGGAATTGACCGATTGTGCGTTCCCGCTTCTGGCCGCCCTTCACGTCAGTACCGACCCAGTGCAGGCATTCCGGGATGCCGACTGGGTGATTCTTCTGGGAGGCCAGCCGGTTCACGTCAAGCCAACGCACCGGCTCGATCTGCTCAAGGAGAACGCGCCGGTGATGATCGGCCATGCCCGTGCGATCAATCACGTGGCGCCGATGGCCCGGGTCCTCGTCGTCACCAGTCCCTGCAACACGAACTGCCTGGTCGCCATGACTCACTCGCATGATGTTCCCAAGGATCACTGGTTCGCCCTCAATCAACACATCCGCATGAGGGCGATCGCCATGGTCGCCGCCAAGACGGGTGCGCCCGTCACACAGGTCACGCGACTGACGGTCTGGGGCAACAACAGTGAGACCGCTTATGTCGACCTACAGAATGCCAGGGTTGGAAACAAGCCGGCTCTCCAGGTCATTTCGGAACCGGACTGGTATTGGAAAGTCTTCGAGCCCACCATCAGCGCGCGCTTTCACGAGGCTTTGAGGATCGGTAGTGCCACGCCTGCGGGGTCCGCCGCCCAGGCCATCATGATGACCATACGGGCCATTACCACGCCCACGCCATTCGAACACTGGCTGGGAGCAGGTGTCCTTTCTGACGGGAGTTACGGCGTTCCCCGCGGCTTGGTCTTTGGCTTTCCCCTGATCACTTCGGACGGTAAATCGTGGTCCGTCGCCCAAGGCCTTTACCTTGACGCTCACGCGCGTGAGCGAATCGCACAAAACATTGCGGAGATCGAGCATGAAGCCTCCGCTGTCTCTCACTTGCTGGGAAGGACCTGACTTCAAGTCAAGGCGAGCCGTTTTCGCTTCGAGTTCTTGCGCCTGCGGTGGTGCTGTCTTAGGCGACCTGCGAGACCGGCCCACCGGATGCCGTTCCGTCGCCGCAATCATGCAGCTTGAGCTCTTCGTGGCTATCGCCTCGATAGGCGCGCAGAAGCGCTCGTGCCGTGTCGACCGGCCGCGGCATGCGTCGGAGATAGTCCGCCGCGCGAAGCGCCAGGGCGCTACAGCGAACGGGGTCGATGAGGAGAGCATCCATTGCTTGCGCGATCAGAGAGGCGTCGGCGGGAACATCGATCACCGCCCGCTCGAATTCGGAGCTAGCGTCGCAGGGGTTCGAACATCGGGACACGGTGATGACCGGAGCACCTCTGGCGATCAAATCCAGGGGTCTGGGGAAACGGTCGGTCGGGCCGAGCACCAGGCAAATTGGTCGATCGCGGAGCAGCGATTCGGGCGCTGCCTTGGCTCTCGAGACGGCGCGGACGAATGGTTTTTTCCTGGACCATGACGCTGCGGTAGGCTCACCCCAGACCCAAATTGGTAAGTCCGGGTGATCTTCAGTCACGCGCAAGAGCGCCGAACTGGCCTGTTCCCAGATAAGCTTGTCTGTCTTGTCAGTGCCGATCACGAGCACGCCGCAGGGTGTCGGGTAAGAATCGAAATCGACGGGAGCGTTATCGAGCCAGCCGGGGAGAACCGTGACAGGCAACTGGCCTTCGGGATCCAACCTGTCTCGCAAGAGCGGATCCAATGTCAGGAGATCAAGCCCCAGCCGAAAACTGCGTTCGGTTCGAGCCCGAACGTCGGCCGTCGTGCGCTTTGCTGGCTCGTACTCGGAAACGAGGTATGCCGCCCATCGGGCACGGTGCCGGTCGTTCCAGGCCCGGCCAGCCGAGAGGTAGTCGGTTGCCATGAGAAAATCGCAGCAAGCAATCTCGTCGCTCACCTGGATGGCAAATTCAGGCTCAAACCCGAGATCTTCACTCACCCTCGACCGAAGGTCGGCTGCCCTTCGAGGATCGCAACCGGCCAGAATTTGAAGCGTCGTAGGGACGCCGGCCTCGGCCAGACCCGCGCAAAGTTTCAGTATGCTCTGGCGGCTGAACGTGTTCCCCGACAGATCCGCTGCCAGAACGGTCGCGGTCGCAATGCTCGGGTCAATGCCTTGCCGCTTCCTGTGGTCAATTATCATGCCGCGATACGCGGAGAGCGCCTTGCTGGCGATGATTGCGGGCGCGTAATGCTGCACCGCGTGCTCGTGAGCTTCCTTGCCCATCCGCTCGCGCAGGTCCGGGTCGACAATCAGGGTGCGGAGCGCACGATACCAGTCATCCTCGGTCTGGGCGAGCAAACCATTGACCCCGCGCTCGATGCACGACTGGTAAACGACCGTCGGCGAGGCGACGCTGGGAACTTCGACCAGTGCCGCCTCGTAGTATTTCAGGTCACTCTTGCCCTCGGTGAAGGCGTTTATGACAAGCGGAATGAGATTGATGTCAACCCGCGCGAGCTCCGCCGGAAGTCTGGTCCAGTCAACGAACGGGCGCTTCTCGACCCGCTCGGCGAACCGGCTGAACTCCGCGAACTGCGCCAGGTCGAAATCTCCTGCGACCGTAAGCTTCAGATTTGCAAATTCCTCGAGCAGGGAAACAAGCACCGGAGCGATCATCCGGAAGTCGGATTGATGAGTGAGTGTTCCGCTGAAATAACCAATGCGGATCTCACTGCGGTCGCGGCAGCGTCGAACTTCCTCGATCGCTCGGTGTGAAAGCTCGAGCTGTGCCAGGTTGAAGCCGTTGGGAATACAGAAACTGGTCTTGCCGAGTGCGGCCGCCTTGCACGTGAGCGTATCGGTTGCGCCTGTATAGTAAGTGGCCCGAAGAACGAGCTCGCGAAATTCGTGGATTAGTCCCCTTGCCTGATCGAGTGGCATGGCCCGAAGGTAATCACTTTCCGGGATAACTTCCTCGTCAAAAATGTAATCATCGAGATCACAGACGACGGGAATCGAGCATTCGTCGGCGAATTCCAGCAACCGGGCGATTTCTGGCGACATTCGTCGCCGCACCAGGACCACCAGATCGAATAGACGGAGTTCATCCAGCCGCTCGAAGATCTTTTGATCGTCCAAGTGCTGCGTTTCGACGCCGGCAAGGCGGAGGGCCTCCATCACGTTGTAGCCACGATAACGGGTGCAGGCTGCTTCCGTAGGGCCGGGACGGACGACGAAGAGGACGCGGTAGCGATGAGTCGAGGGCACCCTGGGGCCACCTGCCCGGTCGCACGTACGGTACGGTACCACCTTGGACGGTACCATCTCCAGGGCCTGAGGGGCGACCTCATGTGGAGGGAAGCCGAGTCGACGGCCATCGATCAGGCTCTTGACTCGTCGGATGAGAGGAGGGCCGACGGGCCCGAGTATCGTTTTCACAGTCCGTTTCACCGACGAACGCAAGCGGGACTGGAACACGGTATTTCTCTTTCCTGGCCGGGCCATAGACAGATGGCATTTGTATTTGTGCATTATCCTGTGAAAAATCTTAATCGTCGTTTGAGGAAACTATAGGCTGATGATTGAACTCGTTGCCACGGTCGAGAGTCGGGCAGGGCCCATATATCCGATCACTCGTTTGAAGGCAAGGCCATCTTGCTGGGTTCCTGGACAGCCGGTTACTGGCCAGAAGGCGTAGAAATACGCGAATAATAATGCGTTCGTGTTATTGATGATGCCACTATCGACGCCTGGTCACTGGCTTCGGGACGGTGACAAGCTGAGTGGCTCCTTGATCATCGTGCAGATACTTGAAATCGCCAAATTCCGATGATCTGAGCATACTGGAGTACTCCGCTGCCAGTTTCCTGTCGGGATGAAGACCCGGACAGGCCACATTGAGGAACTGAGAATTTGAAATACCTGACTTGAGACTTCGTTCCACCCTCCTGTTTAGCTGCAGACGGACCCTATCTCTTTGCCGGGCGCCCTGGAGTGCGAATGGCACGCTTATGCAGACGACAAGCAGAATGCAGGTCTGGAGTAGCCTTTGCGCCCGAGCTGGAGTATAGAGCAGCCACGTGATGTACAGGACGCTCAGGAGGGGAGCGGCAAGCGCAACATATCGACTGGAGAGTCCCATACCGGGGCCGAACCCGGATCGCGAGACGCCTACCGAAATGGCGAGACCCGTCATCGATATGATGATCGCTGCCAGTCCGAACGCTCGAGGCCGCTCGTGGGGCAACCTCGCCGCGATGATCGAGAGTCGGATGAGAGTCGTAGTGGCCAAAGCGAGAACGGTCAGAGAGGCAGCCTGCCAGTACACAGTAGCGCCTGAGTTTATGGACAGGCTAAGAAACTCCAGGGTGGTTCTCACCATGGCCCCGGGTGCGAACGACGATGGGGGATAAGGAGGCCGGACATAGTCGCTCAGATAAAGAGCGATAATGGCCGAGCACGCCATCAGTGCCGAGATCCCGAAGCCCCGCGCCCACACACCGGGCTCACGTCCCGACCACCATCCCCAGCAGAGATAGCCCGCCAGCCAGAACGCCAGAGGAGGAAGCAAGACCAGACCGCTGCCTCCACATAGGGGCAAGGTCACAAGAACGATGCCGATCGGGATGACCGTCCGCCAAGGAGGTCGCTCGGTCGCCCTTCCCAGAACGGAGATCAGCTCGAAGGTGAGCAATGCAGTGAGCACCAAATTCAGTGCGAAGCCGATGAGCAGGACTTCGGATTGCGCCAGAGTGAGGATCGAGAGCGGTAGTACTACATCCGTGAGCCTTTGATGGCCCCGGAGGCGATGTGCCAGCACGATCATCATGGCTGCCGCGGACGACACCAGGCCCGCGTTGAGATACATACCGGTTCGGAAGTCGGGCGCAACCCAGCGGATGAGGCCGGCGAGGATCAGCTTGGGAACCGGCATGTGGTGCTCGCTGTGCAGTGCCCAAGCCCACTTGAGCGTGACGGGCTCGTGCCCCGTGATCACCGGGACCATCTCCCAGTCGTCCCAGTACGGAAGATTCCGCGCATAATGTCCGACATGGAGGAACAACGATAGCGTGCCGACCGTCCAGACCGCCCAGATGAACAGGAGTCGGAGGCGATGGGAAATGCGGTAGGCGCGTGCGCGAGCGGGAAGCTCCTGGCCAACCGCTTCGCGACTTGCCCTATACATGGCTTCCCTACCTCCTTCGAGAGAGCCCAAGCCTTCGTGGATGGTTCGGTGCGCGCGGGCTGAAACGGTTCCAAGAACCTTCGATCCAGGAACCATGCGCGTTGGTGGCCAGTCTGTCCGCGGCTGACGCCGCCCATGCCCAGCTCTTACGATGAGTCAAACCGTTCCAGTGCCTGTTGAATGCTGTCGCTCGAAGAGGATTTTCCAGAGCTTCCGATATTGATCGATGGTGGACTTATGGCACTCTTTCGGCCGGATTTGCTTGAGAATTAAGAGTTTTCGTAGGTGTTCTTGCTTTTTGAGCGATCGGTGGAATTGTCGCGATCCGCGGAATGAGTTCGGCGAGCCACAGACTTCCACAATGTTGTGCCCTCGATGGCGTGGGCTAGCTTCTTTCAAGGTCCGGGGCTCACAACGAAGACGCTGTGGATGCAGCAACCTGACGGCACCCATGAGCTGCCTGCCCTGTCGCTGAATCGGTGCGTTACCGCACACGCCGGCGGCGGTAACTCTAGGACGTGTAATGCGGCTTCAGGACGGCGGCTGAACGGAATCGGGGGCTGGCACGATGCCCGATCCCATCCGCCATGCGATAAGACTAGCGACGCTTCGTGTCCGGCCTCGTCGTAACTGCAATCTGAGCGTCTCGTTGATCATCGTGCAGATACTTGAAATCGCCGAATCCCGACGATCTGAGCATCCTGGCGTACTCCGCGGTCAGGTTCCGAGAGGGGTGAAGACCCGGACAGGCCATATCAAGGAACTGAGAATCTGAAATACCTGCCTTGAGGCTTCGTTCCACCCACCTGTAGAACCGAAGACGGGGCTGGTCCCTCATCCTGGCTCTATGAACCGAGCTCGGCACGCAGAGGCAAACGACCAGGAGAAGGCAGGTCTGAAGTGCCCGTTGCGACCGCGCCGGAGTGTAGATCATCCAGGTGACGTAAAGGACGCTCAGAATGGGAGCAGCGAGCGTGACATAACGACCCGCAAACCCCATGCTCGGGTCGAGCCCGGATCGCGAGACGCCCACTGAAACGGCCAGGCCCATCATCGACAGGATGACCGCTGCCAGACCGAAGGCTCGAGGCCGTTCGTGCGGCAACCTCACGGCGACCAGGGTCAGTCGGATGAGCGCCGCGGCGACCAGGACCAGGGCGGCCAGCGAGGCGGCAATCCAGTAGTCAGTCGCGCCTGAAATCATGGACAGGCTAAGAAACTTCAGGGTTGTGCTCACGATGGCCTGGAACGAGGGGGGCAAGGGATGGTAGGGCGGCCGGACATAGTCACTGAGATAAAGCGCGATGATGGCCGAGCACGTCATCAGTGCCGAGATCCCGAAAGCTCGCGCCCAGCCGCCAGGCTCGCGCCCAGACCACCATCCCCAACAGAGATAGCCCGCCAGCCAGAAGACCAGAGGAGGAAGCATCACCAGACCGCTCCCTCCACACAGGGGCAACATCACAAGAGCGATACCGAACGGAATGACCGTCATCCATGGAGGCCGCTCGGTTGCCCTTCCGAGAACGGAGATGAGCTGGAAAGCCAGCCATGTTGATAGCACCAGGACAAGCGTGTAATTGAGGAGCAGGATCTCGGACTGCGCCAGGGTGAGGATCGAGAGCGGCAGTACCGCATCCGTGAGCCTCTGATGGCCGCGGAGGCGATGTGCCAGCAGAATCATCGAGGCCGCCGCCAGGGACATCAAGCCCGCATTGAAATACATGCCGGTTCGGAAGTCAGGCGCAACCCAGCGGAAGAGGCCGGCGAGGATCAGTCTGGGAACCAGCATGCGGTGCTCGTTGTGCTGAGCCCAGGCCCATTTCAGGATGTTGGGCTCGTGTCCCGTGATCACCGGAACCATCGCCCAGTCGTCCAGGTACGGGATATTTCGCGCATAGTGTCGGACATGAAGGATCAACACTACTGTACAGACTAACCAGACAGCCCAGACGAGAATGAGCCGAATGCGATTTTGTACGACGAATTGACGGACGTGACCGGGAAGTTCGTGGCCAACAGCTTCGTGGCTTGCCTTGTCCATCGCTCTTCTGCCTCCTGTGCCAAGGACCGCGACGGTGACCCAGGCCGCTCCGCGGCGGGTCGGCTGCAGATGCTCGGGGCAAGCCGTCCGGGAGTACCGACAATCCGCCACTGTAAGATGAGGTACCTTATCGACGGGAGTTCATTCGATATTGAGAGTTTTGGAAGGGATTCTCGCTTGTCTTATTGGTGTATGGATCCATCTCAACCCGTGGAAGGACTCCGGCGAGGTCCAGCGCCTCCACGATATTGCAGGAGCAGGCTTGTCCCGCTCACCGGAATGGCCGGTTAGCGGTGTGTTGTTTCTGGCTTTGAAGTGATGGCAATTTGAGCTTCATCGAGATACTTGAAGTTGCCGAATCCCGATGATCTAAGCATCTTGATCCACTCCGAGGTCCAGATGCGAGGGGGCTGGAACGTCGGGCAGGCTACATCGAGAATCTGAGCATCCGGCTTGCCTGCCTTGAGGCCCCGCTCCGCCAGCCTGAAACCTTGAAGACGTGGCTCCGCTGTGTTTCGAGCCGCCTTGACCAAACCCGGCACGGAAATGCAGACGACCAGGAAAACACAGGTCTGCAGTGCCCATCGCCGCCACGCCGGGGTGTAGATTAGCCAGCTCACATAGAGGGCGCTTAAGAGGGGCGTGGCGAGGGTGACATAACGACTTGTAAGACCCGCGCCTGGGCCGAACCCGGCTGATGCCTTGCCCACCGCGATGGCGACCGCGATCGTCGATAAGATGACAGCCGCCAGGCCAATGGCTCGGGGCCGTTCGTGAGGCAATCTCACGGCAACCACGATGAGTCGCACAAGCGCCGCAGCGATCATCGCCACAACGGTCACAGCGGCAACCTTCCAGTAACCAACAGAGCCTGAACACAGAAGAGAGAGGCTCAGACACTCCAGGCTAGTCCTCACCATTGCCCGAAGCGAGGGGACCGGTGGCCTCATCTGGATATAGCTACATAGATAGAGAGCGACTAGGGCAGAGCATGCCATCAGGCACAGAACGCCAAACGCTCGTGCCCACGTGCCAGGCTCGCGACCGGACCACCATCCACAGCAAAGATAACCCACGAGCCAGAGGACCAGAGGAGGAAGCATGGCCAGACCGCTCCCTCCGCACAGGGGCAAGAGAACCAGAGAGATGCCAATCGGAATGACCGACAGCCACGGAGGCCGCTCGGTCACCCTTCCGAGAACAGCGATCAGCACGTATGACAGCCATGTCGTCAGTACCAGGTTCAGCGCGAAGCCGATCAACAGTACATCGTACTGCGCGAGAGTGAGGATCGAGAGCGGCAGTACGGAGTCAGTGAGCCTGACTTGCCCCCGGAGACGGCGTGCCAGCACGATCATCGTGGCCGCCGCCAGCGACAACAGGCCCGCATTGAGATACATGCCGGCTCGGAAGTCTGGCACAAGCCACCGGAGCAGGCTGGCCTGGATGAGTTTGGGAACCGGCATGCGGTGCTCGGCGTGCTGGAACCAGGCCCATCTCAGGCTGATAGGCTCGTGGCCTGTGATGACCGGTACCATCCACCAGTCATCATTGAACGGGACGTTCCGTGCGTAATGGCGGACAAAGAGAAACAACGCCACCGTGCCGGTAACCCAGACAGCCCAGACGAGAATGAGCCGGCAGCGATTGAGTACGTGGAATTGCCGGCCGTGACCGGGAAGTTCGTGGCCAGCAGCTTCGTGACTTGTCGCCTTCATGGCTGTTTTTTTCTCCCTCGGCACAACGTTAGGTCCGTGGCGATGGTCCTGTCAGAGACGAGAAAGGAACGCTTTGGGGAGCATAAGTCGAAAAGACATGTGCAATTCTTGCCAATCTGTCAACGACGGCTCCTGCCAGCCGCTTCGATGCCCAAGACCCAGATCCAGGCCGCTTGATTGTGACTCGATAACACTTGCCCGGGGCAAACCATCACAACGCGCCGGTCGCCAGGACAGACAGGAACGTCGTTGTCTATCGACCGGGGCTGTATCGATATTGAGAGTTCTGACGGATTTTTACGCCGAGGGTAGGGAAAGACACGCACGCCAGCCAAGCCGGTGTCGATAAAGCCACATCAGGTGTTTCGTTGTGGCGATTGCTTGAATGAATGCGAATAATCGGGGTCAAGCATACTGAGTTATTATACTTCGACTAGATCGTTATGATCATTTAGCCGATATAAGTAAAAAGTTGTCCCCCTTCGTTCTTCGCGAGCGAAAAGGGAGATTGATCCGGAGTAAGAACGCTCGATGGCGCTTGACTGGGATGCCGGCCCTCGCCGAGGGTCCTCGATGGGCGTACGCGGCGATGACCGGTCGACCTGCTTAACAGACACCCTCATCGTGGGTTGACCGCGCCACCCCATCGTGAGAAAAGACAGCCCGGGGTGCCACAAACATATCTGAGGAAAGGATTCCTCCAGATGGAACCTAGTGTGTGCATAGTTGGTGGCTGCGGGCACGTGGGCCTTCCTCTGGGAATTGCCCTGGCCGATGCAGGGGTTCAGGTGACCCTCCTGGATATCGATCAGGATCGAGTGCGCAGGGTCACGGCTGGACGCATGCCATTCCTGGAGCGCGGCGCCGATGAGCTGCTCCCGTCGCTCTTAGCCAGTGGCCGCTTGCAGGCGACTACTTCTCCCGATGTCATCCGCGAGCATGATACGATTATCGTGACGATCGGGACTCCCGTGGACGAGTTCATGGACCCCGGCATTCGCACATTCGATCGCTCGGTTGACCGGGTCCTGGACGAGATGTGCGACGGGCAACTTCTCATCCTGAGGAGCACGGTTTTCCCCGGAGTCACGAATCGGCTCGATCGTCGTGTACGGGAGCGAGGGCTCCAGATCGACATCGCCCACTGTCCGGAACGGATTGCCCAGGGTTATGCCCTTGAAGAACTGACGAAACTTCCTCAGATCGTTGGCGGTGTCACGCCATCAGCCACCGACCGGTCCGCGGCTTTGTTCAGGTCACTCGGAGCGAAAGTCATCGAACTGCCGCCGGTCGAAGCCGAGCTGACGAAGCTCTTCTCAAACGCCTACCGGTACATCAGCTTCGCAATTTCCAACCAGTTCTACGTGATTGCTGAGAAGTTCCAGGCCGACTTCGACCGCATCCGCGCGGCAATGACCGCCGATTATCCTCGGATGTCCGGGTTCCCCTCGGCTGGGTTCGCCGGTGGGCCGTGCCTGCTGAAGGACACGATGCAGCTTGCGGCGTTCAATCACAACGACTTTGTGATCGGCCAGGCTGCCATGATGGTGAATGAAGGACTGCCCAGGATTTTGGTTGAGCGAGTCAAGGCGAGGTACAGCCTGAACAGCTCCACTGCGGCGATCCTTGGCATGGCGTTCAAAGGCAACAGCGATGATCCTCGTGACTCGCTGGCCTACAAGCTGCGGAAAGTGCTGACCCTGGAGTGTCAGAGCGTCCTTTGCACCGACCCGTACATCAAGGACCCGAGCTTCGTGTCCTTGGAAACTGCGTTACGGGGGGCCGACTTCGTGTTCCTGGGTGCGTGCCACGACGAATACAGAGATCTCGTCATTGAGAAACCAGTCATTGATGTTTTCGGCTTCCTGTGCCGGGACGCGCAAGACGACGTCGAGAAGCGTTCGGCTGCCTGAAAATCGCCACCGCTCAACTCCCCATGCGACCTCATATGGCCATGATTGGGGAGTTTGCCGGGCCAGGTGGTCGGGAGACTCGGGTCGGACAACTTCGCCGTTCCTTTCGAGCAGTTCCCATCTCATCCACTGGATTGTGTCTCGCCACTTCTCATTCGTCGCAAGGCTTTTTGCGGAGTGTGAGGCCTAAAGAGGGTTGTTCATGAAGATCTTGGTGACAGGCGCAGCTGGCTTCATCGGCGGTTATCTTGTCGAGGAACTCCTCGCCCACGGCTACGAGGTCGTCGGCCTGGACAACTTCTCCAAGTACGGCGAGATCGAGCAAGCAAGCCAGCGGAATTCCCGCTATCGTCTCGTGAGGGGCGATGCCAAGGACGTCGGATTGCTCAAGGAGTTATTGGCCGACTGCGATCACCTGATCGCCGGGGCGGCCATGATCGGCGGCATCTCTTACTTTCATAGCTTTGCATACGATTTGCTGGCCGAGAACGAGCGGATCACCGCGGCAGCCTTCGACGCGGCCATCTGGGCCCATGCGCATGCGAATTTGCGGAAGATCACGGTCATTTCCTCTTCCATGGTCTTCGAGTGCGCCAATCAGTTCCCCAGTCCCGAAGGGGAGCAGCGTCGGTGTCCGCCGCCAGCCTCGACGTACGGGTTCCAGAAGCTGGCCGTGGAGTATTATGCCCAAGGTGCTCACGAACAATACGGTCTGCCGTTCACCATCGCCCGGCCTTTTAACTGTGTGGGTATCGGTGAACGTCGAGCCCGTTGCGACAAGGAGATCCTTTCCGGAAACGTCAAGCTGGCCATGAGTCATGTGGTTCCGGACCTGGTCCAGAAAGTGCTCAAAGGACAGGACCCGCTGCACATTCTGGGTGACGGTCAGCAAGTTCGCCATTACACGTACGGCGGAGACCTCGCCCGCGGTGTTCGACTCTGCGTGGAGAAGAGCGCCGCACTCAATGAGGACTTCAACCTCTCCACACAAACTTCGACTACGGTCCTCGAACTCGCCGAACTGATTTGGAAGAAGATCCACGAAGAGTGGAAACCGTTCCAGTACGTTTCCGATGACCCGTTCCCCTACGACGTGCGCTGCCGTATTCCCTCGGTCGAGAAAGCTCGAAACCTTCTCGGGTTCGAGGCGACCGCAACTCTTGGCGAGATCCTCGACGAGGTGATCCCCTGGGTCGACCAGCAACTCGAGGCTGGGGTTATCTGATGACCACACTGACGACCCCGGCTCCGACCGGCCTGGTTAGCCAATGCGAGATGCTCTCGCTCATCGTACCCGTCTACAACGAGGCCGAGAATTTTCCCGCCTTGCTCACCGAGATCGAGCAGCGCATTCCGCGTCCGTTCATCCTTCACGTCGTGTATGACTTCGATGAAGACACGACCGTCCCCGTGGCATGCAAGCTGGCGGAAGATCGGCCCTGGCTCAGGTTGATCAAAAACCGGCATGGCCGGGGCGTTGTTGCTGCCATCCGAACGGGATTTCAGCAAGTCGGAAGCGGTCCGGCCCTGGTGATCATGGCTGACCTTTCCGACGACCTGCGGATCGTGCCGACGCTGCTGGATCTCTATCGCCGTGGGAACCGCATTGTCTGTCCCAGCCGCTACATGCGGGGTGGTCGCCAAGTCGGCGGGCCCCGCTTGAAGCGCTTATTGAGCAGTACCGCAGGACGATCACTCCGGCTGCTGGCTCGGTTTCCCACGCATGACGCGACCAACAATTTCCGGCTTTACGATGCTGCCCTTGTGAATGAGCTCGGGATCGAGAGCACTGGTGGGTTCGAATTGGCTCTCGAGATGACGGTCAAGGCGTTTCACCGCGGGGTGAAGATCGCGGAGGTGCCGACGACCTGGCGCGACCGGACCGCTGGCGAGTCGCGTTTCCGGCTCAGGAAATGGTTGCCCAAATACCTTTTCTGGTACCTCTACGGCCTGATGCCTCGCCGCAGGCGATTGCGAGGGACACGATGACACGTAAGCTCAAGTTCGAGTCCGCAGAGCCAATCGAGAAACTCGTGGACCGGATCTACCGCAACCGTTTCCCGCGGAAGGTCCAGGATCGCCGTTTGGTGGGTGCTCTGCCGGTCCTGGTTTTCCCCCTACATCCCCAAGGGTGCCCGTGTTATGGAAGTCGCCGCGGGCTATTGCGAATTCATCAACAACATCCCAGCCAGCAAGAAGGCGGCGGACTTGAATCCCGAGACACGGATGCATGCAGCCCACGACGTCATCTTCCACCACACTGCCGCCGAACAACTCGGCGAGGTTGTTCCTCTGGACTACTTCGATTCCACGTTCATGAGCAACTTTCTCGAGCACTGTCGGACCCGCGAGCAGGTGCTGGCAGTGCTGAGTGGCGTATACGAGGCGCTGAAACCCGGCGGTTGCGTACTGATACTCGGCCCGAATTTCCGCTGTTGTCCTCGAGAGTATTACGACTTCTTCGACCATCACCTGGCCCTCACCGAGAAGTCGGTCGCGGAAGCCCTCGAGCTTGCTGGCTTCAACGTCGAGGTAGCGCAGCCGAGGACCTTGCCGTTCACATTCCGCAGCCGACTTCCGAGCTGGCCATGGCTGGTCTGGCTCTACCTGCAGCTACCCTGGCTCTGGCGGTTCTTTGGCGCACAGTTTTTCTCGTCGGCAGGAAGTCCGCGCGTCCCGATCGTTTACATGAGCCATCGATACTATCAACCCAGGCGACACTCGTGTCCGGCTGATCGACGTGAAGCTTGCCCTACCGCGGGGAATCGTCGGCGCTCGCCCGTCTTGGTGCTTGACCTTGACTCAACCGGCGACCCCGGGTATTGAGCCCGGGGTAACGAGCGAGGCAGAAGCCAGTGGTTCAGTCTTCCTTGCATGCTACCAGGAATCGATACCCCGGCCGTTTCGGGGCTCAACGGCCATCATGTCACTGAACCTGCGGTTTCCCCTTATCTCATCGCGCAGAACACTTCTCCATGAATAATGCGAACGGCAAGGATTCCGCGGTGGATCTCGAGCTCGTTTGGCGGCTCTTGATCCTGAGCGCTTTCGTGATGGTGACCTTCCCACCATGCTTCGGCGCGATGGGAACCGGGTTGGACGCATCATGGGTCGTCGGTTTGAATGAGGCATCGAGCCGACACATGATCTATGGGCGGGACCTCGTCTTTACGTACGGCCCCCTCGGATTCATCCTTCATCCTTTAGAAATCGGATCCAACCTTATTCATGCCATCCCCTTCCGACTGGGTCTCCACATACTCTGGTGGACTTCGGTTGGCATGTTGCTGTTTCGGATTCGGGGCTTCTTAGCCACGCTCCTCTTCGCCGCCGCCCTGCTCTTGAGCGGGATCCGTCTTCCTTTGGACGCGAACTTTGGACTGACCGGCGTGATTATCTTGACGACGGTCGGCTACCTGGTGCTCAGCCACATCGATCGGCGGCCGATGTGGGCCGTACCCGCGATAATCGTCTCGGCGGCGGCGGTGCTGGCGAAGTTCAACCTCGGTGTGGCTTGTACTGGCTCGATCGCGGTATGGGCTGTCATCGAACTACTCCGCGACCGAAGCCTGGGCATGCTCGGTCGCCTTGGCCTCTTGGCCCTGACTTACGTTGGGACGCTGGGCTTGCTCTTTCGGATCTACGGCGGCCCGATCAATGCCCTGGGCGAATTCTTACGATATTCCCAGGAGCTCGCTGCCGGGTATTCGTCGCAGATGTCGCTTCAGGGTGATGTGACGGAGTTGGCGATCGTCTCGGCAGTTCTGATCATCGCTATCATTGCTGTTGCTGCGGGCACTCCGCTGAGGGCACGTTACACCCCGGCCTTGTTGATCATCCTGTTCCCCCTCTTCGTGCTGACGAAAGGTGCCCTCGTCCGTCACGACTCCACTCATACCCTGATGTCAGTCCCCCCGATGGTCGGATTAGCCGCGTTTCTGCTGCCTGGTCAGGTCGGCCGGTTGCATTCATGGACGGCACTGGCCATCGTAACGTTGGCTCTCGCTGGCGGGCTGTGGTCTGCCTCACCGGGCTTGCCGCGCGCATTCACAAGAGGCGCAGGCAATTGTGTCAGGTTGTGGAGATGCGCGAAGACCCGAGCAAGATTCCGGGCGATGGACTCGAAAGTCAAAGATCAGCTCAAGCTTCCCGCCCCCATCCTGTCGCGGATTGGGTCCGCCACCGTGGACGTCTATCCCTGGGATCTCTGCTATATCACCGCGAACGGGTTGAACTGGAAGCCCCGGTTCGTCTTCCAGTCCTATAGCGCCTACCTCCCGACCCTCGACCGGAAATGTGCCGAGAACTACCGGGGACAGAATGCGCCTCAGTATATCCTCTATTCCCATCAGGCGATCGATACCCAGCACCCGTGCATCGTTGACCCACGGACCTGGATGGAGATCTACCGTTGGTATGATGTCGTCGACCAGACCAATGCCATGCTGCTCCTGAAACGGCGCGCCTCGCCACGCTGGGATAAGGTGGACAAGTTGGGATCGCGGTCGATCGCATTCGAGGAGCGATGGGAAGTTCCGGAGGGCATACAGGGGCCAGTCATCCTCCAGGCGCAGCTGAGGCTCAACCCCATCGGGAGGTTGAGCTCTATGTTGTATAAGGTGTATCCCCCGACGATCCGCGTCGAGTATGAGGACGGAGCGGTCGCGGAGCATCGCCTGGTGTGGCAAAACGTCCAGTCCGGCTTCCTCGTCAGCAGCCTGCCTCGGGATTCAAGCGGCGTCCGGCTGCTCTTCGAGGAAGGCAAAGCGGACCGGGTCCGTGCGGTAACCTTCCGTGGGGACGACGGGTGCTTCGAACGGGAGTTCCGCGTGTCCTGGTTTCAGGCCCCCGTGAGTCCCGTTCCGCCGCCCCACGAAGTCCCTCAGCCCGTCGCTCCGGTGGAGTTGAACCAGATGTCTTGGGATGAGGGGATGGGACGCCCCACCGGAATCGATCCCTTCGTGGTTTTCGCCTTGGAGAAACCCACCTACGTTCGGAACATCAACATACGATGTTCGCTCAAGAATCGGAATCCGTCTGCCCCACTGCGGATTTTCTGGAAGACGAAGGATCGGAATGAGTTCTCGGGAGCGGAACGTACAGATAGAGGTTCTGGTAGTCAGCCCGACGAATCTCGACGAACTTGGCTTACTAAACATTAGCCCAGTGCCCCATTCCTCATTACTCGTTACATTTGCCGGTCTGCGTCGGACCCCGGGCTGTCTTCTGACGAGTTCGGTTTCCTTGCCAGCTCCTCGGATGGGAGAAATCTCTGATGACAAGATTTGACAAGCTGCTCTATCATATCAACAAAGATAATATGGGCATTGAAATTGGCCCCTCCCACAATCCAGTTGCACCAAAAAAGAATGGTTATAGAGTTCACATCATTGATCATGCAACACAAACGGAACTGATAGAAAAGTATAGGACCCACAACCTTAACGTTGAGAACATCGAAGAGGTAGACTTCGTCTGGAAGGGAGAATCCTATGTGCAGCTCACGGGAAGACATAAATATTATGATTGGATCATAGCCTCACACATGGTCGAGCATTCTCCTGATTTGATCGGCTTTCTAAACGAGTGTGACAGCATTCTCAAAGAGGAGGGGGTTCTCTCGCTTGCTATCCCCGATAAGCGATTCTGCTTCGATCATTTCAGACCATTGTCCGGGATCGCGAAAGTCATTGACAGTCACATCGGGAAGCAGAAAACTCATTCGCCGGGCACGGCAGCGGAGCACATCCTGAACGCGGTCAATCGTGACGGGAAGATTGCCTGGTCAGACAGATATCAGGGCCAATACCACCTCCATCACAAGTCACTTGATGAGTGTGTTCAGATGATGGATCGTACGGCTCGAGGAGAGTATGTTGACTTCCATGCGTGGTGTTTCACTCCCTCATCCTTCAGGTTGCTAATTCATGACCTGAACTTACTGGGTCTAGTGAGCTTGCAAGAAGTTGCCTTCTTCCCGACTGAAGCGTTCGAGTTTTATGTCACTCTCGGGCACCCGAAAGAAAGGATTCGTTTTGATCGACTCGCCATGTTGAAGATGGTTGAGTCGGAGTTGGCGCTTGCATCCTGACCCAAAGAGGGACCCAGGGCTTACCGGGTAGGCCTGCAAGAATGGTGTTCTTTCGAGGGAACACTATCCTCGGGCAGAGTCCCCTTTGTCTTCTCGCACCGACGGGACTGAACAAGACGGTGACAGTCCCGGTCTTCGATCAATTGGATCACTATCGGATCGGCCTCGAACACCCTGCGTCCGTCGTCCGGATTTCGGGATCGTCCTGAGATTGCCGGCCAAAGGTAATGAAGTTGAGGGCGTCGTGGGGCCAGAAGGGAACTGTGAAGCCAATGACAAAGTGCGGGTCCTTGGTAGGTCTTCCCCAAAGTGAAACAAAGTGATATCGTCCCCACGCGATTTGTAGAGATACGGACCTCAGCCATGCTTATTTCCGATCGGCATGTTGGCATGGCGGCTGATGCGGAAGGGCGAAGCTGGCGACGCCGTTCATAACAGGAAGCCTGTCAGTCCGGAAAAGCGACATTCTGCACGTGGCCATCCAACACGAACGTGTCAGGTAGCCGATCAGCGAATGTTCCTAAATGGGGGCAAATGGGTATGGCAATCTCCTCAAGTCTGAAAACGATGCTTCCTCAGGGGCTTCGTCGGCGCCTCTACAGCCAGCGTACAGCTAGCAATTATGAGAGCCTTTATGAGGCTCACGCAAAGCATTTCCCCCCAAAGGTTTCCATTGGAGCAGGTGACTTTGAGCTCATCGGTCGGGTGGAGCTCGGTTTGCTGGAGATGGAGGGCTTGAAGCCTGACAGCACCTTGGTCGACTTCGGGTGTGGGACCGGCCGTCTTGCGGTCCACGCTATTCCAAGGCTTCGGGAAGGTGGTCGGTATATCGGCATTGACATCTCCGAAACGATGCTGGCCCACGCGAGGGGACTTGTCGGCGAGAAAGCCCCTCTGCCCTCCTGCCGTGTGGACTTCCTCCATCAAACGACCCCCGTTTTCCCGCTTCCGGATAAGAGCGTCGATATGATCTGTGCGTTCTCTGTCTTCACGCACATTGAGCACGAGGACACTTTCCTGTACCTACGGGACGGGAGGAGGATCATCAAAGATCACGGGAGATTCATCTTCTCTTGTTTACCGATGGACCTGGCTCTCTCACGCGAAATCTTCTCAGGACAGGCAGCGATCGATCCGGTCAGCAGATGGAACTCCGTGCGAAACGTCACGACGACACAAGAATTCATGACTACACTCGCTCGTATGGCGGGCTGGGATATGCTCCGCTGGTATCGGGGTGATGAGCCCAATATTCGTTTACCGGATTCCTCCCAGATGCAAGGACTGGGGCAGTCATCCTGTGTCATCATTCCTGCCTGAATTATAGCCGGCTAAGAAAAGTGCGCGCCGAGTGAGGCATAGCCTAGAACGTAACTGATGGACAACGGAGGCACCGCGATTCGCAACGTTTCAATCAGACCGAACAGAATGCCGCTCGTGGCTTTATTGACCTGGTTCGTCCTCTGGAGCCTCGAGAGCGGCCTTGCTGCAATGGGGAACTTTCGATACAAGGCACTACCCAAGGAATGGGATGCCTTCCCGAGCTCAAGGAGGTCTTATGAGGCTGATCTCACGCCCCAGGCCACTCGATGACGATCCGGTGGTTGATTCTTACATTCGAGCTCATGTCCGCGCACCAGGTAAGTTTGTCGCTCAGATCAACCCCGATGATGAGATGTTTCTCTTCGATCTTCCGGCCAACGAGGGAAACCGCACAAAGACAGCGGTCGACTACTACCTGAAAGGGGCAAGGATTTTCGATGCCATCAAGCAGATAGGCACCTGGCACTTTGGCAGGCTGGGCCGAGTACGCTCATTCCTTGATTTCGCTTGCGGTTACGGCCGGTCGACGAGGTTCCTGTCCCGGGAACTATCGCCCCAGCGCATCTGGGCATGTGACATTTATTCGCAAGCCATCGAGTTTCAGAAGCGTCACTATGGTGTCAATGGGATCGTATCGGTCCCCGACCCGGCTGACTTTCCAAGAGAGCGGAGGTTCGACTATATCTTCGCTTCGTCGTTCTTTACCCACATGCCCGAGGCGACGTTCGAGCTTTGGCTTGAGACTCTGCTGAGCCGGCTCTCCGAGCGTGGGATTCTGGCCTTTAGCACGCACGATGTCTCGCTCATGCCCCGCGGCGTCCCGATTCCGGAAAGTGGAATCCTTTTTCTGGCCAGAAGCGAGAGCCGGACCCTTGATGTCAACCAGTATGGCTCGAACTACGTCACTGAAGACTTCGTTGCCCGCATGGTGGATCGCACCGGCGGAGGCAAAATCCGGCTGCACCGCATCAAACTCGGGCTCTGCCACCATCAGGACATCTATGTTCTCGCTCATCATCTGAACCGAGATTTTGCAAAGCTGAAGTTCATACACGATCCGATTGGGCACCTGGATAAAGGCCACATCGGTCTGGGCGGAGAGGTCGTCTTAGAAGGCTGGGCGGCTGATCTCAACGATGGCGGCAGCGTAAAAGAGGTGCAGTTCCGGGTGGGCGGCAAGCTCATCGAATCCCTTCGCCCCGATCACGACCGGCCCGACGTCGCGGAACATTTCCGTCGCCCCGCGATGATTTACTGCGGCTGGACCTGCCATCTGAAACGCAATCTCATCAAGCCGCGGGACATCCTCGAAGTCAAGGTGAAGGGCAATCAAGGCAAGTCGGCAGTCATTGCTTATGACTACTTGTCGAGCATGTTCACCCCTGTGGCTGTCGCAGTATGAGGCCATAGGCATTGGGGGCTGGCATCGTTGGGCAGCTGGATTGATCAAGAACGCATAACGATGCGGTAGGCTTCGGCCTGATGGTCTTTTCGCGATTTGCGGGGGGCAGGGCTTTCCCGGGAGACGCTACGAATTCTCTAAAACGATATTACCGGCATCAAGCCCGGTCATCTGCTTAAGCATCGTCCGCGGGGTTTGCGGCCGGCTCCAAGTGAGTGGCCAGGGGCGCCATCGTGGAGCCCCTCGCCGCGGGAAAGCGCATAAGGGAATCTGCCATGTCGAGAGTCGATCACGAGATCCAGTCCTATCTCGCCTTGCTTGCGAACGAGTCCGAGGAAGGCACGTTTCTCCGATCGACGCCGTGGATCATCGACGCGGTTCTCCAGTCTCCCGATGCGCTCCTGAAGGCCATCCGCTACGAGGCCGGCAGGTTCACGGAGTTTGTCCGTAAGCCTCGGATTTCTTTGCTGGCGGTCCTCTGGAATACACGCCCGGAGCACCTTCGAGAACTGATCCTGTCGGTTCGTTGCCAGTCATACCAGCATTGGCAACTGGTTCTCGTCGATGATGGCAGCACGGCGGTTGACCATCTCGATGTGGCCCGAAAATGGACGTGTCGGGATGAGCGGATCATCCTGACCAGTCTCGAAAAGCCCCTGGGACCGAGCCGCGCGAGGAACCTGGCGCTGGAGCTGGCCAGCGGTGAATTCATCGCCGTCGTCGACGGGAATGGCGTGCTGCACCCGATGGCTTTGGGCGTGCTGGCACGCCATTTCAATCTCGAGCCGGAAGTGAACTTCCTCTTTTCCAATGAAGCGGAACTCGATGGTCCGTCGAAAAGCCTATTGAATTTTCAGCTCAAGCCTCCCTTTGATCTGTTCACCTTGTTGCGCATTGCGTACGTGGGCCGTCTCACTGCCGTGAAGCGCAGTTTGCTGGATGCCGCGACGGTTGGAGAGTCCGCCTTCCGTGACTGCTACGACGGGATCGAAGAGCACGATCTCTTGCTCCGGCTGGCTCGATCGCCGGAGCTAAAGGCCAGACACATCGTCTCGTTCCTCTACTACCGTCGCGCTGGCTCGCGCGAGGCGTTTCATCAAAGCTGCGACGCTTTGGCCACGAAACGCCGGCGCTTGCTCGAGGAGCACGTGCCGCAAATTCACGCCGGCGCGGCCTGGACGGCAAAGATTCCCGAGGACCCCAGTCCGCACGCCACCTCGAGCCTCTGGATCACGGACTTCCCCGCTTGCGAGACTCCGAAGCTGCTCGTGGTGATCGGATTCAAAGACCAGGTCGAGACGACCATCCAGTGTCTCGAATCGATCGAGCGACAGGAGCATCGACTCGATGTCCTAGTGGCTCTGGTCAACAACCGTTCGGTCGATCCCGGGACGCTCGGACGTCTGCGAGCGTGGACCCTCCAGCCACGGTCGGCGCGTTACGAAAATCTCGATCACGACGGCTCATTCAACTTCGCGAAGCTCAATAACGGCGCCATCGCGCGGCTCGGGGCAAATTGCGACCTCGTCTTGCTCCTGAACAACGACGTCGAACTGACGACGCCCCAGTGCCTCCAGACCATGGCCATGCACTTGCTCGCCGATCCGCGCTGCGCTTTCTTGGGCATCAAGCTGTTTTATCCCGGGGGCACCGAGATTCAGCACGGAAGCATCCGGGTCGGACCGCTGCTCTTCGGCTCGGGCTATTGCGAGATTATCCACGCCCGATTAGACGAAGAATATGTGGATGCGGAGCACTTCAGCCTCGGTGTGACGTTCGCCTGTGCGATGACCAGGCGAACGACCTTTGAGCAGCTCGGGGGTCTCGACGAGATCTTCGTGCCCAATGCGTTCGGCGACGTGGACATGTGCTTACGGGCGCTCGAGGCGGGATATCGCAATTACTATATGGGCAGCCTCTGTGCCATTCACCATGAATCGAAGACGCGCGGCTCTTGCAACGAAGATTTCGATGCCACCAGCCTCTATGAGCGGCAGGGACGCGCCATCGCCGCCTGGCGGCTGAGGCACCTGTATCGCTCGCATCGGCATGCCTGGCCACTATTAGTCTTGCCATGGAACCAATTTCATGTCGAGGCGGACCAGCGATGTGCTCCCTCGGCGGACGATGCCTCCCATGGGGCCGGATCAGGTTCGCCAACTCTACCGAGCCCTTTGCCTCTGCGGTACCGGATCGCCGATCAGCTCGCAGGCGTTCTCAAGCTGGCCCTGGGGCCAGCGTACCAGACCGTCCGGGGGAGCATTGTCAAGGTCGTCACGGCCCGCAATCAACACCGCGCGGCAGGCGGTCTTTCCCGCTCGCTAAAGGCGGCGATCAGGCGAATTCCGATCGTGGGGCCCCTCGGCGTGAAAACCGTGCGTGCAACCTGCGGCTTGAGGGCAAGGTCGATCAAGGTAAGTCGTCTGATCCGGCACATGCAGCGCAGCCCATCACAAGGCCGCAGCTTGGCGCGCGTGCTCCGCTCGCACGGCTACGTGGGCTTCAGGGAGGAACTCAATCACCACTTGCCATCGTTCCGGCCCCATACCGTTTCACAACCAGAGTGGTTCGCGCTGACACGTCCGTCGCCACAGGCCCTGGCCAAGATGCGCGTCCACCGCTGGCCCGAAGGCGCGCCAGTGATCACCATTCTCATGCCCGTGTACAACGTCCGGGAAGACTGGCTGCGGCAGGCGATCGAGAGCGTGATAGAGCAAACCTACCCGCACTGGGAGTTAGTCTGCGTCAATGACGCCTCACTCGCGCCCCACATCCGGCCCGTTCTCGATGAACTAGCCCGTCGCGACCCGCGAGTCGTCGTGATCCACTCGAAAAGCAACCGCGGCGTCAGCGCCGCCACGAACGCGGGGCTCGAGGCTGCAAGCGGCGATTACGTCTCGTTCATGGATCACGACGACACGCTCGAGCCGCACGCCTTGCACCACTTCGCCCTCGCAATCCTGCGCGACCGCCCCGACATGATTTATAGCGATGAGGTCATTACATGTGAAGAGTTGAACGATGTCATACACATCGCCGCTCGATCGAGCTTTTCGTACGACTATTACCTGGGTCATCCTTATTTCGTGCATTTCATCGCGGCTCGCACCGAGCTGGCACGCAAGATCGGCGGGCTGGATGAAACAATGAACATCTCGCAAGACGTAGACCTCAACTTGCGGCTGATCGAGCAATGCCAGACGATCAGCCACATTCCCGAAGTCCTGTACCGCTGGCGCGAGCATTCCGGCAGCCTTGGCCATCAGAAGATGGAGCATTGCCGGGCCATGACCCGCGGCGCGCTACGACGTCATTTCGCTCGGACCGGTCAGAACGTCGTTTTCGATGACGAGAGCCACTTCAACTTCCGAGACGTGCGATTCAGCCATCAAGGATGCGTGAAGGTGGCGATTTTCGTGGCACCTTCCCGAAATCGCGAGCTCACAAGTGCATGCTTGGAGAGCTTGAAACGAACCGTCGATCGCTCGCTCGCGGACATCGTCGTCATCGATCATCCGGCATATGCTCCTGATTGCCCACTCGAGATGGACGCAACCGGTGGGGAACACCGGGTCGTTGCTTGCCGAGGCGCCTGGAACGTCGCGAACATCACGAATCACGCGGTGGCTGCTGTCCGAGGGTCCTACACACATTACCTCTTCCTCGACCCCGAGATCACGGCGAAAACTCCGGGCTGGCTCGAGCACATGCTCGGCTACGGGCAGAGGTCCGACGTCGGCGTCGTCGGCGCTCTCCTCGTCGATGGCCAAGAGGCCGTTGTCCACGCGGGCTCGGTCATTGGCAGGGAAGGCTCGGTCGGCGACTGGCACGAAGGTTCCCCTCTTCGCATCGAAGCGTCGAGGCGAAATCCAGGTCGGGATGGAACCCTGCTGGCCAGCCGCGACGTCACCGCAGTGTCGGCGGCGTGCTTGCTCACGCGGGCTGATCTCTTCAAGAGCGTAAGCGGATTCGACGAGGAGTTCGTGACGGCCCTCCACGATATCGATTACTGCCTGCGGGCTCGATCGCTGGGCTACAAGACGATTCTCGATGCTTACGCCGTGCTCTGTATGGCAGGCAGCCAGTGTGGCGGCATGCCCAGCACTGCCCGTCGCCCCAAGGAAACACGAATCCTTCGGGAACGCTACCGCGGCCTGATGATCCAGGGTGATCCGTTCTCGAGTCCGTCATTCGCGAGGTACGGCAGCTCAGAGGGATGGAGCCTGCCGGTTGCGTTCGGGATGAGACTTCCTGTCCGGACCGTTCGCGTCGTTCTTCCCTCGCCGGCAAGAGCAGCGCAGCGCGAGCGTCGGCCAGATCATCAGCACGACGAGACCGTCCACCGGCCGCACTTCACCAGTCAGTTTACAGCTGGCTCCCAACCCAATCATGCCATGAATCCAAGGAGCGACCATGGCAAAGGCTGAGAAAAAAAACAGGAAACTTTCGCCCGCGCGGGTTGATCCTGACGAGGAAATGGATTTCCTCCGCGCGATGCCATGGCGTCTTGATGCCCACGCTCAGCCCATTGAGATCCTTCGCCGCACGCTTGGTTTGGAGGCGAGCCGGCTCGAGGAGCTTCCCTACCAGCCCACGTTCTCGCTGCTGGCGGTTCTGCGCGACCCACGGCCAGAGCACCTGCACGAGCTAATCCTGTCGTGCCGCTGCCAGTCTTATAGGAAGTGGCAGCTGGTGCTCATCGATGATGCCAGCCAATCCGATGCGCATCTGGGGATCGCACGCCAATGGGCCAACACGGACTCCCGCATCCTGGTTGAACGCCTGGACAAACCGGTGGGGCAAAGCGCGGCGAGGAATCTCGCCGTCGCAAAGGCGACCGGCGATTTCCTGGTCGTCATCGACGGCGATGGCGTTCTGCATCCGATGGCGTTGGGAATCTTCGCCCGCCAGTTGAGTCATAGCCTGGGGATCAACTTCATCTTCTCGAATGAAGCGGAAATCGACGCTCGATCGAGTGCTCTGGCCGGCTTCGTTCAAAAGCCGCCCTTCGACCTGTTCACGCTACTGAGGGTCAATTACGTGGGCCGCGTCTTTGCCGTGAAGCGCGACCTGCTTGAAAGAGCGACTCGAGGAGAGCCGGTCTTCCGCACTGAGTTCGATGGTATCGAAGAACATGATTTTCTGCTTCGGCTGGCACTCTGCGGCTCGGTCCAGTCGCAGCACGTGCCCTTAAACGCGTACTACCGACGTTCTGGCTCCAATTGGCTATCGCGGCTGACCAGAGACGAGCTGGCAGATAAGCGCACGAGGCTTCTCAAGGAACATGCTCCGCGGGCGTACCCGGGTGCCACGTGGACAGCAAGCGTCAGTGGCGATCCGGACCCGCTTGCCGGCTCGAGCCTCTGGATCACCGATCTTTCCCGGGACGAAAAACCAAGACTGCTGATCGTGATTCCTTTCAAGGACCAGGTCGAGACGACCATCGTATGCCTCGAATCGATCGAGCGGCAGGAGCATCAGCTCGACGTGCGTGTGGCCCTCCTCAACAACCGCTCGATCGAGCCCGAGACCCTACCTCGCCTGAAGGCGTGGATTTCGCAGCTGCGGACCACAAGTTACTCGATTCTCGATCATGATGGCGCGTTCAATTTTGCGCGGATCAACAACACCGCCGTCAGACACCTCGGCGAAGATCGCGAGCTCGTCCTTTTCCTGAATAACGATGTCGTTCTAACCACCCCGCAATGCCTACAGGTCATGAGCATGACGCTGCTCTCGAACCCGACGGCCGGGATGGTGGGAATCAAGCTGTACTACGGCGACGAGTGCGAAATACAGCATGGAGGCATTCGCTTCGCCGAAGAAATTCATGGCTCGGGTTACAATAGGATCTGCCATGCGCAGTTTGCCTCGGAATTCATCGATGCCGAGCGTATTAGCCTGGGCGTGACGTTCGCCTGCGCCATGACCCGGCGCGACACGTTTGAGCAACTGGGGGGACTGGAGGAGGTGCTTGTTCCCAACAGCTTCGGTGATATTGATATTTGCCTTCGAGCACTCGAAGCGGGTTTCCGCAATTATTACGTGGGCAGTCTGTCGGGCATTCACTACGAATCGATCACGCGAGGGCTGGTCGATGAAGACTTCGAGTACAGCGTTCTGAATGAACGTCACGGACAGACGATTGGATCGTGGCGGCAAAGGCACCTGCACCGTTCCTGGCCATCGCAGCGTCCGCTGGGGTGGTCGATGGGGCCTGGGACGTCGCGGTTGCCCCTGCGTTACCGTCTGGCGGACAAGGCCGTCGGCGCAGTCAAGACGGGCCTGGGAAGCTACTACGGCGCCATGAGATCGGGAGTCATCAACACGGGCAAACTGGCGCGTCGCCTGAAATCACCAGGCTCGTTGTACGCGGCGCTGCGGCTGATGGCCAAGCCGCTTCCACTTGTGGGACCGGCCGGCTCGTGGACCGTGCGCGGCCTGCGCAGGCTTGCCCGAGGAGGTGCAGCGGTTCGAAAGGTCGCGCGCCAGCTTCTCCGCGATCCATCCGGGTTGAGACGGCTGGCGCTGGCCTGCCGCGGCGGCCGTGACGCGCTGCTCGAGGAACTGGCCCTCCAGGTTCCGACCTTGCAACTCGATGCGTTCCTGGCTGCGAGTTCTTACTGGCGCAGTCGTCCCTCGCCCCAGGAACTGGGCCGGCTTCGAGAACAGACCTGGCCCCAAGACGCTCCGCGATTCTCGATCGTCATGCCCGTGTACAACATCCGGGAAGACTGGCTTCGGCTGGCGATCGAAAGCGTGCTCGCGCAGACCTACCCGCACTGGGAGTTAGTCTGCGTCAACGACGCCTCACCGGCGCCGCATATCAAGACGGTCCTCGACGAGATGGCCAAGCGCGACGACCGCATCCGCGTGCTGCACTGTCCCAAGAACCGGGGCGTGAGCGTTGCCACAAACGTTGGAATCGAGCTGGCCCGAGGCGACTATATCGGCTTCATGGACCACGACGACGCTCTGGAGCCGCATGCCTTACACCACTTTGCCTCGGCCGTCCTCCGCGACGGGCCCGATATGCTCTACAGCAATGAGGCGGTTACCGGCGCGAGTCTCGATGCCGTGCTGCGAATCGATACCCGGCCAGCATTCTCGTACGATCACTATCTGGGCCATCCCTACTTCGTTCATCTGATCGCCGCCCGAGCCGAGCTTGTGCGCAAGGTTGGCGGGCTCAATGAAGACATGGTCATCTCACAGGACGTCGATCTGAATCTCCGGCTGATCGAGGTTTGCCGGACGATTTGCCACGTTCCGGAGGTGCTCTATCGCTGGCGCACTCACCCTGGGAGCCTGGGCCATCAGAAAATGCACGAGTGCCAGATGATGACGCGGCAGGCGATCCAGCGGCACTTTGCCCGGACAGGACAGTCGGTGCGATTCGAGGACGAGACGCACTTCAACTATCGTGACGTGCAGTTCCAGCATCAGGCGCAGAGCCGGGTCGCGATCTTGATTGCCAGCCCAGGCTCTTCCACCAAAATTAGCGCAAGTCTGTCAAGCCTCGAGCGCACAGTCGACCCGGCGGTGGCGGACGTGTTCGTAATCGAGCGTCGGGACGAGCACACAGACCCAGCGCAGGAGTTGGCCCATCACGGCCAGAGATGCCGGGTCTTGTGCTTAAAGGATGCGGCGCAACTCTCCACCATGCTCAACGCCGGTGCTGCGGCCGTACAAGATTCGTATACACATTATTTGTTTCTGGGCTATGAGGTCGAGGCAACGCAACCGGGCTGGCTCGAGCATCTACTCTCTTACGGACAGAGGCCGGACGTCGCCGTCGCAGGCGCACTCCTCCTGGGTCGCGGCCAGGTTGTGCGACACGCAGGCTTCATCGTCGAGTCAAGCGGCCTGGCGCGACATGCGCTGCGGGGTCATCCGTTACGGCACTGGATCGCGGGGCGAAACCCCGGACCAGGCGGCGCGCTTCTGGCCGGCCGCGACGTCACTGCGGTGTCGGCGGCGTGCCTGCTGACGCCGGTGGAGATATTTGATCGCCTGGGAGGGTTCGATGAGCGCCTGGCGATGGTTCTCCACGACGTCGACTACTGCCTACGCGCCGCCGCGCTGGGGTACAAGGTGATCCACGATCCCTACGCGGTTCTCCTGGATCGATCGGATGAAACTCAGGGCGAGGGCGCCGACCCCAAGGAGGACAGCGATGTTCGTTTCTTCCGGAATCGGCACCGGGAATTCCTCGAAACGGGAGACCCCTTTTCCGGTTCCACGACCAGGCCGGCGAGGCGATCGATCGGATCGCGGGATGCAGCCGTGGAGGATGTGCTCATACCCAGGACGATGCGCGTGGCTCTTCCTCCGCCGTCGGCCGTGAAGACTGCCAGAACCCAGGTCCACGGTGCTCTTGCGCTGGCCCGTGGCCCCCACCGTCATTCTTCTTCGGTCGACAAAGAGACAAAGACTCGGTCGTGATAAACCCTGGCTCGCTCAGCTAAGGAAGTATCGCCGCGGATAAGGGCGAGAAGACCACGGCCCCGAAGCTCGATGCGTAGAGAAACGAGGTGCCCGGATGAATCAGTCGAGCTTCCTTTCCGATGTCTGTTTTTGGTTGCCCGATCACGTCAGTCATCCTTTCGGGTGGGTGGGCCACATCCCGTTTGCTTTCTGGATTACGGAAGCATTGAGGCCGGAGGTGCTGGTCGAGCTCGGCACACATTCCGGCAACTCGTATTTCGCCTTCTGCCAGGCGGTGAAAAAGCTTGGGCTTTCGACTCGCTGCCACGCGGTCGATTGCTGGGAAGGTGACGAGCACGCGGGTTTCTACGGCGGAGAAATCTTCGAGTGCGTCGACCAGACGAATCGCCGCGAGTACGCCTCGTTCTCTCGCCTCATCCGCGCTCGATTTGACGAGGCCGCTCCGCTCTTCGAGCCGCAATCCATCGACTTGCTGCATATCGACGGATTGCACACCTACGAGGCCGTCAAGCACGACTTCGAGTACTGGCTGCCGAAGATGTCGCGACGCGGGATCATTCTAATGCATGATACTAACGTTTACAAGAATGACTTTGGTGTACATGTCCTGTTCGAGGAGCAGGCGAAGCGCTATCCGACGTTCCAGTTTCTCCACAGCTATGGACTGGGGGTCATCGGAGCGGGAGACAAGCTTCCGGAGCAGGTTCTCAGTCTATTCGAGGCGACTGGAGTTGAACCCCGACGCGACGCGATCCGGGCATGCTATGAACGTCTTGGTCAGGCTGTCTTTGACCGGGCCGCTTACGCTGGACTCGAGGACCTGAAGAAGTCACTCGACAGCGAGCTGACCCAGGCGCGTCAGACACAGACCTCCATGCAGCGGCAAGTCGATGCCCTCACGGGAGAGATGGGCTCACTCGTGAATCAGTTCTCCGTCCTGAACGCCGCGAGACAGCAATCCGGAAAGGAGACGGCCAAATTGCAGCAAACGCTCATCTCTGCGTCGCTTCACATCGAGACATTAAATCGACACATCGAAGAGCTCAAAGAGCAGAAGTCTATGCTGGCGCAACAAGAGCTTGTCCTCGAACAACAAAGTCATGCCCTCGAGCAGGAACGCTTCCTTGTGGATGCACAAAAATGCGCAATGGAGCTCGATCTTTTCAACCTGGAAGCAGAAAGGTCTGCTCACCGGGAGTGGCAGCAGGGAGCAACCGACGAGATCGCACGGCTCCGTGACGAACTGTTGAGCCATCACAAGAGGATCTGCGAAATACAACAGAGCCTGGGATGGATGCTGCTGGATCGGGTCCGGAGGATTCGCGACAGGATGATCGACAGCGACACCACCCCGGGACGATGCTGGGCAGCACTGACGGGACTTTTCAAGTCCGCGGCGGGGTGACTTTGGGACAATTGGAGGCGCCCAGCTCGACGAAGGACAATCGGTTCCAGCTCATCACCAGGCGATTCGGTTGCCCGATCGAGCGACTCCGAGCAGGGAATCGTTCTCGAGGAGGACATGAGGGCCATGAATAGTTCGATGCTCGTCAGCAAGGGCCGCGCGATCCGTCGCCGTCTGGGCGGCAGGATCAAAGCCATGGGCTGGCTCTTGCCGGTGCCGCTGCCCGCCTTCCACGCCGTACACCTCCAGACGTACCAAGAGTTCGTAGATTACCGGGAGCGCGAGCGAGAAGTGCTGGAAAACCGCCTGCGGCTGATGTGGGAAATGGCCAGGCCGGGCGGGATCATCACAACCCGGGGCTACTGCATCTGCTGCCGGCAAGCCAGCGAGTTCGTGACCGACGCCGAGGCGCACCGTCAAAGTGCAGCGGAGATGCCGGCCTGGCGTGAAGGTCTGTTGTGCCCGGGCTGCGGGCTCAACAGCCGCATAAGAGCTTCGGTTCATCTCATGCTCTGGGCGTCCCGACCGCGGCGGCGAAGCAGGATCTTCCTGACCGAGCAAGTGACGCCGCTTTACCGCTGGGTCAAGGATCGCTATCCGCTGACCGAGGGGAGCGAGTACCTGCGCGATGGAACGATACCAGGAAAAACGAACGGTCTTGGCATCCGCCACGAGGACTTGACGGCCTTGTCTCTCCCGGACCGCAGTGTCGACGTGATCGTTTCGCTGGAAGTCCTGGAGCACATTCCGGATTTTCACGCGGCACTCGCCCAGTGCGCGAGAGAGCTGGTCCCGGGGGGAAAGTTAATTCTCTGCGTGCCCTTCCACCGCGGACCCGATCACCTGCTCCGCGCCCGGCTCGAGTCCGATGGCAATGTCGAGCACTTGCTCACCCCGGAGTATCATTACGATCCGCTAGACCCGCAGGGTTGTCTTTGTTTTCACCACTTTGGCTGATCTTCGACAGTATACAGCCGCAACATCTTGTAGTGCAGGCATTTGCAGATTTACATGCGCGGCGTGGCACCAGGATCTGGCGGCGTGGCGGCGGGCTCTGGGGCGGTTTGTTGCACCGTGG
>JBKQMU010000027.1:0-27255 GCA_052146555.1 Isosphaeraceae bacterium
AGGCATTGTCGTTTTCGAGTGAGCGCTTCTCCGAATTCCATCATCTCGTTTCGTGGCTTGTTTTACAGGGCGCAAGCCACTGTCAGCCATATGTCAATCTTCGTATCACGCTTGTTTTAGGACTAGACGAAGGGCAGCCCGGCGATTGCGGGTGGTCCGTCGAAGAGTAAGCCGGCGTGGTTAGGGACCTGTGGGTTCTCGATCACGCCGGCTTTTTTGTTGCCAGAGCTCACGTCGCTTGGCCGCTGGCTCCAACGACTGACCAGATCCAGCAGACGAACACAGTGATGACGCAACTGTCCGCCGTTTCCCACGTAACCCACTGCTAAGTTCACCAACATTTACCATTGAGGAACCAGATGATGTCAGACAAGAACTCCGTCGTCGCGATCTTTGACTCTCACGAGCGGGCCGAAGACGCCGTCCGCGAACTTCAGAAAAGCGGCTTCGACATGAAGAAGCTGTCGATCGTCGGCAAGGATTACCATACGGAAGAGAACGTCGTCGGCTACTACAACACCGGCGATCGCATGAAGTACTGGGGCAAGCTGGGGGCCTTCTGGGGCGGCTTCTGGGGACTGCTGTTCGGCTCCGCGTTCTTCTGGCTACCAGGCATTGGTCCGCTGCTCGTGGGTGGACCGCTGGTGGTCTGGATCATCGGCGCGCTCGAGAGCGCCGTGGTCATGGGCGGACTCAGCGCCTTGGGCGCCGCACTGTACAGCATCGGCATCCCGAAGGACAGTATCCTGCAATACGAGACCCACGTGAAGAACGGCAAACTCCTCCTGGTCGCCCATGGGACGCCCGAGGAAGTGCAGCGCGCCAAGGACCTTCTGGATCAGACCGAGGCGAATTTAACTGCGGTCCATGGCGAGCAACTGGCCACCGTTGGCGCGTAGCTCAGCGCAATGCAGGTGACGGAAGGTTCCGGTCGGTCAGCGACCGGAACCTTCAACAGAAAGTCGTTTTCAGGGGATGGCCTCCAAGACGCTTGACCGGGAAGGCGAGGGGGACATAGGGGGGGCGAGGGGGACATAGTGAATTGTAATCGCAGGCTGGATAAGATGGGGCATAGGAGTCCCGATCGTGGTTGCAGGTGAGCGGCCCACGATGCCGCGAACCGCACGCGCCTCGGCGGCGAACGTCTGCTACCACGTCTTGAACCGGGGCAACAATCGAGCCTGTGTCTTTCATCAAGACGGCGACTTTCAGGCATTTGTCGACCTGTAATCAGAGGCCAAACTGCGACACCCCATGCGCATTCTGGCTTACTGTGTCATGCCCAGTCACTTCCACCTGGCGCTCTGGCCGCTGGGAGACGGTGACCTCCGCCGCTGAATGCATTGGCTGCTGACGGCCCATGTCCGCTCCTACCGGCGGCACGATCACTCTAGCGGGCACGTGTGGCAGGGGCGTTTCAAGGCTTTCCCGATCCAGGAGGACGACCATCTTCGGGTGGTGCTGCGGTAACATCGAGCGCAACCCGTTGCGGGCTAGGGCTGGATTGGGAGAGCGTGCCCAGCTTTGGCCGCGGCCCAGCCTGGCGGCTCTCGCTGCCGAGCGGGTCGAACCGCTGGTCGATGCCGGCCCGGCCCCACGCGGAGCGCAATGGGTCGAAGACGTCAATGCCCCGATGTTCGAGACCGACCTGAAGGCCATTCGTCAGTGCGTCCAGCGGAAAGCGCCGTTGGGCTTCGAGCCGGGGGTTCTGCAGACGGCAGCAACTTTGAGACTTCAGTCCTCCCTCGGCCGGCACGGCAACCCTCACCTGGAACGAGGAGCACCGGACCGTCGCTGAGAATCCCAGGTTGCCTCTATTTCCCAGCTCGCTGAGGCAATTCACTATCTCCCCATCCCCTCTGCGAATCACTTCGGATCAGGCCCTCGCCGACAACAACCTCGTGATCGCCTGGCCGGAGCTCTCGAAGCTTGCCCTTGCCGAGAGGACGCGATCGGTTCAGACTCAACATGAGCTGTTCTGACAAAGGAGAAGCCCATGAAGTTCGATGAATGGCTGACTGCAATTCCGATCAAGCAAACGCCAAAGGGGGCCCGGCTGGATTTGCGGGTTTACGTTTACCCCGATGGGCATGGGAACTTCCTCGTTGAAGATGAGAATGGAGTTGTGGTCGCCGGGGGACAGCCTGTAAATAGTCCGGACGAGGCACGCGACGTTCTGGAAAAGATCTGGACTCGTGCCATGAACCTCAAGTCGGTATCCAGCGCAGACGAGCCTCGTCAACCGACTATCGCTGAGCAGTTCGCGGACGTCATCGGAACCGTGCCGGACTTGCCCGAGGACATGGCAGCGCAACACGACCATTTCATACACGGGGTTCCCAAGTCATGAACCCCCTGTTCGTCGACTCTTATTACTTCTTTGCCATCCTGAATCCCAAGGACTCGGCCCACCAAGGACTCGGCCCACTCAAAAGCGATAGTATTTTCAAGCCAACATACGGGCCCGCTGCTGACGACGACCTGGGTCTTAACGGAAGTCGCAGACGGCCTGGCGCGTTCCGTGAGGCGCGATGCGTTCAAGCGGCTTGTTTCCAGCTTCCGCCAGGTCGGTACAAGTCAGATCGTCGCCACCACCGACGAGCTGTTCGAAAAGGGAGTCGCACTCTACGACGAGCGTCGCGACAAGCAATGGTCGCTGACCGACTGCATTTCGTTCGTGGTCATGAAGGATCACAGTCTTCAGGACGCGTTGACGGGCGATCACCACTACGAGCAGGCCGGTTTCACGGCGCTACTGCAATGAGCAGCGGACACCTTCCATAGGACGTTTCGGATCGTGAGCGACTGAGCCAGCGGGTTTGAAGCTGCATCCGACTAATGCCATTTGTCAGTGCGTCCAGCGGAATGCGCCGTTCGGCTCCGAGCCGTGGGTTCTGCGGACGGCAGCCACTTTGGGACTTCAGTCCTCCCTCGGCCGGCGCGGCAATCCTCGCTTGGGACCACGAACACACGACGGTCTCAGAGAACACAGTTCTGCCTCTGTTCTCCAGCCTGGCGAGGCGATTCACTATGTCGCCATCGCTCCATTATGTCCCCATCGCTCTCCCTACGACCTGGAATCCTAGCGGTAACCTGGTTTACCAGGCACAAAGCTGAAGACGCCTGGAAGCACGACTACCGCTAGGACCGCGTCATTCACAGACACTACATCGCCGTTACCCCAGTGACGGTCGGCTGGGAACTTGGCAGATGGTGACCGACACTGTAATTGTAGGTCACGAGCCCGTCCGTGGAATAGTTCACCCCGCTCTTGCCTAGGTTGATGGCAGTGCCTTCGTTGTTATCAAGGTAGCTGATCAGGTCGGTATCAAGCTGTTGCAGGCTGTTTTCGTCGGCCAACCAGGTGTTCAACAGCACTTGCTTCCCGTAGGGCACCTGCCCAGCGATTGCCGTCAGCTGCGATTCGAATTTGGTCACGTTTCCGGTCCGAGCGAAGCTGTTCGCGTCCGCGTTCAGGCTCTTCAAAACCTGGTGGAGTCTGTTGGAGGTGAAGTTGATCGCGAACTGGTTAACGTCCGCGGGCGCGATCACGAAGGGGATCGTATGGTCGATCACCGCCGACAGCACCTCGCGCCGCTCCAGGCCGTCCACTTGTGGGGTAAAAGTCGTCTTCTGTCGCTTTGTCATGGCTTTGCTCCCAATGTTGTGAGAATCGATGAAGCGTTCCGTCGTCGTGAGATGTGCCGCATCCATTCCAGCACGAGACAGGATTCATGAAGTCACGGATCGTTGAGACGGGCGTGACGAAGTGGCCTAGGTCAAAAGTCTGCCAAGTAACCAAGTAAAGCGGATTCGCTGCAGAAGAAAGGCTCGGGCGGCCAAAAAAGGCTCCGGAGATGGAGCGAGCGCAGAATACGGAAATAAGAGACCTTGTGGAACCTGGATAATCTTTGACGGTTATAATGGTTCTACGTCTGCGAGTTCTACATATACCGACGGTCAACGATAAGGTCAAGTCACAAGGTGTTCCGCCCGCCTTGGCCCCGCAATCCATGACCGAAATTCGCAAGGCCGGGTGACGTCGCCTCGTCATCCTCGAACGTTTCAGTCCATTCGCCAGCTCATCTCGTCAACTTTGAACAACGCCTCTGGCATATTTGGCTTAATTAGAAATTTCAATAATGCCGGCCGGCGATCCGACTGCGGAATCAATGTCGGTCCAAGCTTCTCCTCCGTAGCATGCATGGACCCGCTTTCAGCATGCACGGACACCTTTTCTCCCTGACAGGGCTTCCTCCCTCTGGACGCTGAGGGGTTTCCCACACAATCATGGACGAGTTGCACGCGACGAAGAGGACATCAATCATGGTTACAGCGCTCGGGCCGCAGCTCTGGCTTTGACGCTGGTGAACATCGGCCGGGGCGGAGGCGATAGAGACGACGACTGAGGTGAGCCAACGCGAGAAGAGAGGATCGGTCTGGAGATCGCTCCGATGTCGCTGGACCAGAGAGGCAAGAGCCGCAGGCTGGTTGGCCTGGGAGGCTACCTCGTCAATGCCGTCGGCAATTGCTGGGACTGCCACGCCGACCCGGCTTCACGCCCTCAGGCGAAATTCCAGGTCACGACGAGTGAAGAGGACTAACAGCCATCGGCAGTGAAGAGTCGGGTTTCGGTCGTCCATACCGATGGAGAGAGCCATGAGAGCCAAGGCGCAGGGGTCCAGGCTCCGAGTCGGACGAACTGACTCAGGTGTCCTCGTCTATGTTGAGGGTGACGGCACACTGAGTGAGAGTCCCGCCCTCCGTGAATTCGCGGTCCAATCGCTCGAGGCTCAGCTCGGTCCGAGTACTGTCGTCGTCGACCTGTCGCGTTGCGACTACCTCGACAGCACGTTCCTGGGCTGCTTAGCGAGCTTGCACCGGAAGTATAACCAGACTGTGCCTCACCGCTTCCTTGTGGCGGCATCGCATGACAAGAGTCAGAGGCTCTTGGGTCCGACTCTTCTGAACCAACTGCTGGACGTGACCGACGTTTGTCCCAAGCTGATCGGCGAGACCGTGGACTTGACTGGTCCGATCCTGTCCACCGCTGACCTGGGCTGGCATGTCATGGAATGTCATCGCCGCCTGGCGGAGCTGGGGGGATCCCGGGCGGCTTCGTTCCGGTCGATCGCCGATCAGTTGGCCCGCGAGCTCGGAGAGGCTCCAATGCGCGGCGACCCGCCGACGGACGAAGGACAGACGAGGGGGACATAATGATTTGTGACGAGGGCCATCCGGCCCATCGCTTCTCCTGCTATGCACTATGTCCCCATCCCCATCCCCATCCCCATCCCCATCCCCATCCTCATCCCCATCGCTTCCCCCCTTGCCAAGGGCGGCCAAGTCAGCTAGACTTAGCTAAGTCAGGAGTGTCGCATGGAAATCGCCAACATCCACGAAGCCAAGTCGCGTCTCTCCCAGCTCATCGAGCATGCCTTAAGCGGAGAAGAAGTGATCATCGCCAAGGCCGGGCAGCCGATCGTGCGGCTGGTGCCAATCCAGGCCGACGATTCACCGCGTGTCGGCGGCCAATGGGCGGGTCGTGTCCGCATCGCGGAAGATTTCGACGCCCTGCCGGACGACATCGCGGCCGCCTTCGGCATCGAGCCGAAATGACGCTCCTGCTCGATACCCACGTCTTGCTCTGGTGGCTCGACGACCCGCAGCACCTCTCGAAAGCGGCCCGCAAGGCGATCACGGACGGTAAGAATACCGTTTACGTTTCCGCCGCCGTCGTTTGGGAAATCGCGATCAAGCGGTCCCTCGGCAAGCTCGATGCCCCGCACGATCTCGAAGGAGCGATGACCTCCAACCGCTTTATGCCGCTGCCAGTGACGATCCCTCACGCCTTAGCCGTCGAAATGCTGCCTGGTCACCACCGCGACCCGTTCGACCGTCTGCTCATTGCTCAGGCTCACTACGAGGGATTCAAGCTTGTGAGCCGCGACTCCCACGTCCCACTCTATGGCGTGCCCCATATCGTCGCTTGAGAGCGTCGTGACCCCTGGCGTCCGGTGACGTCTTCGGTGCTCTGAGACGGCACAATATCCTGGTCACACGGGGGCGAGGGGAACATAGTGAGGGGGGCGAGGGGCCACCCGGCCCATCGCTTCCTCCCCATCGCTCCCGCAAAGGAGCCGCGTGGATGAGGCTGTGCAAATTGAGCCGTGATCACATCTCTAGGTGCCAGGGACAGAGCGAAGCGATGCCCCAGAGCCGAAGCCGCCGCTCTGGGGCAGCCACGACTCCGCCCCAGCCACGCGACGCGACTTTCGGTGGGAAAACGGCCTGAACCAGCGTCACTTTGAAGGCTCTGCGGCCTGCTGGAGCAAGGCGGCCATGCCTTCAAACAGAGCGCTTAAGGTCGATGCGGCCTCGGGAGGCGCCTCGATGATCACGTTGCCGTCGGCCTGGCGACGGACTTGAAGCTGAGCGAAGAGCCCGCGCACCTCTTCCATGCGTGGCAGCGCGGCTTGCTTCGGCTCGGGCGGCAAGAGATCCGCTGGCCCGGCCGCATCCGAGCTGTCCTGCGGCGCCTCCAGAGCGCGGGGCGGCTCGGCGGTTGGCTCGGCGGACAAGCTCAATTGGTCGTCCGATTCATCGGCGGCTTCGATCATCGCGTCGAACGGGTCGGCGACCTCATCGTCGAGGCTGGCGTCGGCCAGCTCGACAAGCTCGATCTCCTCGGTGCCGCCGACCGCCGTCGAGGCGGCCAGTGTCGCCGGGTCGTAGAGCTTCTTGACGCGCGACAGGAATGAGCCGGACGACTCGAACTTCACGGAGTCGGAATCGCCGTCGAAAAGACCCTTGAAGAAGGCTTGCTTGTTGCCCACGAGATCGGCGATCCTGGCCTCGATGCCTTGCTCGCAGACGAGGTTGTAGACGTCGATCGGCAGCTTCTGACCCAGGCGATAGATGCGGCCGATCCGCTGCTCGAGCACCGCCGGGTTCCACGGCAGCTCGAGATTGATCACACAGTTGGCGGCGCGCTGAAGGTTGAGGCCGACACCGCCGGCGTCGCTGGCGTAAAGGATGCGGAAATCTGGGTCGTCGTGAAACTCGACGATGTTCTGGGTTCTTCGCTTTTGCTTCTCGGCCC
Organism: Isosphaeraceae bacterium; assembly: GCA_052146555.1. Taxonomy (GTDB): domain Bacteria; phylum Planctomycetota; class Planctomycetia; order Isosphaerales; family Isosphaeraceae; genus Aquisphaera. The sequence goes on from JBKQMU010000027.1 coordinate 7,103, forward strand.
CGGTAAAGAACCCGGCGCGAAGCTTGCTTTCGGTCAAGAGATCGGAGACCGCCCAGTGGGCGAGGTGGAGCATCCGCCGCCACTGGCTGAAGACCACGACCTTCCTGCCCTGGTCGACGACGAGCTGACGGACAAGCTGCCGCAGCTCCAGAAGCTTGGGCGCGGCGAGCCCCTTGATCATGGATTCTTCCGGCGCGCATTTGCGGATCGACGGCCAGACTTGCTCGAACCTGACCTGCGCCAGACCGTTGGAGATGATTCGCTGGGTGGTCAGCAGGCTCATGAGGCGAAGGAACTCCACCTGCGTCAAGGGCCGCCTCTCGGCGATGCTCATGAGCTCGGCGATCGGCTGGTTGAGGGCGTCGTGCTCCTCCATCTGGGCCTCGGTCATCTCGACCGGAACCCGCACGTCGGTCCGGGGCGGAAGCTGATCGAGCACTTCTTGCCGGATGCGCCGGACCATGCACGGCTGGAGCCGCAGGCGGAGCGTGTCCAGGTGCCGCACGCCCGAGATCTCCTTCCGGCCGTCGCAGCGAATCGCGTGCAGGGCCGGCAGCCGCCACTTGGGCTCAAGCGCGTGGTCGTCGACCCACTCCACGATCGAGGCCAGCTCCTCGATCCTGTTCTCCATGGGTGTGCCGGTGAGCACCAGGCGGTAGGGAGGGTTGAGCCCTTTGACCGATAGTGCGGTTTTGGTCGCCCAGTTCTTGATGCGCTGAGCCTCGTCAAGCACGACCAAGTCAGGGTCCCATGCGCGAACCGACTCCAGATCGCGGAGCAATTGCTCGTAGTTGATGATGAAAAACCCCTCCTTGCGGCTGGCGTAGAGCGCTTGCCGCTCGGCTGGGGTCCCGTCGATGACCTCGACCGGCAAGTCGGAAAAGTGAGCCCACTCACGGGCCCACTGGGGTTTGAGCGCAGCGGGCGCGATGACGAGTCCCTTGCGCACCCTGCCGGTGCGGCAGAGAATTTCGCAGCAGGCGATGGCCTGGGCGGTTTTCCCCAGTCCCATGTCATCGGCCAGAAGCAATCGCCCGGTCTCGAGAAACCGCTTCACCCCGTCGCGCTGATACGGATAAAGGGTACATTTGAGCGCACGCAGCGCGGCCTTCTGCTCCGACGGCCAGAAGGTCGTCTCGACCAGCCGCTTGAGTCGCGTGCGCTCGGAAATGAGCAAGGCGCGGAGCGCGGGATCGTGGCGCAGGCTGGTCGGGGAGGCCGGTACGACTTTGAGGAGTGCCTCGACCAACTCCAGCCGCCTCGCGGGATCGTCGTGATAGGTCTTCCGCAGCGACCAGCACCCGTCTTGACCCGGCTTGAACCAGCCGAGCGCCTGCGCTGCCCGGGTGCCGTTTCCCTTGGCACTGTTGACCGTAGCCCCGACCCAGCTCACGCGCTCGAGCCAGTCGCCGAGGCCAAGAAGCGGGCGGACCGGGTCCCACACCGGTCCCGAGAGCGTGGCTCCCGCGTTCCGCTCTTGCTCCTTTTGCGCCTGCTTGAGCAACCCCGGCCGTGCGTGCACGTAGTCCAGCACAGCAAGAAGATGCTTGCAGAGGCCCAGCGAGTTTCGCAGATAGTCGGGGCAGTCGCACCGCCCTTGCAAGGGATCAACCCCCAGGACGATTGTCCGGTAGGGACGAGCCTCAGAGCCGCGCCGCCTGGTCGCGTAGAGGCCAAGGACCTGTCCTTTCCCCGGCCGCTCTTCGATGCGCAGCTCGTCCTTCCGGGCCGACTCGAGACGTCGCAAAAGCGCATCGAGAGCCTCGACCCTCACGGGCCACTCGTGGGCAGGAACGATCTGCGTCACGTGCCGAGCCAGGCACTCGGCCGGGATCTTCGAGGTCGTTCGTCCCACCCTGGCCACCAGCGTTTTGAACGCCTCGGTCTCGGTGACGTCTTCGGTTTGCTGATCGGGCACGAGAGCAAGATCGGTCGTCGCAGTCATGGCGTCACCTCGTACGGTCCATGCACAAGAAGCAGCGTCCTGGCCACAACTCCGGTCAGGACGCGGCGAACGTCGTGGCGGCGGGGCGATCCGAGTCCGTTGTCTTCGCCCTGCCATTTGCGGCTAAACGCTCGAGCACCAGGTAGACCGTCTCGACTTGATCGGGCTGGCCGATGGCCGCGGCGACCTGATCGGCCGTCTGGGCCGTCCCGGAGAGTGCGGCCACGATTTTCTCCTGGAGGGCGAGCACGGCCGCCGCCGCTTTCTTGCCGGCCTCGACGCCAGGCTGGTGATAGGCGTTGATGTTCACCAGCGTCGCATAGAAGCCGACGGCGCGCTCGAAGAGGGCGATCAAGGCTCCCACGGTGCGGGCGTCGACCCGGGGCACGGTGATCGTGATCGAGTGCCGGTCGTTGGAGAAGAGGGCCTCGCGCGTGCCCAGGAGGAAGCCGTGCAGGTAGTCTCCCGGGGTGACGCCGGGGTCCACCTCCAGCGGCGATCCACCATCCTCCAGCACCCGGATGAAGGTGACGAAGAAGTTGTTCACGCCATCGCGAAGCTGCTGGACATACGCGTGCTGGTCGGTCGAGCCCTTGTTGCCATAGACGCTAATTCCTTGGTCGACCCGCTTGCCGTCGAGGTCGAGCTGTTTGCCCAGCGATTCCATGATGAGTTGCTGAAGATAGCGGCTAAAGAGCAAGAGCCGGTCCTTGTAGGGAAGGACGACCATGTCCTTGGCCCCCTTCCCGTCGGTGGCCAGATGCCACATGAGGGCCAGGAGCGCGGCCGGGTTCTTGGGAGTGTCGTGCTGGCGGGTCGCCACGTCCATGGACGCGGCTCCGTCCAGCAGAGCCGGCATGTCCAGTCCCTGAAGCAGGCCGGGAACCAGCCCGACGGTGGACAGCTCGCTGGTGCGCCCGCCGACCCAGTCCCACATCGGGAACCGCGCCAGCCAGCCCTGCTTCTGAACTTGCTGGTCCAGCTTTGACCCTGCTCCCGTCACGGCGACGGCATGGCTGGCGAAGTCCAGACCCTCGCACTCGTAGCCCGCGGCCGCCGCCAGCATGCCGTTGCGAGTCTCCGGCGTGCTTCCGCTCTTGCTCATGACCACCACGATGGTCTCGTCCAGGGCATTACCGATCCGGGCCAGCTCACGCGCGATGCCTTCGGGGTCGGTGTTATCGACGAAGTGGGGCTGCATCCGATCCGTGCCCGGGCTTCCCAGGGCGTCGGCGACGAACATGGGACCGAGCGCCGATCCGCCAATTCCGACGGACAGGACTCGGGTGAACCGAGGCGCCTTCTGAGGTTTGATTTCTCCCGAGTGAACCCGGGCCGCGAACTCCTGGACCGAAGCCAGTGTCTCGCGGATCTCCTGGGCGATCTCCGGCTGGGGGGCAAGCTCGGGCGCGCGCAGCCAGTAGTGGCCGACCATCCGGCCCTCGTCGGGGTTGGCGATTGCTCCCTTCTCAAGCGCGTCCATCGCCTCGTAGGCGCGCTGGATGGCCGGCGCCATCCGAGAAAAGAAGCCGTCGTCAAAGTGCATCCGGCTGATGTCCAGGCTCAGGCCGACGGCCGGCATCCGGCAGAGATGGGTCTGGTAACAATTCCACAGTTCTTTGGCGTTCATGGTTCCAGGCTCACCAGGAAAGTTGTGTCGGGAAGTCCAATCGCGTCCGCAATAGGTCCAGTTTTTCAAAGCGCGAGAATATGCACGGCCATTGACAGTCCCACCAGGGCGAGGATGCCGGCGACGATCAAAGGCACCGATGCGCTTAAAGGAGGGTTGACCACGCCCGCTTCGAGCGCCTGGACGTACGACCGATAGCGCATCGAGGACACGACGCAGACGACGACGCCGAAGCAGACCATAGAAAACCCCAGCCAAGGGGAGAGGGGTCGCCGGTGATACGCGCCGGGCACGCTCAAGAGCTCGGACTCGCGGATCAAGAGGCCGAAGCGGGCGATCAGGAATCCGAAGCCCATGAGAGCGAGCGAGGTGCGAACCCAGGCCAGGAACGTGCGCTCGGCTGCAAGGTAGACCCGTGGGTCGTCGACCCTTCTGGCCGCCGGAATCTGCAGGCTCATCGAAGTTTCCCTGAGATCATCCAAGTTCCAGGGTCCACTCGGTCTTGCACGTCGCCGAAGCCGAAGTCGCTGAGATTGCGGCCGGGAAAGATCCCAATCGAAGTCAGCACTTCCATCCAGCGCTTCCGAGCATAGACGATGGGACCGGGCGGTTCAACTCGGAGCGCAAAGACGAGAAGGCGTGCGGAGTGCAGCGGCAACGCACGGCAAGGTCCTCGAGCAAGCGAGCTCTGCTGGCGCTTTGAGCGGATGACCGGGTGCGTTACGATGAGTGCAATTTGTGGGGTGGCTTCGGACGGTGCTTTCGCTCCTTGAGCGGTTTGCACATGCGTTATTTACATCGATCGAGGGAGCCAGTCGCGGTCCTACCTTCTCCCCTGGGAGAAGGTGCCGCGCAGCGGCGGATGAGGGTAACGCGGCGTTCGCCTGTGTCCCCCTCAACCGGCCTTCGGTCCGACCCCGCAAGCGGGGTTCCCCCCGCTCCCTCGAGGGAGAAGGGGATCAGACACTGCGCTGTCTGCAACGCAACCGTAAACCGCACTGGTCTTGGTATTTCTGCTTGCCATTCATTGCCCAACCAACTTCTTCCAACAGGAGCATCGCTTCATGATGCGGATCAACTGCACGGCCCTGATCGTCGTCGTGGCGATCGGCTCGGCCCAATTGCTTGCCGGGTCTGATCCCGCGACTGGCGTGAAGCAAACCGTGGTGAAGGCCGGTCGATTGATCGACACGCGTGGCGGCCGCGTCCTGGCCGACCAGCACATTGTGATTGAGAATGATCGGATCAAGCAAGTCGGCTCGGCCCGAGAGGTCCCGCTTCCGCCGGGCGCCTTGGTGATCGACCTGTCCAGCGCGACGGTCCTTCCCGGCCTGATCGACGCCCACACCCACGTGCTCCTGCAAGGCGATATCACCGAGGCCGATTACGACGAACAACTGCTCAAGGAGTCGATTCCGTACCGCACGATCCGGGCGACGGTCGCGGCCAAGACGGCGCTGGAGCACGGCTTTACCGCGATACGTGACCTGGAGACGGAAGGAGCCATGTATGCCGACGTCGACTTGAAGCGTGCGATCGACCGGGGGATTGTTCCCGGCCCTCGGATGTTCGTGGCGACGCGCGCTCTGTCGGCCACCGGGACGTATGCGCTTTTAGGCTATTCCTGGGAGCTTCGGATGCCCGAGGGCGTGCAGATTGTTGACGGACCCGACGAGATTCGCAAGGCGGTGCGCCAGCAGGTCAAATACGGCGCCGACTGGATCAAGTTCTATGCGGACCGGAATTATTACCTCGAGGGAGGGAAGCTGCGCAGCAGGGTCAACTTCACTCCGGAGGAGACGCGGGCGATCATCGCCGAGGCCCATCGCCTGGATCGCCGCGTCGCCGCTCACGCCATGGGCCGGGACGGTATCCTGGCGGCTCTCGAGGCGGGGGTCGACTCGATTGAGCATGGCGATGGGCTCGATGAAGAGACGATCGATATGGTGGTGGCCCGGGGCGTATACTGGTGCCCGACCATTTACTTCGGGGTTTACGTGGCCGAGGGTCGCGCAGCCGACGGAAATGCAGTCTGGAAGGCGATGGTCGAGCTCGAGCGACAGGCCTTCGCGCTGGCCTTGAAGAAAGGCGTCAAGATCGCCTTTGGCACCGACGCTGGCGGCTTCGCCTGGACCGAGAACCAGGCCCGCGAGTTTGCCCACATGGTGCGCTACGGCCAGACGCCGATGCAGGCCATTCAATCGGCAACCACGGTTGCGGCCGAGCTGCTGCAAGCCCAGCGTGACCTTGGAACCGTCGAGCCGGGCAAGCTCGCCGACATCATTGCCGTCGGTGGCGACCCTCTGGCTCAGATCAGCGAGTTGGAACACGTGAGGTTCGTCATGAAGGGGGGCAGAGTCGTCCGCAACGAGCTGTCCGCCCAGCGTTGATCGATCGCCCGCACAACCCTCCCAACTCTCCTGTATATCGACAAGGGCCGCACTTGCGTGATGGCTCGATCAGCTCGACCATCTCTGTGAGCTTTCCAGGGATTGGTCGTTCCGACGCAAGCTCGAAGAGCTCTTCCAAATCTGCAACGACGCGGAGAAGCCGCGGGCGACGGGGAATCAGGGATGGTTCTCACTCTTCCGGAGACGCGCCGTGCCGTCGTGACCGGTCCAGCGAGAGGCTCTGTCTCTTCTTACCCGGCCGCTTTGTTGCCGTCGGTGCGAGGCTCCGGTTTTACTTCTCGTTGATGGCTTCGTATTCGACAGACAGCGGCACTTATTGCCCGTGGTGATCCGTCGTCCTGATCTGATTCGTTCCGACTGGCGGCACGTGGGATAGCCGGCGGTTGCTTGGAAGGTTCCCGGGGATCGGTCGCGATCTCGGGGCGATCGCGACCGTGGGTTCCCCGGCGCTGGGCACGCCAGCTTGGGATCAACAGTCATACAGCACAGCAAAAATGGGCTCGTAACTGAACGCCTGCGGGCCGGTCATGGGAATTTGCACGTCGGCGAAGAAGTACCAGTAGCCGGTGCCAATTCTCTCAGCAATTCCCGGGATCCTGCACCGCATACGGGGTAACAGGGTAAACGCGGTTTCGTGGTGGGGGGTGCCGGTGATCGTGCTGGTCTGGGTGGCGACCACGTAGAACCACCACTGTTGGAACCAGGTATCTTACTTACCTGGGAAGTAGCGGCCGGCGGCGAGAACGTTCTGGTACTGTGTGTACCCAGTGCTGGCAATTTGACGTCTCGTCAAACCCCGCCGGGAGGACAATGTGTCCCCCCGGCGTTTTTTTTCGCGCGTTCCGCTGTGACGACGACTTCGATGATTCATCACTCATCGAGTCTCTGCTCCAGAACTCCATGCGGCGGTGCGCTCAGGCAGAGCGACCAAGAGGAGCGGCGATCTCGTTCACGACCTGACAAGCACACCGCTCGCCCTCGATGATCAATAGCCATGCACGATGGCCCAAATCGCCTGGTAAGTGTACGCCTGCGGGCCGGTCATGGGCACCTGGACGCCAGCGTAGCCGAACCAGAGACCCTTCCCCAGTTGGACCTCCATGCCAGGGAGCAGTGTGAAAACGTTCTCGTGGCGAGGGGTGCCGGTTATCGTGGCGCTGTCTTCAGCGACCAGGTACCACACGGAATTGTGGAAAAAGCGATCGGGGTTGCCCAAGTGGGACCAACCGATGCCTAGGAGGTTATAGTACGAGGTGTAACCGCTATTGTTGGCGACGGGCACATTGGCGCCTGTCGTGGCTCGCACCGCCCAGTGTCCGATGGGGTTCCACCAGATCGACCATTGCGGAAAGAGGCTGGTCTGACCGTTGCCGTTCTCCGTGCGGCCTGTGGGTATGCGGATACCCATCTCGAGGACCTGGCCAAAATTTTTGGATTCAGAGAGCAGCAACCTCGGGTGGATGACCGTGTCGCCCCAGTTGGTGTGGTACGTATCACTCTTACCGCCCTTGTTCGAGACGATGAACAAGGAATCGAATTGGATCTCGAAGCGTCGGTTGAACGGGACGAAGATCGTGAAATCTTGGATGAACTGGTTGTTGTTGGTACGGCCGACATGATTGGCGTAGAACGATTCAAAGAACCAGGCACGGAAGAAAACGCCACCGAAGGCGTTGATCCATCCGATGCGATTTGCGCCTACACCATCCGCCGGCGGACTCACGCCCCCACCACCCGGCGGCGGAAGCACGAAGGGCTGGTCCCATCCTTCGGTGAAGAAGGTACTGAGCGCCAGGGGAGTCCATGGCCGAGCAGCCTGACCTTCGGGAGACCAAATGTCGCCGAAGATCGACTCGCGGATCACTTCCAGGACCGAGAGGCTCGTGGGGCTTGTGACCGCTCCATATCCAGGAGCGACCGCCGGCGCCGGGGCCACCGGTACCACCTCCGTCGGTGCCACGTCCGCCGGTGTTATGACCACCGGTGCTGTAGGCGCAGTTCCCGGAAGGGTCGGTTCCGGGAGCGCTGGTGACATTCCAGGCGCGATATTGACCGGGACAGTACCTGGAACGGGCGGCGGGGCCTGAGCCATGGCGCCGGAAAGCGCGAGCAGACCGACGGCCGCCTTTAGCGAAAACACCAGTCGCCAATTTTTTATGGTGCTGGTTTCTGACATGAGATTTCCTCCTGCGACAGACGGAAGGGCTTTGGGTCCCGAAGCTCCATGTGACACCTGTCCATGGAAGGCTCAGGGTGAACTCTAACTTCCGAGACCCGTTCCTTGCCTGCTCGGATTATCGGATGAAGACGATAAACGAATGAGATAGGAAACCTGGTCGCGCACGGATTTATGATGGAAACTTAAGACCTCTACGGGATGTGCTTTGCACCAGTTCGTAAAGACTCCGGATCCGCCCCGCAAAGTTTGGCTCTTCGACATATTTCGCCTCGTCCGTCTTTCGACCCTGCGGTCGAAGCTAGACGCAAAAAAACTTCGGCGTACGCGAAAAAGTTGCCGCGATTTTGCAAGTTTTAGCGGTTTTTCCGGAACGGTCGCGTGCGTCGACATGGATATCTGGAACAACCGGTTGAAATCTTTCGCAATTAATGGTGAAATTCCGCTAAGGTTCAACTCGTCTGTACGGTCGTGCCATGTCATCGTAGAGGAGTTCCACCATGTCCCAAGACACGTCAGGACCCCCGCCCCTCCGGGGGCCCGGCCCCATGCTCTTTGGAATGCCTGCAGGAACGGGCCGATGGATGTTCGTTTTGGCTGGTATGCTGATCATTGCTCTGCCCTGCATAAAAGAGCCGAAACTGGCCTGAGATGGCTGCCTCACTTTGACACAGCCGTGAGTTGATCATGGCTTGAAGAGGGTACTGTCGCTCAAGATTCAAGGAATGGCGGACGACTGGCAACGTGCCATTTGTTCGTCCCGCTCACTTGTACTGACCCTTTGCCTCGTGCTTCTCGGTCTTTGGCGACCGATGACCATCACTTGACGAGTTAGAGAGCGGAGCCGCAAAGCCTTACCAGGCTCGTGTTGGGAAGGCCCAGCTTTTCGTGCGAAGCTGGCGCCCGTCGGAGGATGCATCTGAATTGTGTTCGGCTTGACCTTCAACCAGAGATCGGAGCGACGCTCATGTCACAACCGGGCAAGATTGAACCTGCTGCGAGTACTCCTGTGACGATCGGTGATCCGGGCCCCTTGGGGCTGGCTGGATTTGCCCTCACGACCTTCGTCCTCAGTTCCTTGAACGCGGAGCTCTTCGTACCAAACCCGTCCCAGAACCGCGCCATCTTCATCGGCGTTGCGTTCTTCTATGGAGGTCTCGCCCAGTTGCTGGCCGGCATGTGGGAATTCCGAACCGGCAATACGTTTGGTGCAACGGCGTTTTCTTCTTACGGAGCCTTTTGGATGGCTCTGGCGGCCGTTTCCATCCCCGCTTTCAATATTAAAGCCGGCCTCACCGACCCCGACCCTGCCGTCGGCTTGTTCCTTCTGGCTTGGACAATCTTCACGGCGCTGATGACGCTCGGGGCGTGTCGAATCAACGGGGCGTTGGCCGCCCTTTTCATCGTGCTGCTAATCACATTCATCGCGCTTACCTACGGCCACCTGGTTCAGCCCAAACCGTGGAACAAGATCGGCGGCTACCTGGGTCTGGCGACCGCGTCGGTGGCGTGGTACGTCATGCTGGCGGGGATCTTACGCAGTGCCAGCGGCGGGGCCATTCAGCTTCCCGTGTTCCCGTTCAAGAAATAAAGAGATGGCTCACAGGGGAAGTCGTTAATTCCGCGGCCTCGCCGCTCTCATCATCGTCATCGCCATGACTTTGAAGAGAGAGGCGAGGCCCGCTTGGGATGTCTCCCGATGTGGTCGTGACGATCCGCTACCATGGAGCTCGACGTGGATCGCAAATCGCCATTTCCCGTCGGGCTGCAGTCTTGCCCGATTTACGCTGTGATAGGCGTCAGGGGATATCCAGCATCGCGCCAGCCCTTGTAGCCCCCCAGCAGCGCCAGGGCTTCGAATCCGCGATCGCGAAGAGAGCGCGCCACACGGGCGCTGGTGGCTTCGTGCAGTCAGGCACAAAAAACGATCGCTGGCCGGTCGGTCGGCAGCTCGCCGTATCGCTCGTGGATCAGGTCAGCGGGGATGAGAATCGCCCGGGGAAGAGTGCGCGGGTCTTCCCTGACCTGGTCGGGACGGCGCGCGTCGATCAAAGTGACAGGATGACCCTGGTCGAGCCGACGGTTGAGCTCTTGTGGGCTAATCGTCGGCTCGGGCTGCTGAAGCGAAATCGGGCTTACGGGGGCATCGTTGCCGAGGGTGGGCACATAGCATTCCCGGCAAGACGGTAGGATGCGTTCGAAGTTGACGAACAAGGTCGAGTTTTCGATCCGCCGCGCTTCCTTCACCAAGGGCTCGATCTTGGTCCAGACGGCAATCGCATGGCCGCCGATGGTGGGCAGGATCTCACGGTCGTCGACGTACCCGAGCCGCACCAGCGTGCCGACCCGCTCATAGAAGGAGCCGACCCGGTGGAAGGCGATCTCGCCGTATTCGCCGCGATGGCTGGCGATGAAATCTTGCCAGCTCGTCACCTGTAGCTTGTGGATCAGCCAGAGCTGCATCTCGCTGAACTCGTGGCTCTGCCAGATCCCGTAAAGATCACTCGTGATGCTCAGGAACCGGTCTTTCTGCTGGCCCTTGAGCTGATCGCGGATGTACACGGCGGTGAGGACGAAGGCAGCCGTCGAGATGATCGTCGCGATCGTGTTGATGGCATTCCAGTTCATGGGACAGGAGCTCCCGCGGGTATCGTGCGAGCGGCAGAGCGCTCGCGTCCTCGATTTCGATTGATCTGCACTCCAGGTTGCTGGCATGGCCCGTCCGGATCGGAGCCCGCTCTTCTTGAGGAGGTACCAGAGCAACACACCACTCTTGTTCAGTACGGCAAGCTGTCCCGAGTCGAAGGTTCCCCCGGCGAATCGCCTTAGCAGCGTGTCTCCTTGATAGCAAAAAGGTAAGAGGCAAGGGAACACATTATCCGCAGGATGCGCCCTTGACTGGAATTTAGCCGCCTGGCCGCTTGCCGCGTCAGCGAGGTGGATCGCCCAGGAAGTGCAGATAATTACGGGTGCCGTCGGCAAGCAAATCGCGCTTCATGCGCTTCGGATTATCGAAGAAATCGCGACCGATGCCGGCATCCACGCGGTGAGTCGCCAGCAAATCCAGCGCACGAGGCTCGTCGGCCAGCCCCTCGGCGTAGATGATGCGCTCGTTTTCACCGGGAGTTCCCAGCAGCCAGGCGAAATACTGCACGGCCGAGCTGTCCCTTCGTGGCAACTGCCGGCCGATGACGACAACGCAGACCGAACTCCACTCCTGGGCGGACATCTGGCCCTTCCATGTGAGAACTTGGCGGTGCAGCATGTCGATCGCGGCTTTCGCCGCATCGGCCACATTGGCCATCACCAGCGGCGTCATCGTGCGGGTAAACGAGACGCGGCGGGCCTGAGTGCACTGGCGGGACTGGAGAACCTCGTCGAGAAACCTTGTGCTCCTTTCAAGAATCTCTTTCTGCCGCTCTTGCTGCTTCGTACCAAGACAGGCTGTCGCGATCCGCGTGCCAGCGGCGGGGAAAAGCTCGCGATATGCGCGTAGGTCTTGGAGCACGTCTTCCGGAAGCGGGCTCTCGCCCTCGTGTGCGGTCAGACACACATCGAGAGCCAGGGGAATATGGGAGATCGCCTTGAGCGTGTGGTAGATCTCGGGAACGACGCGCGCCTGCATGCGCTCGTGGCCCTTCCTGAGCACCAGGTCATCGCCCACCACGATCAACACCGGGCCGCTCGATGCCAGGGCCTGTTGCTTTGCCAGGGAGTAGAGCATTCGCGAGGCGTCATTGAGCGATAGCAAGGGGTCGGCCGGCTCCTGGGATTCGTACGCCGTCGCTCTTGCAGCTGAGGCTACGGCTGCGGTGCGCGATGACTCGGAGACCCATACTGAGCTCAAGGCGGCGGTAAGTGCGCACGCAGCGACCCCGCACTGAAGACGCAGTGACCGTCTCGGGATGCGGATCGCCATTGACATCGAACGCTCCTCTCAAGTTTCGACGAGGCCGGGCGTGATGGCCGGGTTGAATGATTCGGGATGCCACTCCGGATGTCTTGCCAGGGCCGCGGCCTCGTGCTCCAGCAGCCATCGCTTGCGTTCGAGCCCTCCGCCATAGCCGCCCAGGCCGCCTCCGGAGGCGATCACCCGGTGGCACGGGACGATGATCGCGATCGGGTTCTGGCCATTGGCGGATCCGACGGCCCGGCTGGCGGTGGGCTGGCCGATACGCCGGGCCAACTCGGCATAAGAGATGGCGGAGCCGTAAGGGATTTTGCACAGCTCATGCCAGACTCGCCGCTGAAACGCCGTTCCCGCCAGATCGAGTGCGAGGTGAAAGCCGGAAGAGACGCCATCGAAATAAGCCTCGAGCTGCCGGCAAATCTCGCGGAAAACGGTATCATCCTGAATCCACCGGACTTCCGGCCGCGGCTCGGCGGCTTCTTCGAGCCCGGTCATGTATAACCCGGTGAGAGCTTTTCCGCTGGATGTCAGAAGCAAGGTGCCGATCGGGCTGGGGATGTGACGGTAATAGATGGTCCGGTCCATCGCTGGGTGACTCCGCAAGGGAAACAGGATCGTTCCACAAGAGCATGGCTGCGTACGATCGCCAGGGACGCCACGCCATCGCAGCTTGCGCCAGGGCTCGCGACGAGCCTGCGCCCGAAGCCCGAAGCAGCCCCAAATCGGCGGCCGGAAAGGCGTCGGGCCAGCGGAGGGCACGCATGGCGATGTAATGCGCGGTCCACTCGCCGATTCCGGGAAGCTCTTTGAGGCCGCTTATCGCCTGCTCGGGGTCGAGGCCAGGCTGGAGTTGAATCCGCCCTTGAAGGACGGCTCGCGCCAGCTCGATGATGGCCACGGCACGCGGGGCTGCGATGCCAAGTGAGACGAGTCGCCCGGGCTCGGCGCTCGCCAGGTTCTCGGGCGTCGGGCTGAGCCAGCCGAGCGCGGGAAAGGGCGTCTCGATCGGCTCACCGTAAGCCTTCGCTAGCCTGCCGGCCAGTGTGGTCGCCCCTGCGACCGAGATCCGCTGGCCCAAAATCGCCCGGACCGCAAGCTCGAATCCATCGACGCAGCCGGGGACCCGGAGACCGGGCAAGCGCTCGATGGCCTCGACCAGCCTCGAATCCGTCCGGAGCTGAGCCGCGATGACATCGGGGCGAGCATCCAGATCGAAGAGACAGCGAAGGCGGGGCAAGAGCGCCGGCAAGGCCGCCACCAAGGAGATCGACAGTTCGACGGCCAAAGCCGGACGGCCCGGCACGGGACTCACCTTCACCCAGCCACGGCGGTCGGAAAGGGCGATGGTCCGCAGGTAGCTCTCGCCGAGGGCGCACTCGACGCCGGTAGTCGCGCGGGCCGCCAAGAACCGGAGCATCGCGTCCCAGGCTAGAGGCGGCCGGTAGGCCAGAGTGAGCCGCAGGCTGTCCCGGAAGGATCCTATTCCGGCCGCTCGCCGCATCCGCGACGGCCGCAGCGCGTAGTGCGAGCGAAAGAGAGCGTTGAATCGGCGGACGCTGGCAAACCCGCTGGCCAGCGAGACCTCGATCAAGGGAAGGTTCGTCTCGGTCAGCAGTTGCTTGGCCAAGAGCAATCGCCGCGTCTGGGCCAGCGCCACCGGCGAGACGCCAAACTCGTGCCGGATGACTCTTCGAAGCTGCCGCGTGCTGATTCTCAGCTCACGGGCGAGCGTTTCCAGACTCCCCTCGCCATCCAGCGCGCCGGCCTCGATGCGGGCCGCGGCCAGCCGGGCAGTCCGCCCGACCGCGTCAACCGGAGCCTGCCCCGGAGCCAGCTCCGGACGGCACCGCAGGCAGGGCCGGAACCCACTCCTCTCGGCTGCGGCGGCGCTGGGGAAGAAGCGGCATCGATCTGCCCGCGGCGTCCGCGCCGGACAGATTGGCCGGCAGTAAATGCCCGTTGTCGTGACGCCCACGAAGAAGAGCCCGTCAAACCGGAGGTCGCGGGCAGCCAGGGCCTTATAGCAAGTCTCAGTGTCGATGTTCATGCCGAACTATACGCCAGAGCGACTCGCCGCGTCTCGCCGTTTTCGGACATCACAACGCAATTTGCAGAGAATGGTTATGGAGAGGATGGGAATCGAGTCCCGGATGGATACAGGTGAATTTCGATAAATTTCGCGAGAGAGGAACGGGCAGAAAGTATTGCTAGTTTAGAGACTGGCGCATTCCTCTTCACTGGGTAAGGCCTCTCGCGGTGAAACTCTCTGAATTTTGCGGCAAACTATTCTCTGGAGACCTGGAGCGATTGGCAAAAAAAATGAGGTGTTATCGCCGCCCCTTCGTTTTGTTTCTTGTCGACCTCTTGATTCTGTATTTCACATTGATTATTGCTTGATGACCTGTGAAGGAATTCAGGAGGTGTTGCAAGCCTGGAGGTGCAGTCATGCCAGCAGCGACGAAACGAGATCGAGGCAAGACAACTTTTGTCAAGGAGTACCTGAACGACCATCCTCATGCCAATCCCAAGGCCGTCAATGAGGCATGGACAGAGGCGGGAATGGAAGGAACGATCAGCGAGACCCTGGTGAATAAATTGAGGTCTACAATGGGGCTTTCCGGAAACCTGCGCGGCAAGCGTGAGACGAATGTCAGCAACTCCAGTGCCGCGCCTCGTCCTTACACGGGTAAAAAGAGGGGCAGAAAACCGAAGAGCGAGACTACACCGGCCTCCACCACGAATGTCAGATCCACAAATGCGAGCAGGCCGAGCGAATCCGTTATCGAACTCGAGACCGAACTTGATCGCTTGCTCTTCAAGGTGATGAACATGAAGAGTCTTCCGGACGTCGAGGCAGCGTTGCGAGATGCCCGCAGGGCCCTCTACGCGGCTCACGTAGGGCGGTGAGATTTCCCTTTGACCATGACGATCGCAATGCCGCTCGCGCCGGAGTGCCCCTCCGGCTTTCTTTTTTTTGCCTGGATTTCATCCCTCGGCGGCACGTGGGGATCTGACGCCTTCGCAGGACCATATCCGCGAACATAGACTTTCTTGAAGGCAGCATCAGACTGACCGAGCCTGGAAAACCGGATCGCTACCCAGCCTTTTCCCAGACCGCGATGACTGTCTTGCCCAGTCGATGCAAAGTGATCGTGTCGACGAGGCGCGAGCAGGGCACGATGCAGCGATCCCAGAACGCAAGCTGACGAATTGTCGGCCGAGGGCTCCGGAGCAACGCCCGGTTGCCTAGCGAGAGCAGCATCCCCACCGCATCCAGGTAAAACAGTTCGCGAAGCTTCAGGTCTTGAGGAGATATCAGCCGCAGCAGCTTCCGGTTGTAGCGGCGGAAATGTCCGATCGCGCGATCGAATTCTGAGAACAGGTAGTTATGAGCGGGCGAGAGCACGACCAGCCGTCCGCGGCTCGCCAGCAAAGCGGCCGCCCGGGCGAGTTCGGCTCTGTCGTCCTCGATGTGTTCCAGGACGTCGATGTAAAGGATGGTATCGAAGCTTTGCTCTCCCGCAAGGGCCTCGATCGAGCCGACCAGAATATCGGGCTCGAACCGGGGCCAGTTTTGCCTGAGCGTCTGCTCGAGGATGGCGGCAAGCTTCGGGTCGGGCTCGAGACAACGCCAGTCTCGGTGGTCGCCGGGGCGTAAGAATGTCGTCGTCCCGCCGATGCCGGCCCCGACTTCGAGAACCGAGCCACGAATGTGGGGCATGAGGCAGTAGCGGACATATTCTTTCCAGTGGGAAGCGCCAGCGAAGAGGTCTAGCTCATCACCCACATAGTGATAGGCGTTCTGCTGGAACTCTCGAGGCAGGCTGGAACGTTCACTCATCGCGAGGGAAGACCTCCCGAACTCTGGATACGAAATACTCATAATCACGGGCAGGAAGAAAGCTCGAGCTCTCTCGGCCAGCCAGGATGACGAGAGTGAAGAAGAGCAGCGAGCTGAAAAGCTGAATCAATATGACGAGCAAGAGTCCGGACGCGAAGATTACCCACCCGGGAATTGGAAGCGCGGTTGCAAGCTGGATCACGACGATTGCGGCGAGAATCGACACAATGATGACGCCCAGAATCGCGCAGACGATCAGCATCCGCACGCCCACGCGATCGCCAAAGACCGAAATCGCGCTGAGGCCATGCATGACCAGGGCTGCAAAATTCATGCTCGATTTGCCGCCCAGTCGCGTGGCGCGCTGGGTCGGGATCGACACATGGGGAAGTCTCGCCTTGAAAACGGACGCCGCGTAATGGTTCCAGAGGTCGGAGACCACGACCAGGCGAGAGAGCAGAGAGTAGGGTATCACGCTAAAGTTGCCTACTCGCACCTTGATGCCCGTGAGCAGGAAGTGGACAAGCCTGTACAAGTGGTAAAAAAACGTGAAGACGCGCGATTCGGATCGCCGCGTCCGCTCCGCGAAGACAACGGTTTGACAACGTCTCGCCTGGAACTCGCCGAGCAGCCGCGGCACATCCTCGGGGGCGTCTTCGCCGTCGCCATCCATGATGACGACGGCCGCACAGGGAATTTTCGCTGCGGTGAAGCAGAGGCCCACAGCGATGGCACGCTGGTGGCCGAGATTCCGGCGTAACTCCAAAACCTGAACCTGGTCGATCCGCTGGAATGCCCTGGCGCAAAATTCATCCGGCAACGAGGTCGTCGATCCATCGTCAACCAGCAGCACCCTGAACTGCCCGTCAACCTCGATCAAGGCTCGATCGAGCTTCTCCAGAAGATGCGCCACAGCCTCCCAGTCGTTGAAGAGAGGAATCAGGATCAAGATATCGAATAGGTCGGCGACGTCGCCCATCTCATGTTTCCTGCTTATTGCAGATGCCGCCTGCCCTGCCTGCGCTTTCACGTTTGGGCGCGGGGCTGGCACCGCGTCAGGGTGCAATTGGCCCTACGGAAGGCCTACGCAATGCTGACTTTCGAGGTGGGGTCGTCGGGACGAACGGATGAGAGATATCCGCACGAGCCAATCGCAGCTCCCAGGCTCACGCAGAGGGCCGCGACGAGCCGGCTTGTCTCTCTCATGGGAACTGGAAGGTCGAGATCCAGGGGATAGAGGACTGGGTTGATAAGATGATACAGCAGCGTACCTGCGAAGACGCCCCCCACACCGCCGATGAACCCTCGGCCGAGATCGCGCCAGCGGCCCATGCCGATCGATAGCGCCAGACCGGCCGCGGCACCTATCCCTGCCCAGAGCCCAAAATGCACGAGGAAAGGCAGCGCGATCGTCGATCTGGGATTGAAGTTATCAAAGTAGTAGGGAACCAGTGCGAATGAAGGGATTACCCCGGCCGCGATACCCAGCAGAAAGCCTGCGGTGGCTGTTATCTTCGCGTGCCGGGGCTGGGCACGAAGATAAGTACCCAACAAGCCTAGAGCCAGACCCAGGCATCCGCCCAGCGCACCGTAGACGATCGCCGTGTTCTTGGAGTCGGCGATCTTTCGGGTCGAGAGGACCTTGCTGTTAAGGTAGCCAGCGCGGAGTTCCGAAGGCTGTTTGTCGATCTCGTCTCGATATCTGTTGAAGACGTAGGCGGCGTCCCAAGCAAAGAGGTTGTGCGTCCGCTCGCCCAGGGCCCAGCCTGCTCCCGCACACAATAGGGCCAGGGCCACCAGAATGACCACGGACTTTGTGGAGAATTGACTCTCGCAAGCTGCTAGCGCGGCGGCCTCGGTCGCCGGATCGTTCTCTTCGGACTGCGCGGGGCCGCCGGGGTCTTCCGTCGAGTTCATCAGTTTCCTTTCGATTTCCGCCACGGAGAATATTACGAATTTTGCTTAATGACTTCTTGAGGCCGTCTTGGTCGCAGCTCGTTGAAGAGGACGATGATGGCTCCGACCGAAGCGGCCAGCGAGATTGGCGCGGAGATCAGCCACCAGGGCGATCGATAGCGAAATTGGATTTTCGAGGGCCCGGAGCCGTACAGGCGGACCGCCTGTAGTCCGCCGTCGGCCTGGTAGACAGGCTGCTCCGGACCCTTGTTTGTGCGAAAGAACCAGCCCGGATACCACCCTCGGCGAAAAACAACATCGCAGGTGCCGTCATGTTCCACGACGGCCTCGGTCCCGTTCCAGCTCACCAGATGGGCCTGAGAGGCGCGCGGACCTTGGCCCTGAGGTGGTGCGCCTGCTTTCATATAGGTTGCCTCATCGCGGTGGTCTTCCTTGGTCAGCGACTCGAAAAGCGCTGGCCAGTCGGCGACCACGCGAGCGCGGAGCAGGACGCGAACGGGCGGAAAAGCGCCCGGATACCGCTCGAGCCGCCAGCGGAGGTCGGTGGCATCGCGATACATGGCGTACTTTTGCGCCGTGAGATCGCTCAAGACGGGATCGTCCGCAATCAGTCTGGTTTCGGTGCCCGCTGCGGGCTTTGTCCACTGACGATAGATCCCATGGGTGACACCGAACCGTCTGCCCCAGCGTGCGAGCTCCGGCTTGTCTACCGGCTGTTTCGACCCCTGATGCCGGAGGATGTAATGCGGTGGAGGGAGCAAGATTCCCAGGTAGGGAGTGGCCGGAGGAATTCCTAGGGGCACGGTCAAGTTGTTGACCTCGACACCCGCAATCAATCCGACCTCCGGCTCGGCAACGACCTTCGTCAGGATGGGGCTCTCCGCGATTCTCCAGCATCCGACCCAGTTCCATCGCACGGGCGCCTGGTAAAACAAGAAGGCCAGCTCGAGGCTAGTGGCCAGGAACAGGACTGATGGCCCGAGCTGACCGCGGCGCCAGGCCGCCACTAAGATCAAACCGACCGTCCAGGCCACGATCGAGAGCCCGATGCTCCAGGGGATCGATCCGGCGGGTAGGCTGTTGGCGACGATCGGCGATCGCGACCAGTACGTTCCCCAAACGATCGCCATCAGGCCAAGGCCGCAGGCCATGAGCAGTCCTACTTGGAAACGTCGATGAGGAGTCGGCTGTCCGACCGTCGAGCCGGCCAGTATGGCAATCGCGAGGCTGGCTAAGAGCGTGTATCGACCTGCTGCCCGAAACATGCCGAGGATCGGTATTCTCAAAACGTACAAGTACGCTTCTGGCTGAGCGATCGGCAGGCAAGCGAGAGCGAGGCAAACCGGAATGAGCAACTTCCATAACCCCACCAAGTGCGATCGACCAAGCCCGAGAAAACCGATCACGGCGAGAATCAGGGGAATCGTGCCGACGTACCAGCAAGTCTCAGTGACAGAGCTCTGGTACACTGCCCAGTAATTGCTCTCAACACAAGGCTTCCACCAGTCGCCGATGAAGAGCCTGGGCATGGCGGGCTGGGCAAGCTGCGCTGGCGGCAAACCGTGCTCCAGTAGCAGAGAGTCGGGACGCTGTAGTGTTGTGTAACGCGTCAGCTCGGCCGTGAGTACGAGCTGCGGCAGTGCGATGGCCAACCCCCAGCAAACAGCGACGAGAAGACTCATGAACCGACCAAGCCTTGCCGGTTGCGCGGCTGCCGAAGTAGCACCGAAGAGGACCACAAGACCGATCGTCCAGAATTGGATTTGAAAGTGGCCCAGCAAGAGCTGTGCGCCCAAGGTCAGTGCCAAGCCTGCCTGCCATGACCGGCCTCCGGTGGCCATGAATCGCCTGGCCAAGAAAAGTGCCAGTGGCAGGTAAGGCATCAAGCAGTAGAATGGCTCGTGGCAGGCATGCGCGGCCATGAAGCCGCAGAGGGTGAAACTGACCGAAGAGATCGCTGCGCCCCAGGGACTGATCTTGTAGTCCCGCGCAAGCAAGTATGTCGTGCCCGCAAGCGCCACGTAGTGCAGCCACATCAGCCAGCGGTACGCGGTTTCGACGTCGAGCAGACCATAGAAAACCCAGTTGAGGGGATAAAGCGCCGCGGCGTGACTTTCGGCCATTAGCGGCATGCCCATCCCGAAGCGATCGCTCCAGAATGGCAGTGTGCCGCTTCGCAGGGCCCTGGCCAACTCAATCTTGATCGGCCGGTACATCAAGTCGGGATCATCACCGACGGGCTGATAGCCGATGATTAACCCTCCGAGGGTAAGTCCGACTACGGTCAGGGCAGCGAGCAATGGGACTTGCGAAAACAACTCAC
>JBKQMU010000028.1:0-7924 GCA_052146555.1 Isosphaeraceae bacterium
GCAGGCCAGCACGCTTAAGAACGTGCAACGCAAGCTCGGCTGTGCTCGGGCGTCGCTGGGATCGCTGTCCGAAGCCGTTGAAGTCTTCGATCCCCAGCGGTTGTGCGGCATTATCGAGTCTCTCGCCACCGCGGTGAAGCCTGTCCGTGATGTCCGCCGCGGTCACACCGCGCATGTGCTAACGGCCGTCGATGGGAGTGTGGTTAAGACGCTCAAATCCATCGCCGAAGCCGCGTTCATGAACGACAAGAACGGCGACTCGCATAGCGGTTGGCGGCTCCATACGCATTTCGACATCGACCGCCACGTGCCCACCCAGATCGAGGTCAGCCCCGGTTCCAACAGCGGCCACAACGACGAGAAGAACCGCCTCCGCACAGCCTTGCAGCCGGACCATTGCTACGTCATGGATCGCTGGTTCGCCCAGTTCACGCTCTGGAACGAGATCGTCGCCGTGGGGAGTAGTTACGTCTGTCGCATCCGTGACAACAGCAACTTGGACACGGTGATCGAAGAACGCCCAGTCTCGGCAGCGGCCACGGCGGCGAGTGTCCTCCGCGATGCGCTCGTGGACCTTGGCGCCGCCAAGAAGCGTGACGAGCGTCCGGACCACCGGGTGCGGGTCATCCTGGTCAAGACGACGCCTCACACCAAGCGTGGGGGCCGCAAGGGAGGGACCGCTGGCCCGTCCAGCGACGGCGTGCTGCGGATCGCCACCAACCTCCTGGACGTCCCCGCCGAGGTGATCGCCGACATCTACCGCCATAGATGGACCATTGAACTTTTCTTCAGATTTTTCAAACATGTGCTCGGCTGCCGCCACCTGCTCAGCACGCATCCTAAGGGGATCGAGATCCAGGCGTACTGCGCGATCATCGCGTGTCTGCTGATCAGCCTGTGGACAGGCCGCAAGCCGACGCTGCGGACCTACGAGATGATCTGCCTGTATTTCGCGGGCTGGGCGAGTCTTGAGGAGTTATTAGAACATATCAGCAAACTGAAAGACGCAACTGTCTGACACCCGCGGCTCGGTTCCCGAGCCTGTGGTGTTCGCTGCTGCGCGGTGATCGGTCACGTAAGGGCCACGAGGGTTCAACCAAGGCCGACGCACGCGAGTACGTTGGTTCGGTGTCCGATCCGCTGTCAGGTCGAGCCACGTGGAGCAATCCCCGGGCCGAACACTATTGGGGAGATGGCTAACTCTATCGGTGGGCAAGATGAGATGGGTCGGACGACTCTCGGCCACGGTCCCGCTTGCCTATCTTTCCCTGCTCGCTGAGGCGATTCACTATTTCACCATTGCCCACCCCAGATCAACGAGGACCCGGATCCGCTCGACGATCCGGCCCATCCACTGCGCGGTCGCCGAGATGAGCGACCCGGCAGCCGCCATGAACAGGGCCGGTGCGATCATCGCAGTCAGAGTTCTCTCGACGATTTCTCCCGCTCCAGCCACGACTCCGCCTCCAACCGACGATATTCGGCGTCCATCTTGACCAGGCGATCGATCTGACCGGCCTGATCCAACCGGATGATGATCTGCTCCACGCCCTTCATCTCGTCGACGTGTTCTTGCGCGGCGGCGACTCGGTCGGCCTTCGTCTTGCTCAGTTCCAGCCGGGCCTCCAGCCGACGTCGCGACCAGATCGAGATCGGGTCGCGTTCTCCCGGGCTGAATTGCCCGCGGCCAACGGCTGCGCGAACTGCCGCCATGGCCGCACGAGCCAGGTCGAGTCGGGCGTGCGCGATCGCGAAAGCGGCCTTTGCATCCTCACGTGCGCCCGCGGTCGACTCGACCAGGCTCGCCGTCACCGCGGCCGAGCCGATGAATCCCCGTCGCGAAAGTACTGACATGGTTTCTCCTCCGTTTCTGCGAGTGGAATCTGCTGCGGTCGGCTCGGGATCAGGCCGGGACCACCGGTGTCTTCTTTGTCGGGATCTGGGCCAGGACCGGGCCGAGAGGGGATATAGTGAATTGTATCCGCGGGCTAAGCAAGATGGGTGGTTCAAGGGGGAAATGGGGAATTCTATCGGTGGGCAAGATGACGCGGGTCATAGGACTAACCGATGTGGTCATGCTTGCCTATCTTTCCCTGCTCACTGAGGCAATTCACTATGTTCCCACCGGGCCCTTAGTTTGCTGTCAGGGAAATCGAGTTTTTACTGTTGACCCTCGGCCGATTCGCTGTAGTATACTGTAACAGTGATTTCTGCTGTCAAAGGATCGCCGTGATGATCATCTGCTTCAACTGCACGGCGGAAACCAAGGACGAATTGGATCGATTGGTCGCGACAGGTTCCTACCGAGATTACGGAGAGGCGATTGCCGCCGCAGTGCGGAATCAAATCCTTATGGAGCAGGAGGTTGCAGCAAAAGGGCCGATCGTGATCAGTGGACCGTCTTTGCTTCCGCAGCAGCCGATGCCCGAGCCAGTCAACGACGAGCCCCGCCCGGCCCCGACCGCCGCGGCGCCGAAGGCCACCCGGCCGCCGAGCCCGCCCCGGAAGCGGAGCGTCGTCGCCAAAGATTCGGGTAACGGCGTCGTCGATCTGTTCGCCGCCAAGCTGCCCCCGACGGCACCAGCCACCGTTCCGGCGATCTTCCAGCGCGAAGGTCTGCCGGCGAAGCCGCCGCAGGGGCTCGCCGAGCTGCCCTCGGACATGTGGGCACCCGGACGACCCGTGCCGCTGGACCGCTGGGTCCTGGGGCAGCACAACAGGCTGTTGCCCGCGAAGGTCAATTCCCGGGCGCTGATCCGCCTCTTCGCCGACGGCCAGAAGGGCCTCTCGATCGGGGCGACGGCCGAGTTGCTCGCGGCCGAGGCCGCAGTGTTCGGCGACTATCTCGCCGCCTTGGACGAGGCCAAGAAAATCCCGCGGGACGAGGCCCTTTCGACCGCCTTCCCCACGACTCGGGAGGACGCGGGCAAGGGGCGAGCCCGCTACGCGAATCAGTTCGTGGTCTACCAGAACGGCCGGGGCGAGCTCTCGGGCCTGATGGTCGATCTGAAGCTGATCAACGTCATGACCCAGAGGAAGGAGAGGTTCATCGTCCCGACCCGAGTCGCCTGGGACTTCGCTAGCCTCCCGAACCCCGTCATCGACTCCCCGGTGGACGGGGTCCCCGAGAAGTTCTCGCCCGACGAGCGGGCGTTCCTGATCAAGCACATCATCGCGTCCGTGCCGGTCGAGGCGTTCGCGTTCAAGGCGATCCTCGAGGCCGTCCAGGACGGCAACAACACACCGGAGAAGATCGACGCTGTCCTCAAGGCGCACGTGGCCGAGGACCGCGCCGAGAAGCTCAGCCAATCCTTCCTCGCCTCGCAGCGGTCCGGCGCCGTCTCGCGGATGTCCGACCTGGGGCTTGTGGAGCGCCAGCGCGGCGGTGTGCGGGTCTACTACATCCCGACCGATCAGGGACGGACTTTTTTGGCGGAGTACCGCGCCGCCGCGAACTAAACTCTTTGTAGGCAAGCATACACGCGTCCTACGAAGCACGCTCTCTGAACCGAAACACTCTTCCCGACCACGGGCCACGGGCCCGCGCCTGCCATTCTTGAGGAGTATCCATGAAAGAGGCCCAGGCGAAGGAGCTCTGTCTCGCGCTGATGAAGGCGGACAGCGAGCAAGAGGTGATCGGTCTGATGAAGGAGGCGGGCCTCTGGGAAAACAAGAACCTCTGGCGGTTCTACGGCGACTACGAGAACAACTACAACACCATCGGCAACCAGCAGGGCCGCCCCGACGCGGCGCTGGTCGAGAAGGTGGTAAACGCCGTCGACGCGCGGTTGATGAACGAGTGCTTGGTGCGCGGCATCGACCCCGAGGGGCCCAAGGCGCCCCAGAGCATCCGCCAGGCGGTGGCCATGTTCTTCGACGAGTCCTACCGGCCCGACAGCCCCCTCGCGGGGCAGGTGAAGAACTGGCCCAACGAGAAGCGCACCGAGACGGCGCGCTGGCTAACGCTGGTCGCGACCGGCGTCGGCCCCCGGAGCGGCAACCCGTGCTTCACGATCTCTGACCGCGGCGAGGGGCAGACGCCCGAGAGGATGCCCGACACGTTCCTCTCGCTTACCAAGTCGAACAAGCTCCGCATCCCCTTCGTGCAGGGCAAGTTCAACATGGGCGGCACCGGCGTCTTCGAGTTCTGCGGCCCCAACGGCCTGCAGCTCATCGTAACGCGGCGCAACCCGGAGATCGTGGGCAGCAAGCCCGCGCACCCGTCCGACACGCAGTGGGGGTTCACCGTCGTCCGGCGAGAGAACGCCGGCGCCGGGCCCGTCCGCAACTCCGTCTACACCTACCTCGCCCCCATTGGCGCCGAGGCGAAGCCGTCCCAGGGCGGAGCCCTGCTGTTCACTGCGGACAAGATGCCGATCTTCCCGCAGGGCCGCGAACCCTACGCCCGCCAGTCGGAGTGGGGCACGCTCATCAAGCTCTACGAATACGCGGCCACCGGCTTCAAGTCGAACATCCTGATGAAGGACGGTTTGCTGAGCCGGCTGGACCTGCTGCTGCCCGACGTCGCCCTCCCGGTGCGTCTCTACGAGTGCCGGCCGTCGTACAAGGGTCACGAAGGCAGCTTCGAGAACAACCTGACTGGCCTCGGCGTCCGGCTCGACGACGACCGCGGGAACAACCTGGAGGAGGGCTTCCCGTCGTCGTGCCCGATCAGCGCCCTCGGCGAGGAGATGAGGGCGACCATCTACGCCTTCAAGAAGGGCAAGGCCGAGACCTACCGCAAGCACGAGGGGATCATCTTCACGCAGAACGGCCAGACCCACGGCCACCTGACCCCGGACTTCTTCACCCGCAAGGCCGTCGGGCTGAGCTACCTCGCCGACTCCATCCTCGTGATGGTGGATTGCAGCCGGTTCACCGGCCGCGCCCGCGAGGTCCTCTTCATGAACAGCCGGGATCGCCTCCGGAGCGGCGACCTGAAGGCGGAGATCGAGCGTGCCCTGGAGGAGATGCTCAAGCAACACCAGGGGCTCCGCGACCTGAAGGAGCGCCGACGGCGCGAGCAGACCGAGGCCAAGCTCGCCGACTCGAAGCCGCTCGAGGACATCCTCGAGTCGCTGCTCAAGAAGTCGCCGACTCTCGCGAACCTGTTCCTCAAGGGGCCCCGCGCCTCGAACCCGTTCAAGACCGCCAAGGTCCGCGAGGAGGAGGACGAGGAGAAGCCGTTCGACGGCAAGCGGTTCCCGACGTTCTTCAACTTCAAGGGCAAGGACTACGGCCAGGAGATCGTCCGCGAGACGCCGATCAACCTGCGCTCGCGCATCGCGTTCGAGACCGACGCCGAAAACGACTACTTCGGCCGCGCCACCGAGACGGGCCAGTTCTCGTTGTTCATCGTCAACGGCGAGCACAGGGTCCCAGTCACCGACTACGTCGGCCCGAACCTACAGAACGGCATCGGCACCCTGAGCGTCCAGCTCCCGCTCAACTGCCAGGTGGGCGACGCGATCACCTTCCTGGCTGTCGTGACGGACTCCTCGCGGATCGACCCGTTCGAGAACCGCTTCGTCGTGAAGGTCCGGCCGGCCGCCCAGCCGACCGGCGAGCCCGCACCGCGCCGCAAGCCGCCCTCGGGCGAGAGCGGCGGCGACCGCGAGGTGGCCGCCGGCATCGCGCTGCCCAAGATCATCGAGGTGCACGAGGTGGACTGGGACAAGCACACGCCCCCGTTCGACAAGCGCACCGCGCTCCGGATCAAGAACGCCGGGCTGCCGGACGAGAACGGCGTCAACGGTGACGTGAAGCCGATCTTCGACTTCTACGTCAACATGGACAACCTCTACCTCAAAACGGAGATCAAGCCGTCAAACCGCGACCCCAGGCTCATCAACGCCCGGTTCACCTACGGCATGGTCCTCTTGGGCCTGGCGCTCGTCCAGCAGGACGAGGCCGAGAACGCGAAAGCCAAGGCGAAGAAGTCGGCCAACGACGACGAAGACGACGAGACAGGCGAGGATGAGGCCGAGGCGAACATCGAGCAGAGGGTCGCCGAGTTCACGCAGGCAGTGGCGCCAGTGCTGTTGCCGATGATCGACTCGCTCGGCGACCTCGATGACGACCAGGTTCCCGCCATCGTCGGGTCCGGAGAGGCGACATGAAGTCCAACGTTGTCCGGTCTACATCACCGGGCGCGATGGAGCAGGAGAATCTCCTTCGACTGCCGAATCTCTTCGCGAACCTGGTTGTACCACTTGCGGTTAGGAACCGCGCGCCAGAACTCTTCCTGAGTGGGGCGGCCGGCCCCCTTGAGCTCAAGCCGGGCGAATCCGGCCCGACGCATCGCATCGAGGTAGAGCGGTAGCTGCTCATCCGGACGGGCGAAGCCGACAAGTTGGGCGACCACGCAATCGTCAGGGATGACGCTCCGGATGGCCGTGAAGCAGACCAGCAGCCGGGCGAAGTATTTCTCGTCGTGGTCCTGGCGGCGTCGGTCGCAGAACGTGTAGAACGAATCTCCCTGTCCGTCGTTCGACTCGGTGATCCAGTACGGCGCAGCGGTTTCTCTTCGGCCGAGGACCTGCCAGCGGTGATAGAGGACGTGCACGCCGGGATAGGGCGGGGACGTGATGACCAGCCTCGGGGGTCGGCGCCGGAGGAGGTTCGACTTGAGGCTGCCTATGGCGTCCGTCGCGCAATGGTGGGCCTCGATCGTGGTCGGCCGCCGTCGGAGCGACTCGACCTGGCGGCGGAGGGATTGGAGGCCATCCGCGACGATCTGTGTATCCTCGGCGATCTTGGCCCGGAACTCGGCCGCTGTGGGAAGGGCCTTCTTGCAGTCCACCGCCCACTGGACCGTCTTCAGGATGATGCATCTGGCCGCGAGGAGCAGATCCCCTTCGAGCAAGTCCATCGCGTTATTGAGCGCCTGCTCCGCGATCTTCCGGAACCGCCACGGCATGTTCGTCTGATAGCCGAGCTCTTTGTAATAGGTGTGCCGGACGACCGGCTTCCGGGGCGACAGCTCCGGGGCGGTCAGCTCGGCCCAGATTCGGAGCGAGTCGAGGTCGTCGTCGGAGAGGAGCAGCGTCTTCACCTGGGCGAGGAATACGGCCAACTGATTGATATCCGTCCCGACGGCGTGGCGGCCGAGCGCGAGAGCTTCGACCAGGCTCGTCGAGCCGCCCATGAACGGGTCCAGGATCGTGTCGCCGGGCTCGGTGAAAAGTTTGATCACGGCCCTGGCGAAGACGGGCGAGAATCGGGCCGGGTAGCGGTAGATATCGTGCGTCAGGCCCGAGACGATGTTGCGGTCGTTGATCGCGTCGAGGAGTGGTTGGAGGTTCATGGCTGATCCTCCGACGGCTTCTGTTTGTACCACTCCATCCATTCCTTCGCGGTTATCCCGGTCAGCTCCTCGATCTTCGCGAAAGCGTCGACAACGGGCAGCCGTCTCCCCGCCTCCCACATACCAACGGCCGTGTGCGAAACGCCGAGCTGCCTCGCGAGCACGGCGCACTTCCAACCCTCCGGCGGCTGCTTGGCGCGCCACCGCCGCAGCGGGTTCTGCTCTCGCCACGCTGTCATCGCTTCCTGCGCGCCGGCTCGGCGCTTGGCCACGGAGTCCTCGGCGGAATCCCGCGATGAACGTCCAGGTAGCGAATCTCGTCTGTTCAGACTGTACGGCCCTGATTCAGCAGTTGCAACAGTTGGTTCAATTTCTCCGACAGAACGCCCGTCCGATTTTGCAGATTCTGTCGAATGCGCAGTACGCGGGGGATGCCGTTCTGGGAGCGACCCACGGTCGTGTTGGCGATAAGATGCGGGAAAGGCTCTCAGCCCAGGAAGATGGTATGAGCACGAGACCGCCGGTAGTCGCCTTGAGGCTCTTCAACGAGATGGCCGAGGAGCTGCGAGATTCGAGATTCACACAGGCGCTCAACCAAGGCGTCGTCGGCACGTCACT